>NZ_JAQRFK010000069.1 GCF_028598745.1 Xenorhabdus sp. IM139775
ACCCGGACTAATTTCATTCAAACGGGTTTCATACCAATTCAGGATAATCTTTTCGCTGGTCTGAATATCGCTATCCAGGAAAATAGCGCCGATTAAAGCCTCAATGCTATCCGCTAAAATGGATTCGCGACGATGCCCCCCACTCTTTAACTCACCCGGCCCCAGACGCAGGCATTCACCCAATTCAAATTCCCTGGCCAGTTCCGCCAGTGTATTTCCACGTACCAATGTTGCCCGCATGCGGCTCATATCCCCTTCATCAACCCGGGGAAAACGCTGGTACAACGCATTGGCAATGACAAAACTCAGGATTGAGTCGCCAAGAAATTCTAAACGTTCATTATGCTTACTGCTGGCACTGCGGTGAGTTAACGCTTGAAGCAACAAATCGTGCTGTTTAAAGGTATATCCTAGCTTATGTTGTAACCGGTTAGTTATTATGGCGTTCATGTGCTACCAATTCAGTTAGAATTCATCAAATAAAAGCACACGCAACAGACCTGTGCGGCAACTTGCGGTATGCCTTACAAAACTGTTGCGTTTGCACTGGCTCCCAAAGCATTCATCATGTTAGGGAGCCAGTCATCTCGTTTGAAAGAATATTCTACACTGTGAGATAAATTAATGCTGCGCTAATATATCAATATTAGTGAATTCCACCAATCCGGCTGAAGCGCACGCCAGTAGGCCATTCACCTTCTTGTTTTTCAAAGCTCATCCAGATGGCGGTGGCTCGGCCGACCAGATTTTTCTCCGGAACAAATCCCCATGAACGGCTATCATCACTATTGTCACGGTTATCCCCCATCGCGAAATAGTGCCCTTTGGGAACGACCCAAGTGCCAACCGGCAAGCCTTCTTGAGAGAAACCCGGGAAGCGTTGTATTGCAGGGATGGTCAGAATATGGTGTGACACATCACCTAAATTCTCAACTCTTTCGCCCTGACGGAGAGAATATGGCCCTAAGGGTTCATCAACAGGAACTTGATAAAGCCCATTGATACGAACACCTTCTGGTGTCACATCTTCTTTTATCGTCCATTCACTTGGGAACACATTCCGATAAGTCACCGGTAAATCGCCCTTGCATTGTGCATTCCAACCACAGCCGGGGTAAACCTGAAGTTCTTTGTTGACGTAATCGTAAACGATCCTATCCCCAGGCAAGCCAATAATTCGTTTTACAAAATCGATAGTTGGGTTTTTCGGATATTTGAAAACCGCGATATCCCCACGCTTAGGCTCACCTGTCTTGATTAAGGTTGTTTGCGTAATCGGGTCTTTTAAACCATAAGCAAATTTTTCAACCAGAATGAAATCCCCGATCAGTAGTGTCGGCATCATTGAACCAGAAGGGATCTGAAAAGGTTCATAAACAAAAGAGCGCAGAACCAACACAATGGCTAACACGGGAAAGACAGATGCAAGTGTTTCAACCCATGAAGGTTTGTTAAGTTCTGTCGCCAACGCTCCCTGAGCGTCTGCGCCTGCCGTCTGTTCCTGAATGTGAGCAAGTTTTTTCTTACGTTCAGGTGCGAACTTAAATCGCTCTATGCACCAAAGAATGCCGGTGATTAACGTTGCTAACGTTAATATCAAGGCAAAAGTGTTAGCCATTTGAACTCCTTACGACCTTGTTAATTATCTTTGCCAACATGCAGAATCGCTAAGAAGGCTTCCTGCGGCAGCTCGACATTACCGACCTGCTTCATGCGTTTTTTACCTTCTTTCTGTTTCTGCAATAGCTTTTTCTTACGGCTGACGTCACCGCCATAACATTTCGCCAAGACGTTTTTACGTAACTGCTTAACGGTAGCACGCGCAATAATGTGGGTTCCTATCGCCGCCTGAATTGCAATGTCAAATTGCTGGCGTGGGATCAGCTCTTTCATCTTTTCCACGAGTTCACGCCCACGGTATTGAGAATTGTCTCGGTGAGTAATCAACGCCAGCGCATCAACACGCTCACCGTTAATCAGAACATCTACGCGAACCATGTCTGAATTCTGGAAACGAGTAAAGTTATAATCCAGAGAAGCATAACCACGAGAAGTTGATTTCAAGCGATCAAAGAAATCCAGAACCACTTCAGCCATTGGGATTTCATAAGTCAGTGCAACCTGATTACCGTGATAAACCATATTCGTTTGCACACCACGTTTTTCTATACAGAGTGTAATGACGTTACCAAGGTACTCTTTCGGCAACAACATGTGACATTCTGCAATCGGCTCACGCAGTTCATTAATACTGTTTAATGCCGGCAACTTGGATGGACTATCAACGTAGATAATATCACCACTGGTTGTCTCAACTTCATAAACAACTGTTGGGGCAGTGGTGATCAAATCGAGATCATATTCACGTTCCAACCGTTCCTGAATGATTTCCATGTGCAGCAAGCCAAGGAAACCACAGCGGAAACCGAAACCCAATGCCGTGGAACTTTCTGGTTCATAGAATAATGAAGCGTCATTTAAGCTCAGTTTACCTAACGCATCACGAAACGCTTCATAGTCATCGGAACTGATCGGGAACAGGCCCGCATAAACCTGCGGTTTGACCTTTTTAAAACCAGGAAGGGCTTTTTCGGCTGGCTGACGAGCCGTCGTCAAGGTATCCCCAACCGGCGCCCCCAGAATATCTTTGATGGCACAGACCAACCAGCCCACTTCACCACAATTCAATACATCACGATCAACACGTTTCGGGGTGAAGATACCCAGACGGTCAGCGTTGTATACCTGCCCGGTACTCATTACCTTGACTTTATCCCCTTTACGCAACGTACCGTTTTTGATCCGGACAAGCGAAACCACACCAAGGTAATTATCAAACCATGAGTCAATAATCAGGGCCTGTAATGGTGCATCAGGCGCACCTTCCGGCGCAGGGATCTCTTTGACCAGACGTTCAATAACATCCTGTACGCCGACCCCCGTTTTTGCAGAACAACGAACCGCATTGGTTGCATCAATTCCCACAATATCTTCGATTTCTTCAGCAACCCGCTCGGGTTCAGCCGCCGGCAGGTCAATTTTGTTCAGAACCGGAACCACTTCCAGATCCATTTCAAGGGCGGTATAACAGTTAGCCAAGGTCTGGGCTTCAACCCCCTGACCCGCATCAACAACCAGCAAGGCACCTTCACAAGCAGCCAGTGAACGGGAAACTTCGTAAGAGAAGTCAACATGCCCCGGTGTATCGATAAAGTTTAATTGGTAAACTTGCCCGTCATTTGCCTTGTAATCAAGCGTGACACTTTGTGCTTTGATCGTGATCCCACGTTCACGTTCAAGATCCATTGAATCCAGTACTTGTGCTGCCATTTCGCGATCAGACAGACCACCACAGATTTGAATAATCCGATCAGATAACGTGGATTTACCGTGGTCAATGTGGGCGATAATGGAGAAATTTCGTATTTGCTTCATTATTAAATCTTTTTTGCCTTAATATTTCTGAATCATTCGCCTATGGACACATTGATGGACATAAAGCGACAGTTTGTTGGTTTGGCCACTGGCCTGAGGAGCCGTATTCTACATGCCAAACCCGTGAAAACCAAACGAGTGGGAAAGTCGTTTGCAATAATAAAGTAAAGTTGAAGCGCGTAGGATAAAACAAATTACTCTTGCTGTAGTACCTTAATCGCGTCAGGCGGTAAACCAATTTGTAATACAACGGGCTGGTAGGCCTGCAATTTATCCCAATAGGCAGCAATTTTGCGGGCCATGAAGAAACCCGCGAACCCACCGCCAATTCCCCCCAAACCTATTCCTAACTGGTCAGTTGTCCATAATTGGAAAAGGGCAGCGCCCAAGAACAATCCTAACAAGGGCGTCAAATAAACCAACATGGCTGAACGTAACAGACTACTTTCAGGAATACCGACTTCAACCTTCTGACCCGGTTGAAGTGGTTGAGAAATATCGACTTCCAACTGATGGATGCTTTCCGGCCCTATTTTTTCCAGTAAATAAGAACCACAGGCGGTTTTGGCCTGACAACTGCTACAGCCGGAAGATGAGCCGTAACGCAATAATGCACGGCCTTTTTGCCAACGGACAACCGTTGCCCATTCTTTAACCATCAGTTTTCTCCCGTAAATGTCACGCTTGCCGCAATTCGCCCGGCGGTTGCGAAAGGCAGCTCACCAATGACTGTTATGCTGTTTTTGCCGCTGGCCAAAGTATAAACCGTTCTCCTGCCTTGTCGAAATGGTTGTTCATCAACGACCTTGTTATCTGAGTTCACGACATTGACAGAAAAATTAAACAATCCATCACTATACATGATGGTTTCCAGCCATTCTGTCTCTGATAACTTACGGCTGCTACGGGATATCTCTTTGAAACCCTCAGGCATTTTTTCAACCCGCCAATGAAACTTCAACTTATCAGAAGGCGGAATAAGTAACATGGGCGGTAATTTCAAACCAGTAATCGCCTTCAGTTCCGTTTTAATATCGTCATTCACTGTGAACGACACGACACGGAATTGCTCAATGACGGTTTGATTATCTTTATCCAAAAGATCGATCAACAGAGGGAGATGAGATTTCTCATCAATCAGAAGGTTATAGTTATAGCGGGCTTTATCTTTCGCTATGATGCGCACAAAATTCACCGGGTGATCACCCGCGTGCGTACTGCCTGCATCAATGAAACGATAAAATTGCTGTAAATGTGCAAAATCGGCAAAGAGGATCGGGGGAAGATAATCAACGATATGCGTGCCGCGTATACTGAATGAATCCAACCCTGGCTCGTAATAGCTGATTTGGTCACCGCGCCGGACAATTTCTCTGCGTGAAACGTCCATTTGTATCATTTGGGCGATAACCTGTCCATCAATAATGGCATGACGGTAACGCAAAGGGAAAAGGAATTGCTGCCCTAAGATGATGAATCCGAGCTCATAATTCAGCGTTTTTACCGCCTGATTCATCTCCTGCAACAAAGCCTCAGCGCTGCTTTGTTGCGCTGAGGCTTTCAGGGGGTTTATCAGGCTATTCGCCAATAAAAAAACGACAACCCAAATACGTTTCATCACTGTTGTTGTGATTGTTGTGCTGCTTGCGCTCCAAGAACGGGATTAACCTGAGTGACTCCATCATGTTTTTCACCGTGAATGCGGCGGGCAAATTCATATTGCTGCAACATCGCATCAATCCGCTTGTTGCTTTCCCGCACTTTCGTGCTCAAGTCACCACCGAACGTTTCTTCTTCGGCTGGCGCCATTAAACCCACTGTTGAGGCTGTTCCCATCACCGGCAATGTATTAAAGGCTGGCGCCTCAAACTGGTTATCGGTTTCAACACTGCTATCACGATTATGTTGCTGGACACCGACAATCACGGCCAGCGATACACAGGCAGCAACACCAATTTGTGCAATTTGACTCTTCCATGTCCGGATTTTGCCCCAGAATGGCATATTAGCCCATGTTTCAGGTTTTGGCTGAGATTCCAGAACAGCCGCTGGATTGGTATGAACGGGATTGATATGAACGGGTTCTTTTTCAAGCGCCAAAGCGACCTGACTCGCAATATCCAAGTGCAATACATCCCCCACATCGCCACGCAGCACATCACGTACAAGGTGATATCTTTCCCACTGTTTCTGCATGACCGCATCTTCAGAGATTAAATGAACGACTTCACTATCAAGAGCTTCTCCATCCATCAATGCGGAAAGTTTTTCTCTTTGCATGCCAAAGTACCCTTAAATATTGTTTTATCCCACGATGTTGTTGGATCAGTATTATTGGATCAGTTTACTGTTGGATCAGTGGTTGAACTTTATTATCAATCGCTTCCCTTGCCCGGAAAATTCGTGAACGCACAGTGCCTACAGGACATTCCATGATGTCGGCTATTTCCTCATAGCTCAATCCATCCAACTCCCTCAATGTAATCGCTATCCTCAAATCTTCTGGAAGCGATTCAATGGTGCGGAAAACCACTTCCTTCAATTCTTCAGACAACATTAAGTTCTCAGGGTTCGAAATTTCTTTTAATGAACTTGAAGTATCATAATTTTCTGCGTCGCTAGCATCCAGATCATTGGATGGCGGGCGGCGCCCCTGAGCAACCAAATAATTTTTCGCAGTGTTAACGGCAATACGATACAGCCATGTATAAAAAGCACTGTCACCCCGGAAAGAAGACAGTGCCCGATAAGTCTTAATGAAAACCTCTTGGGCAACATCAGGAACGTCGCCTTGGGGTACGTAACGAGCAATCAGGCTCGCTACTTTGTGCTGGTATCTTATCACCAGCAAATTAAATGCTTTTTGATCGCCTTTCTGCACGCGTTCAATCAGCATTTGATCCGTTAACTGCTCGCTCATCCGAGGTTCACTCTCCTGAGGTAAAACTCCACATTTATACTTAAATTAAACCAATATGATGTTCTGATTTCCCGAACAAGCATGAGTTTGAGTATCAATTTATTGTGAAGTTCAACTTTAGCTGTAATTTTTGTTACAACCACCTGTTATTCTCGTCTTGCACTTCTTCTATATCATAGTCTCAATTTTACAGGACACGCGATTTTAATCTGGAAAAAAGAAAGTCTTTGCCTTGTTATGTTGAAAAATACTGTACCGAAAAATATTATGCCAAAAAATATAATTTATCATCTCAATAGCGCTAACGTTATCAATAATAAAGATAAAAATCCGTTATTAACTGACGAAATGGGTCTGAATAGGTGCCATCCGGGGAACGAATGGTTAATTCACCCACTTGGATATCCTGTTTTTGGCGTGATAACCCCAGCAATAAACGGTGTAACGGCTTATCTTGCCTGTCACGCACATTCACGCGGAAATGGGTAAACCATCCCAAATCTGACGCCATTTTTTCAAATTGTTCACCAATGCCATAAGGCAATACCAGACAAAATAACCCGGTCGGTGCTATCAATTTCTGTACACACGCCAATAGCCCCTGATGTGTCAGTGATTCTGTATAGCGAGCCTGATTGCGTGCTTCGTTTCGACATGCAACAGCAGGTTCAAAATAGGGAGGATTGCTAACAATTAAATCGTATTGGGGACGGATTTCATGCACCTTATTTTGTTGCACGAAATTATAAATATCCTGCTGATATACCGTAATGCGGGAAGACCACGGTGATTGCTGGACATTATCAGCCGCCTGCATTGCCGCAAGAACATCCAGTTCCACAGCATCAATCGTGGTATCTGCTTTGGTACGTTGCGCTATCATCAACGCAATCAAACCACTACCACAACCAATATCCAGACATCTTTTCCTGTTATATACTGGCGCCCAAGCGCCTAACAGCACACCATCCGTCCCGACTTTCATCGCACATTTATCGTGTCCAATAAAAAACTGTTTAAATGTAAAACCACCGCGGCGAAAAGCGGGTTTTTGTATCGATGTCATGACCCATATCTGCTGAAATTAGAATTTGTCATAGCATAAATCTTATGACCAACGGATAAAAGCAACCGACTCATTGGATGCTTTTATAGGATGAAGAATGCGCTTAACCTGTTTATAATCGGCGGCCCCAAACAGAGGTATATGATGACTGCGACAAACTTTTCCGAATTCGAACTTGATGAATCCCTGCTTGAAGCACTGAACGAAAAAGGCTATGAACGCCCAACCGCTATTCAGGAGGCAGCCATTCCTGCCGCGATGAACGGACGCGATGTATTAGGATCTGCGCCGACCGGTACAGGTAAAACCGCCGCTTACCTGCTGCCGGCACTACAGCATTTACTGGATTTCCCCCGCAAAAAATCGGGGCCTCCACGTATCTTGATTTTGACGCCAACCCGTGAGTTGGCAATGCAAGTCGCAGAACAAGCGAAAGAATTTGCAGCCCATACCCATTTGGACATTGCTACCATAACAGGTGGTGTTGCCTATATGAACCACGCGGAAGTATTCAGTGAGAATCAGGATATTGTTGTCGCAACGACCGGCCGTCTGTTGCAATACATTAAAGAGGAAAATTTCGACTGCCGTGCAGTGGAAACGCTGATCCTTGATGAAGCTGATCGCATGTTGGATATGGGATTTGCCAATGATGTTGAAACGATTTCAGGTGAAACACGCTGGCGCAAGCAGACGCTGTTATTCTCCGCAACGCTGGAAGGGGAATCCATCCGTGATTTTGCCGAGCGCCTGTTGACTGATCCGGTTGAGATAGATGCAGAACCTTCTCGCCGCGAACGCAAAAAAATTCAGCAATTTTATTATCGGGCTGATTCGTTGGCGCATAAAACCACCTTGCTGTGTCACCTTCTCCAGCAACCCGATGTGACTAAATCCATTGTTTTCGTGCGCAAACGAGAGCGTGTCCGTGAACTTGTCGATGGGTTGAGCCAGGCAGGCATTCAGGCTAGTTTCCTTGAGGGGGAAATGGTGCAGGCCAAGCGTACAGATGCCGTGAAGCGCTTGAATGATGGCAAAGTTAGCGTTCTGGTCGCAACTGACGTTGCTTCCCGTGGATTGGATATCGAAAATGTCAGCCACGTCTTTAACTTTGATTTACCTCGTACCGCAGATGTTTACTTACACCGGATTGGTCGTACTGCCCGTGCAGGTCGTAAGGGAACCGCCATTGCTCTGGTTGAGGCTCATGATCACCTTCTTTTGGGTAAAATCAGCCGTTATCTCAACGAGCCTTTGAAAATCCGGGTTGTTGATGAGCTTCGCCCGCAAACCAAAGCCCCTAGTGAGAAAAAGAGCTATAAACCATCGAAAAAAGTGCTGGAAAAACGCAAAGAGAATAAGAAGAAAACAGAAGATGTGAAAAAAAGCCGCGTGAAAGTTCGTCATCGCGACAGTAAAAATATCGGTAAACGCCGTACTCCTTCCGGCAATCCTAAACCAGAATCAACTGAATCCAGCAACGATTAATTCTGGCAACGATTATTTGTAAAATACATTGATCGCAAAACAAGCTGATGTAGAACAGGGGCGAAGTCATGCAATGGCTTCGACCCCATGTTCCACCCGTCTGAATGCTAAATATTACACAGTATAATGCTGTTCACTTTGCTGTGTATTCAACCAAGGCTTATGCTCTGCCATAGATTCGACGACCGCTTCCAAAAAATGGGCTTTAAAGACGTGAAGACCATACCGATCAGGCATAATGACATCCCATATGCTGTCTAATTCATACTCATACTTAAGCTCTATTGTGTGTCCCATCGGTTGACGAAATTGCAATATTTTTTGCATGTTACCCAACCAATCATGTTGGACGGCATAATGACGTATCAAGCCACTGTCAGCCAATTCACGAGCGGCTTCAGGTGATATTCCCATGTGTTTCAATGTCGCGTCAGAAACACTAACCGAGTTATAAATAACGGCAGGTTTTCCGGTTGCCAATGCAGCCACTGTTGCTAATCCACCCCCCAATGAATGCCCCGTGAAAACAACATCTTCACCAAATACTTCTAATGCCTTATGCGCCAATTCCACGGCTTGATTATACTGCTTTTCATTAAAACCCAATCCCTGGCGAATACTGACCATAAAATCCTTTAATTCATTCGACCCGGTGAAAGAGACAATATATAGCCCGTTATTTTGGTATACACCAGCCTGAAACCCGGTTGAATAATCATTCAATGTACTAGGATCAATGCCTGCTTTGGCTAACGCATCATTAGACAGGCGCTCATAATTACCAATCCCTAAACTATGCTGTCGATAAACATCACGGGTAACCAGCGTCAGGGTATAATCGTTGAATTGGGGGTTTTTCCCGGCAATTTCATTGGCTTTCAATGCGGATTTTACCGCGGTGCTGGCATTTAAATTACCCATCAATGATTGATAAAGTGTATTCGCCTGCTCAGTATTTTCTGAAAGCGAGATGCCTGAAGAAGACTTGTACTCAATTTTTTTGTCTGGTGGTGCCTGGGCTGAAGAATGAGATTGAGGTTGCAAAGAGTTTCCCTGTAATGGATAAATCCCTAATTCACTGAAAAAACTGGTATTAACTGATAAAGACATAAGATTCTCCTACAGATTATTCAGGTTTGTTGTGGTTTAAAACCCCAAACTCTCTATCGGCAGAATATTTAACAACATTAAAACAAATTTAATTTTTAATTAACAAAATTAATTCGCCTAATAAAAATAGGGAATTGTATTTCCGCGTTTATTGCAAATAAAAAAAGGGAGTATTGACTCTCCCTTTAGATTTTTTTCTTGATACAAGAATTACAGACTTTCTGTAAAAGTACGTGTAATAACATCACGCTGCTGTTCTGGCGTCAGTGAGTTAAAACGTACAGCATAACCTGATACGCGAATAGTCAACTGAGGGTATTTTTCGGGGTGTTTTACCGCCTCTTCCAACGTTTCACGGCGCAAAACATTAACATTCAGATGTTGCCCGCCCTCGACACGCACAGTCGGTTTGACTTCTAACGGAATTTCGCGATATTCAAATTGCCCCAGCTCCTCTTTGGCAACAATCTGGCCTTCATCGTAATCCGCTTTGGCACAGAGACAACGCGCTTCATTTTTTTCATCATCCAACAGCCAAAAAGAATTCATCAATGCAGCATTGTCAGATTGGGTAATTTGAATCCCAGTAATCATTTATACCTCCAACATCATTATCTTGGTTATTAACCATTATTTAATCAACCACCGTTCCTGATTTCCTGTATACCAAGACTAATGAGAAGGTTCTTTGATTGAAATCAACGAAGGGTTTCCCTATCCCAAGGGAATCGGTAAGCTTAAGTCATCTGATAATTATTTAGAAAGGGATTGGCTATGCCCGCACCTCTCACATGGCACGATGTCATCGGCAATGAAAAGAAACAGCCTTATTTTGCTGATACATTGGCTTATGTCGCCAATGAACGTCAGGCTGGAAAAACCATTTATCCGCCTCAGAAAGATGTCTTCAACGCATTTCGCTATACCGAATTGCCTGATGTAAAAGTGGTGATTTTGGGACAAGACCCTTACCACGGCCCGAATCAAGCCCACGGTCTGGCTTTCTCTGTACAGCCGGGTATTCCTGCGCCACCTTCTCTTGTTAATATGTACAAGGAGCTGGAATCGGACATTACCGGATTTATTCGCCCCAATCACGGCTGTTTGGTCAGTTGGGCAGAACAGGGGGTATTATTGCTCAATACCGTGCTGACCGTCGAACGCGGCAACGCGCATTCCCATGCGAATTTGGGGTGGGAAACATTCACGGACAAAGTGATTGCAGCCATCAATGAATATCGCAGCGGCGTTATTTTCCTGCTTTGGGGATCTCATGCCCAGAAAAAAGGCCGTTTTATTGATAACCAACGCCATCACGTATTAAAAGCACCGCACCCTTCACCGCTGTCTGCCCATCGTGGTTTTTTAGGCTGTAAACATTTTTCACAAGCCAATAGCCTGCTGGAAGCCCAAGGATTATCGCCAATAGATTGGAATCCTCAATTGCCCCAATAACTGATCCCTACCGACAAAAATGCCGCCTTCTAAATGGCGGCATTGCATCACGGGATACTGTAACTTTATTTAGAAACAACAACCATTGCCGGACGCAATAAGCGACCATTCAGAGTATAGCCTTTCTGCATCACCAACATCACCTGATTAGGTTCATGCTGATCAGATTCCATCATGGTCATCGCCTGATGCACTTCTGGATTGAAAGGAACATGGGTGTCACCGACCACTTCAACGCCAAATTTACCTACTGCATCAATAAACGCTTTCAGAGTCAGTTCAATACCTTCAACCATTGGCAACAGCGCTTCATTGGTACGATCCGCCGCCTCTAATGCCCGTTCCAGATTGTCGAGAACAGGCAGAAGTTCATTGGCAAATTTTTCCAATGCAAATTTGTGTGCCTTTTCTACATCCAGTTCAGTACGACGGCGAATATTTTCCACTTCAGCACGAGCACGTAACATCGCCTCACGTTCGTTAGACTGAGCCTGTTTCAGTTGTTCTTCCAACTCAGCAACACGCGGATCAACAACGTTTTCAGTCTCTGGTGTCTCTGCCTGTTCCGCACTCATTTGTTGCTCTAATACATTTTCTGTATTTTCTGCGACTTGCTCATCAGGTACTTTTTGGTCTTTACTACTCATGAATATCTCCGCGTATTTGTATTATCTTCGCCATTCTTGCTTATTATGGGGATCAAAACACGGGATTCAAGGGAACACATTATATTGTGAGGGCAAACCATATGCTGAAGGACATAACAGCAATGAATAATAAATTCAAATGCATCGGTATTGTCGGTCGTCCGCGTCATCCTGAAGCGCTGGCCACCCATGAAATGCTGCACCACTGGCTGGTAGCCAAAGGTTATTGCGTCATTGTGGACAGGCAGGTCGCAAAAGACCTTAACTTAAAGGATGCCCAGACTGGAGGGCTAACAGAAATCGGCAAAATCGCCGATCTTGTGATTGTTGTCGGCGGTGATGGCAATATGCTTGGGGCAGCCAGAGTATTATCACGTTATGACATCAAAGTCATTGGCATCAACCGAGGTAATCTAGGCTTTTTGACGGATTTAGACCCTGATAATGCCTTACAGCAACTGTCCGAAGTTCTGGATGGCCATTATCGGGATGAAAAGCGCTTTCTGCTCGAAGCGCAGGTGACAAAAACGGGGCATAAATCCCGACGTAGCACGGCGCTGAATGAAGTCGTCTTACATCCTGGTAAAGTTGCCCACATGATTGAATTTGAAGTGTATATTGACGAACGTTTCGCTTTTTCCCAACGTTCAGACGGCTTGATCATCGCAACACCAACTGGCTCTACGGCCTATTCACTGTCGGCTGGAGGGCCGATATTAACCCCAAACTTGAATGCAATCGTGCTGGTGCCGATGTTTCCACATACTCTTTCGGCACGCCCACTCGTTATCAGCAGCGAAAGCAGCATTCGCCTGAAATTCGCCCAAAACAGCAATGACTATGAAGTCAGTTGTGACAGCCAAATCGTGTTGCCAATCCAAGATGGTGAAGAAGTGATCATCAAACGCAGTGACTATCACCTGCACTTAATTCATCCGAAAGATTACAACTACTTCAATACACTGAGCACAAAACTGGGTTGGTCGAAAAAAATGTTCTAAAAAACAAGTTTCCCTATTTTACTGTACAAAAAACCAGTTTATACTGTATGAAAGCACAGACATGTTTTTATGCACAGGAATGTGTTCTTACGATGTAAAAACCTATTTTTGTATACAGTAAAAGGAAGGAGGAGCACGATGCTGACTCAACTGACCATCAGTAATTTTGCTATCGTTCGCGAACTTGAAATTGATTTTCGCTCAGGAATGACGGCAATCACGGGTGAAACCGGAGCCGGTAAATCCATAGCGATTGATGCACTGGGTTTATGTCTTGGCAATCGTGGCGAAGCCAACATGGTTCGCCCGGGTGCTCCACGTACCGATCTTTGTGCCCGCTTTTCACTGGCTGATGCACCTTCTGCCCGCAAATGGCTGGTAGACCACCAGCTTGATGGCAGCCTTGATGATGATAATGAGTGCCTGCTGCGTCGTACCATCACCGCTGACGGGCGCTCTCGCGGTTTTATCAATGGCACGGCTGTCCCCCTTGCTCAATTACGTGAATTAGGTTCACATCTGATCCAAATTCACGGGCAACATGCTCATCAATTGTTGTTAGAAAATCGTCACCAAAGGCGATTACTTGATATTTATACGGGCGATTTTGAACTTCAACATGAGATGAAACAGGCTTACCAACAATGGCGCCAAAGCTGCCAAGCCCTTTCTCAATTTCAACAACAGGCCCTTGAGCGCCGTTCACGCCAGCAATTGTTGGAATATCACCTGAAAGAGCTGAACGAACTGTCACCACAATCAGGTGATTATCAAGAGCAGGATAGCGAATATAAACGGCTGGCAAACTGCGGGCAATTTCTGTCCGTCAGCCAAAACATTCTCCAGCTTTTAAGTGATAACGATGAGCAGAATATCATCAGACTTCTTAACTATGCACGAAACGAACTGACCGAGCTTGCCAACATGGATCACAAACTCAATGGCTTGCTTAACATGTTGGAAGAAGCGGCTATCCAAATCAATGAAGTCAGTGATGAATTACGTCATTACAGCGACCAGTTGGAACTGGATCCTAATCGTTTATTCGAACTGGAACAGAAAATCTCCCAACAAATCAACATGGCGCGTAAACATCATGTTTCACCAGAAGAACTACCTGCATTACATCAACAATTGTTGGAAGAGCAGTATCAGTTATCCCAACAGGAAGATGATTGTGCCCATCTTAGTGAACTTGTCAGCCTCCACTACCAGCAAGCCCTGACCGTGGCAGAAAAATTGCACCATATTCGCCAGAAATATGCCGCAGAGCTGGGTCAACTGATAACAACCAGTATGCACCAACTTTCTATGCCTCATGGCCGCTTTACCATTGATGTTACCTTTGAACCGGAACACTTAAATATTGATGGGGCCAGCAAAGTCGAATTTAATGTCACAACCAACCCCGGCCAACCTCACCAGCCATTGGCAAAAGTGGCATCAGGTGGTGAGCTTTCCCGCATCGCACTGGCGATTCAGGTCATCACAGCGAAAAAAATGGAAACCCCTGCGCTCATTTTCGATGAAGTTGATGTGGGGATCAGCGGCTCAACGGCAGCGATTGTTGGGCGCCTGCTACGTGAATTGGGGGAATCAACCCAAGTGATGTGTGTCACCCACTTACCTCAAGTCGCAGGATGTGGACATCAGCACTTTTATGTCAGCAAGCATGTCAGCAAGCAAACTGATGGGGAAGAAACAGAAACCCAGATGCAACTGTTGGACAAAAAAGCACGGCTCCAAGAGCTGGCGCGGCTTCTGGCGGGCAGTGAGGTGACCAAAAATACGCTGGCCAATGCAAAAGAGCTGTTGGCGGCATAAATTAATCCAACTTTCTTGTATAATTGCAGTCATAGGTAAATGCGTAGAGGTTTTCAATCTCTTCAATGTTTATTATTATCGACGGCCTGACTCCTCAAGGAATGTAATTACTATGCGCTGTAAATTGTTGACTGCCGCTACTGTATCACTTGTTATGCTGACTGCGGGTTGCTCCATGTTTGAGCGAATTGTTTATCGTCCTGATATTAATCAAGGGAACTACCTCACGCCGGCGGCGGTAGCAAAAATCCATAAGGGAATGACCCAACAGCAAGTTTCTTACACTTTGGGAACACCAATGCTGACTGATCCCTTTGGCAGTCAGACTTGGTATTACGTTTTCCGCCAACAACCGGGGCATGGGAAAACAACGCAGGAAACCCTGACACTGACCTTTGATAGCCAAGGGATGCTAACTGATATCAAGAATGAAAAGTCACTGCCAGAGAATCAGTGAGGTGTGTTTTATTTATTCGCCAGTCGGTAATCTGGCGAATAAATAGGCATTATTGCGCATTATTTCTAGCGCGCTCTGCCCGCTTACGGCGCATTTCTTTTGGATCAGCAATCAGGGGGCGGTAAATCTCCACACGATCCCCCTCTTCCAGCGTATCAGTCAATTTGGCCGGGCGGCTATAAATGCCCACTTTATTTTTGGTCAAATCGATATCATTACGTAATGTCAAAAGGCCAGACGCAACAATCGCCTGTTCAACAGTTGCCCCTTGCGGTACTTTCACATTACGCAGATATTGCCGTTCCGGCAGAGCATAAATGACTTCAATATTAATCTCAGACATTGTAAACCTCACGTGCCCGCTGGGTAAACGCCTGAACCATATTGCCAGCCAACTCTTTAAACACTTTGCCAAAGGCCAATTCAATCAACTTGTTGGTAAATTCAAAATCGAGATGCAACTCAACTTTACAGGCATCTTCACTTAACGGAGTAAAATGCCATCCCCCCATCAACTTACGGAAAGGCCCGTCAACAAGCTGCATCTTGATGCTTTTATTATCAAATAACGTATTGCGTGTTACAAACGTCTTACTGATCCCTGCCTTCGCAACCTCAACAGAAGCCGTCATTTCATTATTACTACTACTGATGACACGACTCCCCACACATCCGGGTAAAAAATCCGGATAGGACATCACATCGTTGACCAATTTATACATTTGTTCCACGCTGTAAGGCACTAACGCAGAGCGACTAATCTGTGGCATATCATTTCCTGTAAAACATAACAGCGCGAATAGTATCACTTAAATGTGGTTAAATAAAAACCTGCTGACATTTGGAACAATAAATATGCATTTATTGCCAAATATCATGCAGAAGAGATTTCTTTCACTAACGCATACAGTATAATACAACGCATTATGACAAAGAAAAAAGCACACAAACCCGGTTCGGCAACAATTGCCATGAATAAGCGAGCCCGCCACGAATACTTCATTGAAGAAGAATTCGAAGCAGGCTTATCCCTACAAGGTTGGGAAGTCAAATCACTGCGCGCTGGCAAGGCTAACATCAGTGAGAGTTATGTTTTACTCAAAGATGGTGATGCTTATCTTTTTGGTGCCACAATTACGCCATTGAATGTTGCTTCTTCCCACGTAGTTTGTGATCCGACGCGGTCACGCAAACTACTCCTTAACAAACGTGAACTTGATTCACTATATGGTCGAATCAATCGAGAAGGTTACACCATTGTCGCACTTTCCATGTATTGGAAAAATGCCTGGAGCAAAGTCAAAATTGGCGTTGCGAAAGGTAAAAAAGCGCACGATAAACGTTCAGACATTAAAGAACGTGAATGGAAATTAGACAAAGCGCGAATTATGAAGAATTCTGGGCGTTAATCACTAGCATTATCATCCAATATTCTGATATACTTGCCTTTAACACACTTGGGGCTGATTCTGGATTCGACGGTATTCGCGAAACCCAAGGTGCATGCCGAGGGGCGGTTGGCCTCGTAAAAAGCCGCAAAACAATAGTCGCAAACGACGAAAACTACGCACTGGCAGCTTAATAACCTGCGCAGAGCCCTCTCTCCCTAGCCTCCGCTCTTAGGACGGGGATCAAGAGAGGTCAAACCAAAAAGAGATCGCGTGGATGCCTTGCCTGGGGTTGAAGCGTTAAATCCAATCAGGCTAGTTTGTTAGTGGCGTGTCTGTCCGCAGCTGGCAAGCGAATGTAAAGACCAGACTAAGCATGTAGTACCGAGGATGTAGGAATTTCGGACGCGGGTTCAACTCCCGCCAGCTCCACCAAAATTCTCCATCGGTGATTACCAGAGTCATCCGATGAAGTCCTAAAAGCCCGCAGGGCTTACGCCCTGCGGGCTTTTTTGTGCCTTGAATTTGTCCCGCGAAGTCTGAAGCCA
>NZ_JAQRFK010000007.1 GCF_028598745.1 Xenorhabdus sp. IM139775
ATTAGCCTTGGCGTTTATCGTTATTTGGCTGCCTATGTGGGTTGATTGATTTATGAACACAAAACGTCAACAGGCCCTAACCAAATGCATGATTTTTTTGCTGGAGTTTGGTATCAGCCTGCCAAAAGGTGAGGCGGTCATTAAACGGTTATCTCTGGTTCTGGCAGAGCACGCAATTCCCGATTATCTGAGCCGTTTGCGGATGAAATTACATGCCCACTATCTTTATCTTGTCGAGCAAATAACGGCACTGGAATCAGAATTAAATCAGTCCCTCAAGGCGGACGAGGCGGCTCAACGCATGATGACAATACCGGGGGTGGGGCCAATTACCGCCAGTTTACTTTCATCCCAGCTCGGGGATGGCAAACAATTTTCATGCAGCCGGGATTTTGCGGCTTCGGTGGGGCTTGTTCCCCGACAATACAGTACGGGAGGAAAACCCACGTTGCTGGGGATTAGCAAACGCGGCAACAAAAATTTGCGTCGATTGCTGGTTCTGTGTGCCCGAACGTTTATGATGCAGCTTGAGCATCAGAAAGGCAGGCTTGCCGAGTGGGTTCGGGAGCAACTCAACAGGAAACATTCGAATGTGGTGGCCTGTGCACTGGCTAACAAACTGGCACGAATAGCCTGGGCTCTCACCACTCGGCAAAGTGGATACCAGGTCTAACAGATACTGCTGACTCAATGACTTGATTATTAGACCGTGAAATACACGTCACCCATCTGGTTTTGCGAAGACTGATTATTGATGACATGAACGGCCAATTGGCCTGATGAATAACCTGATTAAAAAAATGGCTCATTGAAGCCGATAGTCTTTTTAGGTTCATCAGGCGCAGAACTCATCGTGGCGCGGGAATCCACTCCCATAGAGACGCTGGATAGATTTAAGCAAGCCAACCATTCATTAAAAATTAGTGTTGCAAAAACGGGGAAGACCATAGATTTTTTAAAGCAGAACGAGGCGGTATCATGACGGCGCTACCTTACAGAGATGCATTGTGTCTACATTTTACTCAATTTGGTGGCTGTGAAAAGTTTTTAGAGGTTCCCTCTAATTTATACAGATGAAATCCCACAGTAAGAACTTTCATCATATAACCATTATCCCAACCTGCTTTCTGACGTTTAGTTTTTACGCCCACTTTCAGCGTCTTCTCACGGCATTGCCAAGGGGAGTGCCTTTCATGACAGTTTCTACGGTTATCATTGCAGATGAATCCGTTTCGGAGTCAGCACAGAGTGGCAATAATCACTTTATCCGCATTGAACAATAAAAATCGCACGTTTCGTCGATTACTGTGACTGTTTTATTGTCTAGAATAGTTAGATTAACGTCTGTGTCAGATTCAGGTGTGATACAGTTAATTTGTTAGTCACTCAGGAGATAAGGTTAGCATGTTTGAATTGCTTAAAAGTTTGGGATTTGCGTTGATCATGGTTCCCGTGGTGATGGCCGCTATTTTGGCGCTGATTTACGTGTTGGGGGGGTTATTCAATGCGATCTCCAAAACAGAAAATACCCGTCAGCAGCCTTGATCCTTGTGATTTCCATTACCCGGTTATCCGGGTAATCATCAATTCCTACCTTCTCTTCATATTAACCCCAGCCAGATGTAATCCTTGCATTAAAATCAACATAAAAACTAAAACTGGCTCACAACCTGCCGATTAATCTCAGGATAGCATTTTCATTTAACGTTGTATCTTGTTATATACAACGTACCATATTGATTATCTTAGGTAAGTATAAAATGAAAAAGAACGTTTATCCGTTGCTGACAGGGGCTGTAGTATCTTGTGCGCTGGTCGGAAATGTTTGGGCAGCAGATAAAGTGACAGTTTTTGCGGCGGCTTCATTAACCAATGCCTTAGATGATATTGCGGCACAGTATAAACAAGAGAAGCAGGGCGATATTGTGGCTTCCTACGCTTCATCCTCGATACTGGCACGTCAGATAGAACAGGGCGCACCGGCGGATATTTTTATTTCGGCCGATCAGCAATGGATGAATTACGCGACGGATAAACAATTAATTGCTGAAAATACCCGCCATACCTTGTTGGGCAACCAGCTTGTCCTGATTGCACCTAAAGAGAGCAAACTGGATAAGGTGGCTATCAACCGGCAAACCAAATGGAAATCCTTGCTGGCAGGAGGGCGTTTAGCGGTGGGTGATCCCGATCATGTGCCGGTGGGTATTTACGCCAAAGAATCACTGCAATATTTACATGCGTGGGAGACGGTTAATCCACTGATGGCGCGTACTAACAATGTGCGTAGTGGCATGGCACTGGTCGAGCGGGCAGAGGCTCCGTTGGGCATTGTTTATGGTTCTGATGCCGTCGCCAGCCATAAGGTGAAAGTGGTCGGCATTTTCCCATCTGAAAGCCATAAACCGGTGGAATATCCGATCGCAATCATTAAAGGTCATGAAAAACAGGTTGTTAGCGATTTTTATGACTATCTTAAGACCCCTGAAGCCGCCACTATTTTTAAACGTTATGGCTTTAGTCCACTGTAGGAACTGATCTTTTGGCGATGTTAAGTGAATATGAATGGCAGGCAATTTTACTGAGCTTAAAAATTTCAGGAATTGCCGTGTTATTCAGTTTGCCATTCGGGATACTGATGGCATGGATGCTGGCCCGTTGCCAGTTTTTTGGAAAAACCCTGCTTGACAGCATCATCCATCTGCCACTGGTATTACCGCCAGTGGTGGTGGGATATCTGTTGCTCATTAGTATGGGGCGCCGGGGAATCATTGGTGAATTCCTTTATGACTGGTTGGGTGTCAGTTTTACATTTAACTGGACAGGAGCGGCATTAGCTTCGGCGGTGGTGGCTTTTCCGCTGATGGTCAGGGCCATCCGGTTATCACTGGAGGGCATCGATCAGCGTTTGGAACAGGCCGCCCGGACGTTGGGAGCCGGCTCGCTTAGAGTCTTTTTCACCATTACCCTGCCGTTGTCATTACCCGGCATCATTGTGGGGGCGGTATTGGCCTTTGCCCGCTCGTTGGGGGAATTTGGTGCCACCATTACCTTTGTGTCGAATATTCCGGGGGAAACCCGAACCATTCCGCTTGCCATGTATACATTGATAGAAATGCCGGGATCTGAAACCGCTGCCGCCCGCCTGTGCATCATTGCGATTGCGTTGGCGCTGATTTCATTGATGCTTTCCGAATGGTTGACACGTTGGGGCCGGAAACGTTTGGGGGCAGTATGTTAGAACTGGATTTTGAACAGCGCTTGGGCGAGCTGCACATGCAACTTGATACCACATTGCCCACGGAAAGCATTACTGCCATATTCGGGCTTTCGGGGGCAGGAAAAACTTCACTGATCAATGTCATTGCGGGGTTGAGCCGCCCACAAAAAGGCCGCATTGTTTTAAATGGCTCCACGTTAGTGGATACAGAACGCAACCTCTTTTTGCCACCAGAAAAGCGCCGTATTGGTTATGTTTTTCAGGATGCACGCCTTTTCCCACATTATCGCGTGAAGGGAAACTTACAATACGGCATGGCACCAGAGATGAAACCGCAGTTTGACAGCATCATTGGCCTGTTGGGGATTGAGCATTTACTGTCACGTTTTCCCGGCACATTATCGGGTGGAGAAAAACAGCGGATAGCGATTGGCCGGGCATTACTGACAGCCCCTGAGCTTCTGCTTATGGATGAACCCTTGGCATCATTAGATTTACCCCGTAAGCGTGAGTTATTGCCTTATCTCGAAAAATTATCCGAAGACGTCAAAATTCCGATCCTGTACGTGAGTCACAGTTTGGATGAAATTTTACGCTTGGCAGATAATGTTATTGTCATGGACAAGGGAAAAATCAGGGCGACAGGAACTCTGGAAGAGGTTTGGTCGAGCAGTGTACTGCGCCCGTGGCTGCAAAAAGAGAGTCTGGGCAGTATCCTGAAAGTTTCCGTTATGGAACATCATCAGCGTTATCATATGACCGCCGTCGCGGTGGCTGATAAACTCCTTTGGTTGCCACAAATGAATGCTTCTCCGGGAACGGATCTGCGTATCCGCATTGATGCCTCAGACGTTTCCTTAGTGGTGGAGCCACCAAAAGTCAGCAGCATCCGTAACACCTTGCAAGTCAAAGTTCTTGAGTTTTTTGAGGATAATGGTCAGGTTGATGTCAAACTGGCGCTGGGCGAACATCGTTTATGGGCGAGAATTACCCCTTGGGCGCGGGAAGAACTTAATCTGCGGGCAGGGCAATGGTTATATGCACAGATAAAGAGCATATCGCTAAATCGTTCTTTATGAACAGGTAGAAAGTCACATTTATAGGGAGCACAGCCGTGGGCTGATTTGCTCCCGTTGAATGGATGTCAACAGTGATTACAGCACATATTTTCGCAGGATTTCAGCGATGCCGGGCTGGGTATTATCCCGCGTGACAATATCTGCCCGCGCTTTGACGGCATCGACGCCATTCCCCATGGCAACGCCCAATCCAACGCTTTCCAGCATACTGAGATCGTTATAATTATCACCAAACGCAATCACCTCTTTCATGCTCATGCCTTGCGACTCCACCCATTGTTGCAGCCGCATACCTTTGCTATTGCCTTTCTTGGCGATATCGACCTGATCAAACCATGACCATTCACACTCAAGGCCAATATTTTCCTCAATTTGTTCGCTAATTTTACGCAGCTTCACTAAATCGGATGAGCTGGTGGCGAGTTTCCAAATCGCACTCACATTATGGATGGCATCTTGGAAATTTCCGGTTTGCCGGACATTAGGGCGCTGGTGCTCAGGCAGGGAATCCGACCATGCCAAGGTTTGGGCTACAGTGTGGGGAAATTGATATAAAATGGCATCATCAACATACATCAGATGCTGAATTTCCGTGTCTTGCAGATAGGAAAGTGCTTGAGAGGCTTCTTGAATAGAGAGTGGATTTGAGGCCAATACTTTCTTGGCATGATAATCATATGAATAAGCCCCATTGCAACAAATGGCAGGCGTATCGAGTTGCAGCGCTTGATAGAAAGGATGGATGGCGACATGATGGCGTCCGGTGACAATCAAGACCTTGATACCTGACTGGCGGGCTTCATTTAGGGCTGACAGTGATTCTGGCAGAATACGTTTTTGTGGATCGAGCAATGTTCCATCGAGATCCAGCGCGATAACGCGATATGACATGGGTTGGCCTCTGGGTTGTCTATGATACAAACAAATATTATAGGGTAGTTGAACATCATTAAATGGTTATATAGGCAGTTTAGCAAACAAATTTATTCAAGAATCGTTATAGATCAATGAAATGGCAATGAAGCATTAAGGAGAGAACATGAAACAGGTGGTTTATACAGCCAGCCCAAATAGCCGACAGATCCACGTATGGTCGCTGAATGAAGCCGGAGAACTTTCGCTTCTCCAGACCGTCAATGTGCCGGGTGAAGTACAGCCCATGGTCGTTAATCCTGATGGCAGACACTTATATGTGGGAATTCGTCCGCAATTTAGTCTCGTTACTTATGCCATTGGGCAAGATGGATGTCTTGAACAGCAGGCCATTGCTCCCTTGCCGGGCAGCCCGACCCATATATCCACTGACAGGACGGGGCGTTTTTTATTTTCTGCTTCTTACAGCTTCAATAACTTAAGTGTCCATCCTATTGATGAAAATGGGATCGTCCAAGCACCAAGCCAAATTGTAGAAGGTCTGCAAGCGCCACACTCTGCCAATATTGATCGGAAAAACCGTCAATTGTTGGTTCCATGTCTGAAAGAAGATCATATTCGTATTTTCAACTTGGATGAGCAGGGCTGCCTGACAGAAAACAGGGCTGATGAAGTGACCACAGCAGCCGGTGCAGGCCCGCGTCATATGGCATTTCATCCGAAAAAAACGGCTATTTACTGTATTAATGAATTGGATTCAACCGTTGATGTGCTGCGTAAATGGGAAAAATATCGCATTGTGCAATCCATTGATTCGCTGCCAACCGATTTTTCCAGCGTTCGTTGGTCGGCGGATATTCATATTACACCGGATGGCCGCCACCTGTATGCCAGTGAGCGTTCTGAGAGTCTAATCAGCCACTTCCGTGTATCAGAAGAGGGTTATCATTTGACATTAGCCGGGCATTATCCGACAGAAACCCAACCCCGTGGGTTTGCCATCGATCATAGCGGTCATTTTCTGATTGCATCGGGGCAGAAGTCGGATCATATTTCAGTATCACGCATTGACAAATATTCGGGAGAATTAACTCAACTGGCACGTTATCCGGTTGGCAAAGCCCCGATGTGGGTGACAGTATTGGCACTGTAAACCTGAGCCGCGCTATTTTTGGCGCGGCGATATTAATTTTCAGGCCTTGATTGGCATTTAAAATCGACTAATTATATAAAATAAATAACCAATTCTAACATAATAAGCGGGAATAACTTATTGATGTTGGATTAAACTGAATGTTCCGATACCCGAAAAAACAACCGGGTATGTGATTAATATATGATTCTGATATACAGAAAATAGATCGCCTAAATAGACACTTCCACTATAAAGACGTAAGACGATATTTCTTGGATTAATGTAAAGCTGGAAATTGAGTGGCGTATTGATAATGGATCTGGCATGTTTTACGACACCTCCAAGATGAATATTATTAAAATTCAATATAGGGGTATTATACCCGCCCTGAATATAGCCATTGAAGTTGGTTTTTTTCCCTATATTCGGCTCGTGTCCAATGATGGCAGGATAAGATGATACTTGGATAAAGGGATAGCTGCCATATTGATGATAGGTGTTAATGTTAAAATGCCCACTGACAAATTCTGTTTGTTGTAATGCAGGGCGGGTTAATGAATCTGGTTTGACATTTTCTGCAAACAGATGGGCTAATTCAGGTTTTTCTTTTACCAGAATTTCGTAATGTGAAATCTCTTGGTCATACCGGGTCTTAGAGAGTTCAAATACATCTTGTATTTCTTCATTGGAAATTGAAAGCAAATTTTCTTTATTCATGATTTATTCCTCTTTGTTTAAATAAGTATGGTTACGTCATGAATATATCAGATAATTTATTTTTAGGTGATGTAGTGACCCCGGTTTGACTCATTAATATTTGTCAGTGATTGCTATTTGTGGATGCGATAATAGACTGTGGTTTTTTATTAGAAATAGAAGATTAAATTTATTTATCCAGTCACCTAATTAAATAAATTTTCATAATAGTGAGAGTTTGTAACCTTGTCCCCCACGGCGCGGAGGACAAGGTTTACGCCTATCATTTTGAAACGCTAATTAAATAGGTGGCTGGATATTATGCTTTAATTTACCGCATCAATAATGGCCTTTGTCAGTCTCGATAGCTGTTCTGCCTGAATAATATAAGGAGGCATCAGGTAAATTAACCGGCCGAATGGCCTGATCCACACCCCCTGCTGGACAAAATGGCGTTGCAGTGAAGCGACATCAACGGGCTGTTTCATTTCAACAACCCCTATGGCACCTAAAACCCGAACGTCTTTGACAGAACGGTGTGATTTGAGCGGCGCTAATTCCGTTTTTAGCTGCGTTTCAATGGATTGAATGCGTTGTTGCCACGGGCTGTCAGAGAGCAATTTCAGACTGGCACTGGCGACGGCACAAGCCAGAGGATTGCCCATAAAAGTTGGGCCGTGCATAAAACAGCCTGCTTCACCTTGGCTGATAGTTTCAGCGACATGACGGGAAGTCAGTGTGGCGGATAATGTCATATATCCCCCCGTCAACGCCTTGCCTAAGCACAATATATCTGGCTCGATCCGGGCATGTTCACAGGCGAATAGCTTGCCGGTTCGCCCAAATCCGGTCGCAATCTCGTCGGCAATCAACAAAATCTGATATTCATCACAAAGTCGGCGAACTTGGCGTAGATATTCAGGGTGATAAATCCGCATCCCGCCAGCGCCTTGAACAATAGGTTCTAACACCACGGCGGCGATTTTATCATGGTATTGCAGCAATAATCGTTGCAAAGAACCCATGTCTTCCGGTTGCCACTCATCACCAAACCGGCATTGTGGGGCATCAGCAAACAGATGATTGGGGAGATAACCTTTGTACAGGTTGTGCATGGAATTGTCCGGATCGCAGACCGACATGGCACCAAAAGTGTCACCATGATAACCATGACGCAGCGTCAGGAAACGATGGCGTATCTCCCCCTTCGCTTGCCAATATTGCAAGGCCATTTTCAGGGCGACTTCCACAGCGATAGACCCCGAATCTGCCAAAAAAACAGACTCCAGAGAACCCGGTGTCATCGCCACTAATTGCCTGCACAGTTCAACCGCTGGAGGGTGGGTGATGCCGCCAAACATAACATGAGACATCTTATCGATCTGAGATTTTGCCGCCTCATTGAGGATGGGATGATTATAACCGTGGATAGCTGCCCACCATGAAGACATGCCATCAACCAATTTGCGGCCGTCTGATAAAACCAGCTCCACACCACCGGCTGAGACGACAGGATAAGTGGGAAGTGGATGAGTCATTGAGGTATAGGGATGCCAAATATGGCGCTGATCAAATTCAAGATCTGAAGGGGTCATAATAACTTTGTTGTAAACCTTTTTAGTTTCATTTTGGTTGACATGATAACCGCATTATTTAAACTGACAACATTTTTTACATCGGAGATGTTATTGTGAGCGAGCGTCAACATTGGACAATCAAACAGGCACAAGCGCTGTTTGATAAACCTTTTTTTGAATTATTATTTCAGGCACAACAGGTACACCGTGAACATTTTGACCCACAACAAGTACAGGTCAGTACACTGCTTTCAATAAAGACAGGGGCTTGTCCAGAGGATTGCAAATATTGTCCACAAAGTTCCCGCTACAAAACAGGTCTGGAAAAAGAGCGGTTAATGGAAGTGGAAAAAGTCATTGAATCAGCGCACAAAGCTAAAAGTGCGGGTTCAACGCGTTTCTGCATGGGCGCTGCCTGGAAAAACCCGCATGAACGCGATATGCCATATTTGGAAAAAATGGTCAAAGAAGTCAAAGCGCTGGGAATGGAAACCTGTATGACGCTGGGAATGTTGAATCAGTCTCAGGCACAACGTTTGGCAGGGGCGGGTCTGGACTATTACAACCATAACTTAGACACCTCGCCAGAATTTTACGGCAATATCATCACGACGCGCAGTTATCAGGACAGATTGGACACCTTGGTTAATGTCCGGGATGCGGGCATTAAAGTGTGCTCAGGCGGGATCGTGGGTTTGGGCGAGCAAATTCGCGATCGGGCAGCATTATTGGTGCAATTAGCGAATTTACCGAAGCCGCCGGAAAGTGTGCCGATCAATATGCTGGTAAAAGTGAAAGGAACGCCACTGGAAGACAATGACGATGTTGATCCTTTTGACTTTATTCGTACCATCGCTGTCGCGCGGATCATGATGCCAAAATCTCATGTCCGTTTATCCGCAGGACGTGAACAGATGAATGAGCAAACTCAGGCCATGTGTTTTATGGCCGGCGCCAATTCCATTTTCTACGGCTGTAAATTGCTGACCACACCAAACCCCGGTGAAGATAAAGATCTGCAACTGTTCCGCCGTTTGGGCATCAACCCCCAACAGACAAAAATCGCTTTTGGTGACAATCAACAGCAGCGGCACTTGACTGAAGCCATTATTCATCATGCTGATAACGAACAATTCTATAATGCGGCAGTATGATGAGCTGGTCAGACTTTCTCTCCCGGCGTTTGGCCGAACGTCGGGGCACTTCGTTATGGCGTAACAGGCAACCTCATGATGGATCGGATGGGCGCGTATTATCCACTTCGGCGGGTCAATACCTTAATTTTTCCAGTAACGATTATCTTGGCCTGAGCCAACATCCCCGGATTATTGCCGCCTGGCAGCAAGGTACCGAACAATATGGTGTGGGCAGTGGCGGTTCCGGGCACGTTACGGGTTACACTGCCGCGCATCATACTCTGGAACAACAATTGGCACAGTGGTTGGGATACTCCCGCGCACTGCTTTTTATTTCGGGTTATGCCGCTAATCAAGGCGTGATTGCGGCCTTGATGGCAAGCGAAGATCGCATTATTGCTGATCGCCTGAGTCATGCTTCGTTGATTGAAGCCGCACTGCACTCTCCCGCCCAACTACGGCGTTTTCTGCATAATGATATGAGCTCCTTGCAGCAATATCTGGCAAAAACCAGTGTCGGTAAAACGCTGGTGGTCACGGAAGGGGTTTTTAGCATGGATGGCGATTGTGCACCACTGGCAGAGATCGCACAGCAAGCGAAATCGACAGCAAGTTGGTTGATGGTGGATGATGCTCATGGCATAGGTATTCAGGGTGATGAAGGGCGCGGCAGTTGCTGGGTGCAAAAGGTTAAACCGGAGATTTTGGTCATTACCTTTGGCAAAGCATTTGGCTTGAGCGGTGCCGCCGTTTTATGTGATGAGCAAACCGCAGAATACCTGCTCCAATATGCCCGGCACCTGATTTACAGTACCTCAATGCCACCGGCTCAGGCTGTGGCTCTTTCCGCAGCAGTGCGACAAATCAGGGCGGGAGATGTGTTGCGCCAGCGATTACAAAACAATATTCGTTACTTTCGTCGCGAAGCACGGCACCTGCCTTTTTCATTGATGGATTCAGAAACGGCTATCCAGCCGCTAATTGTGGGTGACAATGCGCGTTGTAGCGCACTATCTCAGGCGCTCAAGCAAAAAAAAGTGTGGGTCAACGCGATCCTGCCCCCCACGGTTCCCCCTAACAGTGCGCGATTGCGCATTACGTTAACCGCCAGCCATACACGGCACGACATTGATCTATTACTGGAGGCGCTGCATGGATCGGGTGGTTAACGCCGTTGATAAGCAAGCGATTGCCGGTGCTTTTGGCCGCGCGGCTTCCCAGTATGACACGCTGGCTAAATTGCAACAGCAAACCGGTGAGTATTTGATGGTATTGGCACAAGCGGAAGATACCGGTATGCGGGTATTGGATGCAGGATGCGGAACCGGTTTTTTCAGTGCTCGCTGGAAACAGCAGGGTAAACAAGTGATTGCACTGGATCTGGCTTCCGGCATGTTGAACTATGCAAAGGGGCAGCAAGTTGCTGATTATTATCTGCAAGGCGATATTGAGCATTTGGGATTGGCGGATAACAGCGTAGACCTCTGTTTCAGCAATCTGGCGGTACAATGGTGCAATGATTTGCCGTGCGCATTGCGGGAGTTTTACCGGGTTACCCGTCCCGGCGGCCTTATCGTATTTTCCACGTTGGCACAAGGCTCGTTGCATGAATTGGCTGCGGCGTGGGAGCGCGTGGATGGTTATCAGCATATTAACCCATTTCTGCCATTGCAGACGATGACACAGGCATGCCAGCCCTATCGACATAAGGTCATTAACCGGCAATATGACCAGTGCTATCCACAACTGTTACCCTTATTGAATTCGCTAAAAGGGATTGGTGCGACACACCTTCATCACGGCCGCCAACAGGGATTAATGACAAGAAAACGTCTAAATGCCCTTGCCGAAGCCTATCCACGCAACAACGGGGATTACCCTTTAAGCTATCAAATTGCATTTGGAGTCATTTATTGTGACAAATAAATATTTTCTGACCGGAACCGACACGGAAGTCGGTAAAACGGTGGTGAGTTGTGCCTTGCTACAAGCGGCTCATCAAAAAGGGTATCTGACTGCGGGTTACAAGCCCGTGGCATCCGGCAGCGAAGTAACGGCGGAAGGGATACGCAATGGCGATGCCTTGGCCTTACAGCGTAACAGTGCCGTGCCATTAACTTATCAGGAGGTGAACCCTCTGGTATTTGTGGAACCGACATCACCTCACATCATCAGTGCAAAACAGAATCAACCCATCGATTTTTCTGTTTTATCAAAGGGATTAGACGTATTGGCAAAAAAATCTGACTGGGTGTTGGTTGAGGGCGCAGGGGGATGGTATACGCCACTATCGGAAAATACCACGTTTGCTGATTGGGTCACTCAGGCGGATTTACCGGTCATTTTGACCGTTGGGGTTAAATTAGGTTGTATTAACCATGCCGTATTAACTGCCAAAGCGATCCTCTATTCTGGATTGAAACTGGCAGGCTGGGTTGCCAATGAAATTGAGCCGGCCGGCAAGCATCAGGCTGAATATTTGGCAACACTGGCGCAGATGATCCCCGCACCTTTACTGGGCGTGATCCCCCATCTGGGTGGATCATGGGATGAAAATAATCTGGGAAAATATATCACGATTGATTTATTGGTTAACTAATTGTTTACTTTGGGTTAGTTAAAATTGGCGTCTGTAATGGCTCTCTCATTGATGTTCTTAAGTAAAAGCTGTTTTATTTCAACAACGATTGAGCCATTTTTGATCAACAAATAACGCGAATCAGTCCCAAAACAGCATAAAAATATTCTGCGATTGAAAAAATTGATCAGTGGGGATAACTCCGCAACCGCCCATGCTTAATAGGTTTTGCTGAGTTATCCACTATTCCTGTGGATAACCTTGTGTATTAGTTTTAGAAAAGTATCCTCGTGCAAGGCAATACGCGGCTTGCACAAGATTTGCTGTTATTCTCTACTTGGATTTTTTTGTAATCAAGATCAATGCGTTAAATAAAATCAATTCCTTTCTTCATCCCTTTGCTATTCTGTGCTTTATCATTTCAATCGTTAATACAAAAATAGAAAAAAGCAAGATCATTATCTGGGGATAAAAATAGCCACCATTAATGTTAATTAAAGGTTAATACCGCAAGGTTAATATCATATTGCGGTAAGACATTATTTTGCCAATTGACTTGAAGCTGTTTTTTTATCCAGTATTATAAAAGTGTTTTGTTAGTATGCTCGTCATACTTCAAGATGTATTGATTTATCTCCCTGCGGCACGGGGAGATAATCAGAGGCTTTCGTCTTGCGAGCGCAACTTGGCGTTTATAGGGGACATGCGGATGGCGTGGGGAAAATGAGCAAAGAAACGAACAAGGTATTTCAGTTACATTCTGATTTTAAACCGGGGGGCGATCAGCCATCGGCCATCAGACAATTGCAGGAAGGGCTGGAAGATGGACTCGCCCATCAGACACTTCTGGGGGTAACGGGATCGGGTAAAACGTTCACGATTGCCAATGTGATCGCAAACTTAAATCGACCCACGATGATCCTTGCCCCGAATAAAACATTGGCGGCACAGCTTTATAGCGAAATGAAAGCGTTCTTCCCTGAAAATGCCGTGGAGTATTTTGTTTCCTATTACGATTATTACCAGCCTGAAGCCTATGTGCCCAGTTCCGACACCTTTATCGAAAAAGACGCTTCAGTCAATGAACATATTGAGCAGATGCGCTTGTCCGCAACGAAAGCCTTGCTGGAACGTCGTGATGTCGTCGTGGTGGCTTCGGTTTCTGCGATTTACGGTTTGGGTGATCCTGATAGCTATTTGAAAATGATGCTTCATTTGACGCATGGCATGTTAATTGACCAGCGTGCCATCTTGCATCGTTTGGCAGAATTACAATATACCCGCAATGATCAGGCATTCCAGCGCGGAACATTTCGGGTGCGCGGTGAAGTGATTGATATTTTCCCCGCAGAATCGGATGAGCACGCCTTGCGCGTAGAATTGTTTGATGATGAAGTCGAGCGCCTTTCCCTGTTTGATCCGCTGACCGGTCAGGTTCAATACGAGGTGCCGCGCTATACCATCTATCCCAAGACCCACTATGTGACCCCGCGTGAACGTATCCTTCAGGCGATGGAAGAGATCAAAGTGGAGCTGGAACAACGGCGCAAGGTTCTGTTGTCGTCAGATAAGTTACTGGAAGAGCAGCGTATTACCCAGCGAACCCAATTTGATCTCGAAATGATGAATGAATTGGGTTATTGCTCTGGCATTGAAAACTACTCCCGTTATCTGTCCGGGCGTTCTGCCGGCGAACCCCCGCCAACATTGTTTGACTACCTGCCGGCAGAGGGGTTGCTGGTGGTGGATGAATCCCACGTGACGATCCCCCAGATTGGTGGCATGTACCGGGGGGATCGCTCCCGCAAGGAAACATTGGTGGAATATGGTTTCCGTTTGCCATCCGCGCTGGATAACCGTCCACTGCGGTTTGAGGAATTTGAGGCGTTGGCTCCGCAAACCATTTATGTTTCTGCCACGCCCGGCAACTATGAACTGGAAAAATCGGGTCATGAAGTGGTTGAACAAGTTGTGCGCCCGACGGGGCTGATTGACCCTGACGTTGAAGTGCGCCCTGTGGCAACTCAGGTGGATGATTTACTGTCTGAGATCCGTATCCGTGCGGCAAAAAATGAGCGCGTGCTGGTCACAACCTTAACCAAACGAATGGCGGAAGACTTGACCGAATACTTGGAAGAGCATGGTGAACGCGTGCGTTATCTCCATTCCGACATTGATACCGTCGAACGGGTAGAAATCATCCGTGATCTTCGTCTTGGTGAATTTGATGTTTTGGTTGGCATTAACCTACTGCGTGAAGGCTTGGATATGCCGGAAGTTTCCCTTGTTGCCGTGTTGGATGCCGATAAGGAGGGTTTCCTGCGTTCAGAGCGCTCCCTGATCCAGACCATAGGCCGTGCGGCGCGTAACCTGCATGGTAAAGCCATTTTATACGGCGATAGGATCACAAATTCGATGGCGAAAGCCATTGACGAAACAGAGCGCCGCCGTGTTAAACAGCAGGCATTTAACGAAGAAAATGGCATTGTACCGCAAGGGTTGAACAAAAAAATCGGTGACATTTTGAAAATTGGTCAGCCGGTCAATGGCAAAGGGAAAGCGAGAGGAAAAAATAAAACTTCCTTGGGTACGGATGATTACCGCAACTTGCCGGCGAAAGAGCTGGAGAACAAAATCCGTCAACTGGAAGAGAAAATGTACCAATATGCACGGGATCTTGAGTTTGAACAGGCGGCCAATATTCGTGATCAGGTTCAGGCATTGCGGGCACAATTTATCGCCAATTCCTGAACATTAATTTGAAATATACCCGATAAACTTCAAGTTGCCGCTTGCAAGACAAAAGTCATTTATTATCTCCCCACTGCGGGGGGAGATAATAAAGGTATCTTGAACGTGATATCCAATCAGAAATAGCTAACCCAATTGTTGCAGGGTATGTTCAATGGCCTGACGCAATAATTCACGGTCATGGCGGTAAGGAATATCCTGTGCTTCCAAAACTTGTTGGGTCACAATCCGGTCGCTGAAAGGGCTGGTATCAGTACGCGGGCCGACAATCAGCGCGTTAATCATCTTGCGGCCAATTTTGTTCTCCATGATATCCAGTTTATCTTTTAACGAGAGTCCGGCAGCGGCATGGCTGAGTTCTTTCCCTAAGTTACCGATATAAATCACGTTTGCATTACTGCGGCGCAGGGATTGTGTCAAATCTTCCAATAACAACAATGGCATCAGGCTGGTGAAAAAACTACCGGGGCCGATCAAAATCAAATCGGCTTGCTCAATGGCATCCAGGGCTTCTTTCGTGGCGTTGACATGAGGGTAAAGCAATAGCTCCTGTGGCACACAATTGAGCTGATCGATATTCACTTCGCCATACACGGTATTGCCTTGATCATCGACAGCCATTAAATCAACCGACTGCTCGGACATAGGAATCAACTGTGCATTGACTTTCAGCAGGTTGCGGATCAGGTTAATCGCCTCAAGCGGGCGGACACTTAAATGGTCCAGCGCTTTCAACATCAAATTGCCTAAATTATGCCCAGATAATTCGCCGTTGCCACTGAACCGATATTCAAACATGGCAGAAGCGATGGTGGGTTCCGTGATTAACTGATTGAGGCAATTACGCATATCGCCCCACGCGATCCCACCTTCCGAGCGGCGTATTCTACCGGTTGAGCCGCCATTATCCGTTGTCGTGACTATGCCGGTCAGGCGGGCGCCAAGGGAAGAAAGAGAAGACATAACGCGTCCAAGTCCATGACCACCGCCGAGGGCGACAACGCGATCCAAATCAGCTAATGTGCGATTTCGCATAGGATTCCTGTTACTGGCTAAATGTAAGGGCTTTAATAAATCGCATGTAATCTATCACAAAATAGGATGCGTTCAGAAATATCGCCGGAAGCTGATGTTATCACCATTAGTTAACTCGTTGTATAATAAGATGGATATCGATTATGGCATTCGCTTTTTGTTATTTTAAGCGTTAGAATCTCCGGCTGGCGCACCGCTTCCCGCGCAATGATTCATATAAAAATTTAACGGATATTAACTCCTAGCCTCTGTGTCTAAGTCGCTGTTCTATCAAATGGATACCACATTGATATGATGCTCTGGCCGTGGCTCCTGAGTCACCAAGATGCAAGGTAGAAATGCCGGCATCTCCCGTACTTGGAAGGTGTTACTGTGGAACAACTCGTCGATGTATTCTCGCGCAAGTTCTATTACTTGAGATTGTCTATTACCGATGTGTGTAACTTTCGTTGCACCTATTGTCTGCCTGATGGCTATCGGCCTCATGGCCACAAATCATTTCTTTCCCTGCCAGAAATTCGTCGCGTCAGCCGGGCATTTGCTGAACTTGGCACAGAAAAAATCCGACTGACAGGCGGAGAACCTACCCTACGCCGTGATTTCAGCGACATTATCTCAGCGGTTCATGAAAACCCACAAATCAAAAAAATTGCGGTGACAACGAACGGCTACCGCATGGAGCGGAACGTTTCCCAATGGAAACGGGCTGGCCTGACCGCGATTAACGTGAGTGTTGATAGTTTAGATCCCCGTCAATTTTACGCCATTACCGGACAAGATAAGTTTTTCCAGATCATGCGAGGTATTGACGCGGCTTTTGAAGCGGGATTCAACACCGTGAAAGTGAATGTCGTGCTGATGAAGAATGTGAATGATACCAACCTGCCCGCTTTTCTTGATTGGATTAAACCGCGTTCTATCCAGTTGCGCTTTATTGAACTGATGGAAACGGGGGAGGGCAGTGATATTTTTCACCGCCATCACCTTTCTGGTGAAGTGATCCGTCATCAACTGCTGCAACAGGGGTGGCAACAGCAACAACGTGCGCGGAGTGACGGGCCGGCTCAAGTTTTCCGTCATCCCGATTATCAGGGAGAAATTGGCCTTATCATGCCGTATGAAAAAGACTTTTGCCAAAGCTGCAATCGCCTGAGAATATCCGCCATCGGCAATTTGCATTTGTGCCTGTTTGGTGAACAGGGCATTCCATTGCGTGATTTATTGTCGGATGACGCATCACTTGCTGAGTTGAAACTACGTATTCAAGGTGGCTTGCGCCATAAGCGTGAAACGCATTTTCTACATCAGGGTGACAGCGGCATTACCCCGAATCTTTCTTTTATTGGCGGCTAACTTAGCGGCAAAGTTTATTTTTCAGATGCAATTTTTCAGGAGTAAAGCATGTCTCAATTAACCCATATCAATACGGCGGGTGAAGCGCATATGGTGGATATTTCTGCCAAAGCAGAAACGGTGCGTGAAGCACGGGCAGAAGCATTTGTGACAATGCAGGCTGAAACGTTAGCCATGATTGTTGCCGGCGATCACCACAAAGGGGATGTTTTTGCGACTGCCCGTATTGCGGGTATTCAGGCGGCGAAGCGGACATGGGAATTAATCCCGCTTTGCCATCCACTGCTGCTCAGTAAAGTTGAAGTCCAACTGGAAGCACAAGCAGAACACAATCGGGTCAGAATCGAATCCTGTTGCCGTTTAACAGGGAAAACCGGTGTGGAAATGGAGGCTCTGACCGCGGCATCGGTAGCGGCTTTGACCATTTACGACATGTGCAAAGCCGTGCAAAAAGATATGGCCATCGGGCCTGTGCGTTTGTTGGAAAAAAAGGGTGGCAAATCAGGAAATTTTAAGGTGGAGGCATGATAAAGGTACTGTTTTTTGCGCAAGTCCGTGAATTGGTGGGTACGGATTCACTTGAACTGCCTAGCGACTACCCAACGGTTGCACACCTGCGTCATGCACTGACCGAAAAGGGGGAACGCTGGGCGCTGGCATTGGAAGAAGGTAAAGTGTTGTCTGCCGTGAATCAATCTTTTACTCATGCAGGATATGCCTTGAATGAGGGTGATGAAGTGGCTTTTTTCCCGCCGGTGACGGGGGGATGACAATGGAACATACGCGGATCAGTGTTCAGCGGGAGACATTCAATGTTGGTGAAGAATATCAATGGCTCGCGCAATGTGATGAAGATGGCGCGGTTGTGACGTTTACCGGAAAGGTTCGCAACCATAATCTGGGCGATCATGTTAAGGCACTGACCTTGGAACATTATGCCGGCATGACAGAAAAGATGTTGCAGAAAATTGTTGATGAAGCCCGCGAGCGTTGGCCCCTGCAACGCGTCAGTGTTATTCATCGCATTGGTGAATTGTATCCGGGGGAGGAGATTGTATTTGTCGGTGTTACCAGTTCTCATCGCAATATGGCCTTTATGGCAACGGAATTCATCATGGACTATCTGAAAACCCAGGCCCCATTCTGGAAAAAAGAATCCCTTGCAGAGGGAGAGCGTTGGGTAGGGGCGAGACAGAGTGATCAAGACGCGGTGAAGCGCTGGTAACGGGATAGATAAATAATATGTCACTGAAGTAGTCATTAATTGGCGGATGGTTTTATTAATGTTCTATGCTAATGTATAACTTTTGAGTAGATTGTTTATTTTTAAACATTCTTAATCCCTAAACATTGTTATGAAAAGGTAATCGTCATGGACCGATATCAACGTTCTAATGGTTCGATTGTTCAGAAAGCGGGTTCTGGTATACAAACGTACATGGCGCAAGTCTACGGTTGGATGACTTGTGGCTTGTTGTTAACAGCATTTGTTGCATGGTATGTGGCAAATACCCCTGATCTTTTAGACGCTATTTTCAGTAGCTCCATTGTTTTCTATGGCTTAATCATTGCACAGCTTGCATTGGTATTTGTCCTGTCTGGTTTGGTGCATAAAATGAGTGGCGCACTGGCGACTGGGTTGTTTATGCTGTACTCCATGCTGACCGGGTTGACACTTTCCAGTATCTTTGTGGCTTATACCAGTAGTTCTATTGCCAGCACTTTTGTCATTTCAGCGGGTATGTTTGGTGCATTGAGCATTTATGGTTATACCACCAAGCGTAGCCTGAGCGGTATGGGTAGTTTCCTGTTTATGGGGCTAATCGGTATTGTTCTGGCTTCTTTATTAAATATCTGGCTGAAAAGCTCGGCATTGATGTGGGCAATCACCTATATCGGTGTGGTGGTTTTTGCCGGCCTGACAGCATACGATACCCAGAAGCTGAAAGAAATGGGTGAGCAATTAGATGTTAATGATAAAGAGAACTTGCGCCGATACTCGATTACAGGTGCACTGACGCTATATCTCGACTTCATTAACCTGTTCTTGATGTTGCTGCGTATTCTGGGTGATCGTCGGTAGTTATTGATATATCTAATCATTCTTTAATATAAAAAGCCCTGCACCAGCAGGGCTTTTTACTTATAGACAATTAAACACCAAAAAACATCTAATTTCCCTGATATTAACGATATTAGGAACGACCATTTAGGCAACGTTGGATTGCCTGTGAGAAGAAAAGTTTTGCTCTACACGTTGGTATTTTATTTAAGAATAATCAACATATAAAATGCGCTATCTATTATCGTATAGGGTAGTGAGTAAAATCTATAAATTCACTATACGATACATTTATATGACTATTATTAAGTTCCATTAATTGATAAACCTGTGGTTTCGTTGGTGAAGTAATTCCTTTCTGTGTGAATAAATATTTTTCTTGTGCATGCCATTTTAGCATTTTAATTTTCCATTCAAAAGGATATTTATGTGAACGACAAACTATATTTGCCCAAGGATCGCATATCCATACCTCTGAGTTTTCATGCTGTTTGAATAATTCATTCAATTGATGTTGGTAATTGTTCGATAATACCACAAAAATATGACCGAAATCATTTGAATTAGAACAAACACTGACAAGTGAAATATTAAATGGCTTTTTGTATAACTCAAAAATAAATTTTGAGTTTTCTACTAAGTATTCTAGAGCCATATATGAGAATTGATCACAATTACCCACGTTGTTGTTGCCTTGTACTCTAAGAAGAATACTGTTCCTTTCATACGGATTACTTGTTATCGGAATTTCATTTAATGTCCTTGAAAACAGTTCTTTCTTCATATGCCAATTTTCTAATGAATAAAATTGACGTTTGGGTTCTGGTAATCTCTCAGGTCTTAAGTAAAGTTTGTTTTCGGACTTTAAGTTAAATAAATTCCTTGAATGATTTGATGCATTTTTAAGAATAGTTTCTATGGACATATTATTTATCTTAATTAATGAGTTTATATGATGGTTGTTTAGATGTATTTTAATGTATGTTATTTTTTATAAAGTTGATTTTATGAAAAATATTAAAGTAATAGATTACTGTTCCCGCATAACTTGAATATATCATTATGATAAAAATCTATTTATTCCATTAGACCAAACAATAGCTATAAGTTAAAGTATATTGAAGGTTAAGTACGTGATGGAACAGCCAATGATGGCATAAGATAGCGAAATTTCCTTTGGAAAGCAATTAATAGGTAATTTATCATTATCAAGTAATTGCTAATAGTAGTGTGTAAATTTACAGGTATTTGGTAATGCTTTGAACTTATTTCATTTATACCTTTTTTAACCCACCTAATAAAATATCAAGAGCCTTTAAGGCTTCGGACAAAGCCATATTATGGTGTTGATGTTTGGCAATCCACAAAGCGGTATCCATGAGTCCTCCATTGATTAAGCGCGCCAAAATTTCAGGAGAAGTAATTAGATACTCCCTAAAAAACATTAAGAAAGAGAGCAGACTTTATCAATATCCGTTCTCTTTCCTATTGGTTAGAGTGTTATGTTGAATAAAGGGGTTATCAAGCAATTTGACGACGGAACAACCGATAAGCAATCCCTCCGGTTGTTGCCGTAATGACCAACAAAGGCCATAAATTGGGCCAAATAACCGCTAAATCCGCGCCTTTCAAATAAATTTGCTTGGTGATATCCGTAAAATGTCGAATGGGGTTAATCCAGGTGATGTCTTGTAACCAAACCGGCATATTCTCAACCGGAGAGATATAACCAGAAAGCAGAATAGCGGGCATCATAAATACAAATACGCCAATAAACGCTTGTTGCTGGGTGGAGCAGACCGCAGAAATCAGCAGACCGAAACCCACCAGAGATAATCCGTAAATTAACATGCAGCCATAAAATAGCAGCAATGAACCGGCGAATGGAATTTGATAAAACAGGGTGCCAATCAGCAACACAATGCTTGCCTGCATCGTCGCGACAACTAACGCCGGAATGGCTTTGCCAAGGAAAATTTGCCACGTCGCCAATGGGGAAACCAGCAATTGATCCAGTGTTCCCTGTTCCCGCTCACGTGCGACCGACAGTGCCGTCACGATGAGCACGCCAATGGTGGTAATCATGGCAACCAGTGACGGTATAACGAACCATTTATAATCCAAATTCGCGTTATACCAGTTACGAATAATTAACTCACTGTTATTGAAATTGGCGCTATTGCCCAATAACTGTTTCTGATAATCCAGCACGATTTGCTGGATATAGTTGGCAGCAATCTGAGCACTGTTTGAATTACGCCCGTCCAGCAAAACCTGAATTGAAGCCGGCTGATGATTGGCGAGATTAGCACTGAAATTTTGGGGAAAACGCACCAGTAATAGCGCCTTACGGTTATCCAGCGTCGGGCGGATGGCTTGCGAACTGGTCAGCAAAATAACATCAGGGAAGGCTTTCGATTTTGCCAGCCGTTGGGTTAATTCAATCGATGCCTGCCCTTTATCCTCGTTATAAATGGCTATGGTGGCGTTCTTGACTTCCAGCGTTGCTGCCCACGGAAACAGGATCATTTGTATAATCACGGTCAAAATCAAAATATTCCGTGTTTGTGGCTCTCTCAAAAGAGACTGCAACTCTTTCATGATGAGGGTATACAGACGATAAAACATGCGCTTTCCTTTTTAATCCAGATGCCGACGGGTTTTCCACGCGGTCAAGCCGATAAAGACAATGGAACTGGCGATTAACAGGAGCAGGTTGGTCATCAATACCGTACCAATATTGCCAGCCAGAAAGAGTGTCTGTAGGCTGCTGACGAAGTAACGTGCAGGTATGACATAAGTTGAAGCCTGAATAAGCACAGGCATACTGTCTATCTCAAACACAAAACCAGACAACATGATGGCAGGTAAAAACGCCGCATTGAGCGAGATCATCGCCGCATTGAACTGATTGCGTGTCAGGGTAGAAATCAGTAACCCCATCCCCAAGGCGGTAGCCAGATAGAGGCTGGAGACGAGTGCCAATAGCCAGAGTGAGCCGCGATAGGGAACGCCCAGCACAAATACCGTGAATATCATGCAAAGTACCATGACAAAAGATCCCAGTATTTGATAAGGCAATAATTTGGCGAGCAGTAATTCGGTGCGGGTCACTTGGGTTGAAAGCAGCGCTTCCATGGTTCCGCGCTCCCATTCACGGGCGACCACAAGTGAGGTAAGAATGGCACCTACCACGGTGATGATAATTGAGATGGCCCCGGGAATGAGAAAATGCCGGCTGATGGCAGCGGGATTAAACCAATAGCGAATTTCCGTATCAATCAAGGGTGTGGTCGATATCCCACGATTTTGCCCTCGTTGTTGTAACCAAATTTGCCAGATGCCTTTGGTATAACCCTGAACAAAATTCGCGGTGTTGGGTTCACTGCCATCGGTGATCACCTGAATGGGCGCGTGGCTGCCTGCGCGGGCAAGCCGGGCAGCAAAATTGACAGGGATGACGATAATGCCCCGGATTTGGTTTTCCTGCATTTTTTTGATTAAAAGCTGGCGGTTGTCGCTGATAGTGGCCTCAATATAGGGCGATCCGGTAAATACATGCACTAACTCACGGGCGTCTTCGCTCTGTTGTTCCATTAAAATACCGAGGCGAAGTTTGCTGGAATCCAGATTAATGCCATAACCAAAAATAAACAGCAACATCAAAGGGATAACCACTGCAATCAACGCACTGCTGGGATCACGGACAATCTGCTTAGTCTCCTTGATACAGAGTGCTTTCAAGCGACGCCATGAGAAACTGACCGCTTTCTGGGCGGTTGCCTGTTCAGAATGACTCATTGCGGCTCCTTATCGTAGTTCACCACGAGATCGATAAAAGCCTCTTCCATGGAAGGATTCGGGCGCTCATCCGTTGCGACCAGTTGTTTCAGTTCATCGGGCGTGCCGGCTGCAATCAGTTTGCCACGAAATACCAGCCCGATACGGTCACAGTATTCTGCTTCATCCATAAAATGGGTGGTGACCATCACGGTTACCCCTTTATCCACCATGCCATTAATGTGCAGCCAAAATTCGCGGCGGGTCAGCGGGTCAACGCCCGAAGTCGGTTCATCCAAAAACAGAATATCAGGCTCGTGCATTAATGCGCAGGAAAGGGCGAGCCGCTGCTTAAATCCGAGCGGAAGGCTGTCCGTCTTTTGGTATAAAATTGACTCAAGATTGAAGGCATGGATCATGCCGGTCATCTTTTCTTGTTGATGGCGACCTTTCAGCCCATACACACCAGAAAAAAACTTAAGATTTTGCTCAACCGTCAGGTTGCCATACAGTGAGAATTTTTGCGCCATATAGCCAAGGCGCTGGCGAGCCTTGCCTGAACCGGTTTTTAAATCCATGCCCAGAACCAGTGCCTTACCCGAAGTAGGGATCATCAGGCCACACATCATTTTGAAGGTCGTTGATTTTCCGGCACCATTCGGCCCTAACAGGCCAAAAATTTCCCCCCGTTTCACCTGAAAATCCACATGGTCGGTGGCCGCAAAATCGCCAAATTTTTTCGTCAGGTGACGGGCTTCGATCACGGTTTCTGTCGGGTTTGGCGGAATTTGCGGCATGATCTCCGCTAATTCGGAGCGATGGGACGGGCCGCCACCCAATAAATCGATAAAGGCATCTTCAAAGCGCGGTTCGGCATCGAAGATATTGCCCTCAGGCAGCCCGATTTGCTGGAGTAATGTGTTTTTATCCGCTTGTTCTTTCAAGATCAGGCGGACATATTTCCCCTGAATGACACCATCCGTCACTTGGGGCAGGGTGAGGGCTTGTTGCAGCGTTTTGCGACGGGCACCTTGTTTGACATCAAGCAAAAATGATCGGCCAGCAATCCCTTGCGTTAAATCTTGTGGCTGGCCGCGATAGAGCAACTCACCCCGATTCATCAACAAAACATCACGACATAACTCAGCTTCATCCAGATAAGAGGTACTCCACAGGATCAACATACCGTCAGAAGCGAGCTCATGTACCATTTGCCATAATTCACGACGGGCGATGGGATCAACACCTACGCCCGGTTCATCCAGAAGTAAAACCTTTGGGCTACCCAATAAGGTACAAGCCAGCCCCAGTTTTTGTTTCATGCCACCGGATAATTTCCCCGCCAACCGTGCGGTAAAACGGGTTAAGTCCGTAAAGGTCAATAACTTCTGAAAGGTTGTTATGCGCTCCTCACCCAGTACCCCACGGAGATCGGCATATAAAGTGAGATTTTCCATGACAGTCAAATCTTCATATAAGCCAAATTTCTGCGGCATGTAACCGAGTTCAGAACGGACTTGAACACTGTCCTTGATGGGATCAAGCCCCATAATTTCAATGTTGCCGCTATCAGGCTTCAACAAACCGGCCAACATTCTTATCAGCGTGGTTTTTCCCGCGCCATCTGGACCGACAAGCCCCGTCACTGATCCGCCCTGAATTTCGGCTTGCAGATGAGAGACAGCAGGTACGTCCAATCCTGAAAACGTTTTCTCCACGCCGTTCAGTTTTATCGTATAAGCTGAACTGGTCATGTGATCGCCTTATTTGCTTGTTTTAGTAAGATTTGTTGCAGGAAGACTGGCTTCGGTTAAATTTGCATCGGCAAAACGCAAGGTGACAGGCATCCCTTGTTTCAGGCTTTCATCGGGATCGAGGACAATGATCCTCAGGCGATAAACTAAGTCTGTCCTTAAATCGGGCGTTTCGACATTTTTGGGGGTAAATTCGGCGGTCGGGGAAACAAAACCGATTTTGCCGTGATAGGGTTGATCTTTCCGTCCATCGGTATCAATCAGGATTTCCCGTCCGGCGATAGCCTGATTGAGATTAGGCTCATCAATATAGGCCCTGATCCAAACAGGGTTGGTGAGTGACAGAGTAAAAACCGTATTGCCGGCCGCCAGCATGGTGCCCGGCTCAATGGCCCTGGTCAGGATCATCCCTGCTGATGGCGCGGTGAGTTGGGTATCTTTCAGATTGAGTTCAGCTTGTGCTACAGCAGCGTCTGCCTGAATAAGCTGGGCTTTTGCCGCCGCAATTTCTTCCAAGCGATAACCTGTTTCGAACTGCCGCAATTTATCTTTTGCCGCTTGGTAAGCGGCCTGTGCTTGATTGCGTCCGGTTCTGGCATTTTCCAGATCATTGGCTGAGATAGTTTTGCTTTGCCACAAACCTTGCTGGCGTTTCAGGAAACTGTCGGCAAAACGAAATGCTGACTCTTTTTGCGCCACTTCAGAACGTACCTGAGCGATCTCCTCACTGCGATAACCCGCTTTCGCCTTGGCAAGATTTGCCCTGGCGACATCACGGGCTGCTTTGGCCTGATTCAAGGCATTAATAAAGGGGGCATCATCAAGGCGACCCAGCGCCTGACCGACCGTAATGGCATCACCTTCGTCCACGTGTAGGGAAGCCAGCTTACCTGCCACTCGAAAACCCAGATTGACAGACCTGACATCGACATTGCCATACAGGGTCAACTCCCTGCTATTTTGTTCCTGATAATAGTAGATACCAACAATCGCACCGATAACAACAATGAGCGCCAATAGGGCAAGAGCAAACTTTTTACTGTTCATACTATCCCTTATGCCTTGTTCAATGGATACCCTCCCCACAGAATAGGGGAGATAATAAGCTGTTTTCGTCTTATGATTTCTTTCTTAATCCATCAAGCAATAAATTGATGTGTTGAGATAAAACCTGATTGATTAATTCGTATTCCTTGGCACCAATATTGTCCCATCCTGTCTGGCGTAGTAAGGCTTCCCTGGCCAGACGAAAAGACAGGATCTCACCCAATAAGGCATGGGTGTGGATCTGGGTTGAAATGTGGCGTTCATCTGCGCCGATATAATTGGCGATGAGTTTATTCAGCCGGGAATAGATGGGGGCGAGTCCCTGTTCGTGCATGACACTGTAAGCCTCTGTGGGTGTCAATTGTTCATGGGACATGATCCGACTGATATTGATACTGCTTTTCTCAAAAATCAGCCGGTTATAGCTCACCATGCCCTGATGAATCAATGCCAGTATCTGGTCTTGTGGATAGGGTTTCGGCGTTTCATCGAAAAAACGGTCAATCACTTCAATGAGCGGGGAAAACTCCGATTTCAGCTTATCGGCAATATGTTGCACGACTGCGAGGTATAATCCTTCTTTGGAACCGAAATAGTAGGCGATGGCGGCAATATTTTGCTGTGCACGTTGGGCAATGTTGCGGGTGGTTGCACCATCCAGGCCTGATTTGCCAAAGATTTCTATTGCTGCTTCGAGCAGTTGTTGCTTGGCTTGTTCGCCCCGTAATGTCTGAGCTGTCTTCGCTGCCATGTTTAACTATTTCCTGTTACAAAGAATTTTCGGGAATGCCAAAAAATATATCAATCGTATGATTAACTTTAAGGCTAAAGTCATTCGAAGTAAAGTTGACACAAATTGTCTTTTTAATAGACGTCCATAAAAAATAATCCGCCTGTTTTCACTCACTTTCTATGGCGAAAGCGATTCAGCCGGTTTTTATTTAATTTATTGGTTTCTTTAGGTCTGCGTGGAAAGACATATCTGTTATAATCCCACGTTATTATTATGGCACATTGCAGTTTGTGTAATTTCTCTGCGTTTTATCGCGTCTGTTTTCTTCCCATAAAACTGCCCCTGAATTGATATCAGGAATGGTGAAGTCTGGAGTATTTCTTATTTATGAATTTTGAGTCCCTCGGCTTGAAAGCTGATATTTTGCGTGCCGTCGAAGAGCAAGGCTACGTGGAACCTACCCCTATTCAGCAGCAGGCCATTCCTGTTGTGTTATCCGGCAAAGATCTACTGGCCAGTGCCCAGACAGGCACAGGCAAAACAGCAGGATTTACGTTGCCTATCCTGCAACTTTTGAGTGAATTCCCGACCCAAGGAAAAGGTCGCCGCCCGGTTAGGGCATTGATTTTAACCCCGACCAGAGAGCTGGCGGCTCAGGTGGGTGAAAATGTACGTGATTACAGCAAACATCTCAGATTACGTTCGTTTGTTGTCTTTGGTGGTGTCAGCATTAATCCACAGATGATGAAGCTGCGTGGCGGGGTAGATATTCTGGTTGCAACCCCCGGGCGTTTGTTGGATTTAGAGCACCAGAATGCAGTCGATCTTTCCCACGTTGAAATTCTGGTGTTGGATGAAGCCGATCGCATGCTGGACATGGGTTTTATTCACGATATTCGTCGTGTTCTGAACAAACTGCCAGCAAAACGCCAAAATTTACTCTTTTCTGCGACATTCTCCGATGAAATTAAAAGCCTCGCCAATAAGTTGCTGAAAGAACCCGTAAGCGTAGAAGTGGCACGGCGTAATTCGGCCTCTGAACAGATTGAACAATCCGTCCATTTTGTGGACAAAAAGCGTAAGGGTGAATTGCTCTCTTACATGATCGGCAGCCAGAACTGGCAGCAGGTATTGATATTTACCCGAACCAAACATGGGGCAAACCGGCTGGCGGAACAGTTGAATAAAGATGGTGTGACTGCCGCAGCGATCCACGGTAACAAGAGTCAGGGAGCGAGAACCCGTGCGCTGGCTGATTTCAAGACAGGGAACATCCGTGCGTTGGTCGCCACAGATATCGCGGCGCGTGGACTGGACATTGATCAATTGCCACATGTCGTCAACTATGAATTGCCAAACGTTGCCGAAGATTATGTGCACCGCATTGGCCGTACCGGGCGTGCAGATGCGACTGGGCAGGCACTGTCACTGGTGTGTGTCGATGAACACAAGCTGCTGAAAGATATCGAGCGCTTATTGAAGCGAGAAATTCCGCGCATTGCCATTCAGGGTTATGAACCTGATCCTTCTATCAAGGCAGAACCTATTCAGAATGGGCGCAATGATCGTGGCAACCCTTCACGCGGTAACAACCATTCGCGTGATAACAACAAGTCACAGAGTCACAACAGCCCACGTGACAACAGTTCTCGGAGAAATGGCTCTGGTGAAAACCATTCTCATGGCAATAGCCCGTGGGGTAACAGTTCTCGCGATAATCATTCACGTAGTGAACAGCCCCGCAGTCAATGTAGCAATGGCAAGCAAGGTCATGCCAAATCAGATCATGTGAACCAAAATGGTGATCGTCCACGTAACCAAGGGACACCATCGCGTCAACGTCGTCAACGGATCAGCACCAAAGCACCACGTGCGGCGTCGTCGGGAGAGTAATCCATGCGCGTTTTGCTGGCGCCGATGGAAGGTGTCTTGGATTCTCTGGTCAGGGAATTGTTGAGTGAAGTCAATGAATATGACCTGTGTATCACAGAATTCCTGCGTGTGGTTGACAGCTTACAGCCGGTAAAATCTTTTTACCGGCTGTGCCCTGAGCTGCGTCATCAGGGTCGCACACCGTCGGGAACACCGGTCAGGGTTCAGCTTCTGGGGCAACATCCTTCATGGTTGGCAGAAAACGCGGTCAGGGCGGTTGAGCTGGGATCATGGGGTATTGACCTGAACTGTGGCTGCCCTTCCAAGGCGGTGAATGGCAGTGGTGGTGGGGCTACCTTATTGAAAGATCCCGAACTCATCTATCAGGGTGCCAAGGCCATGCGTGAAGCGGTGCCCGCCCATCTGCCGGTAACGGTAAAAGTACGTCTGGGATGGGATTCTGATTCACGCCAGTTTGAGATTGCGGATGCAGTCCAGCAGGCGGGTGCGACTGAACTGGTTGTGCATGGACGAACCAAAGAAGATGGTTATAAGGCAGAGCGTATCAACTGGGAGGCGATAGGCGAGATCCGGCGTCGCCTTTCTATTCCTGTCATTGCCAACGGCGAAATTTGGGATTGGCAAAGTGCTCAGGCGTGTATCAACACGACAGGATGTGATGCTGTGATGATCGGCCGTGGTGCACTGCATACGCCAAATTTAAGTCGGGTGATTAAATATAACGAACCAAAGATGCCGTGGAGTGGCGTACTCAAGTTATTGCAAAAATACACTTATCTGGAAAAACAGGGTGATACGGGGCTGTATCACGTTGCCCGAATCAAGCAATGGTCAGGGTATTTGCGTAAAGAGTATCGTGAAGCAGATGCGTTATTTATGCAGATCAGGGCATTAAAAACCTCTGCTCAGATCGCTGATGTTATTGCTTCTGCTGTAGATAAATGTTTACTGCGGCAGCGGTATCTTACCAAAGAATCCCCGATTTTCTGTTAACCAAACTATTTTCCTCCAGTTACATTGGGTGACATCGCATACTTTTATCTATTGAGGATAAATAAAATACATACTATTTTCTTATAAATCAGGAATAATACCGATTAAATCTAATTTATCTTACTATAAAGGTTTTATAGAGATAGATTGGATTTATGTTTAATTATCATTATGAAAAATAAACTGACCCATTTTTTCTTCTCATTTAAATCAAGATTAATTTATCTATTTTTATTTATATGATGAAATAAACATTAGTATATAAGAGAATATGGTAAATAGGCTTTTTCACCACTGGAAAATCTGGCCGTTTTGACTATATTTATACTCTAAAGGCCATTGCGTGAGTCGCTTGTGACTTATAACTGAAAGTATTTAAAATGGATTTTTTGGTAAAGTATAAATATATTTAATTTTTATAAATAGAGGGAAATCTTCCAGTTATTAACTTATTGAAATTTAATGTAACGAGTTGTTGTTAATAAGGCGACATTCTAATATCTATTGTTATTTCGTCAATGATTTTATTAAGTTAGAGGAAAAATATATGAAAAATTCTCAAGATAACGATCAATCTGGAACTTGGCATGGGCTAACTGTATTGAGGATAAAATTACGTCAGGTAAGTAATGAGGCCGGTATCTTTGCTAACGGAAGAAACAGGGTGATTGTCGATGTTTATATTCAAGGCACTGATTCTGATAATAATCAGGTATTAGTTCCAAGTAAGATTCTTTTACAGCATACTTGGCTTATTGATTATGACACAGGGGAAAAGTTGAGCTGGCAGGCAGCGGAAAGCAGTAATTTTACCTGGGCTTATACGGATGAATTAATGAATTTACTGCAACGCCAGGAATTTCATCTTTTACTCATTATGAGGAAAATGGCAATTATAAATTCAGTAAAGTGACTTTTTATCTATACTGCTCACCTGCGGCAGCGAATAAAATAAAACAAGTGGCGGCCTTGGTAGTGGCACCAGATAACACAAAATACTCTTCTGCATATGGAAAAGAATTTGATTCATGTATCCAACTTAACGCTAAAGCTGAAATGCTTTATATGGTATCTGATCTAGATATGGAGACTGAATTAGTCGATTCACATATAGAAGATTTAAAAAATGGCTTTAATTGGGCCCAGTCTAATACATATGTAACAATAAAAGATTCGCATGATCTCTATGAAAAACGACGTATTATAAAATTAGACGATTAAGGGGGATATGTTGATAAAGTTCATCAGCTTTATCATGATAATTTTCCGATTGTAACTGTTTTTTATTTTGCACATTTCCTTTGGTCTCTAGGAAAACCAAGGAAAGTTTCCATAGGCCGAACTGATTGGTTTGGACTGTCTATTGATCATGATTTAGAAATCGAAATTGGACAAAAAATTGACTCGCTTTGTTTTACTATAATAACTCTTATTTCTCTTTCTAATAATCCTAGAATACAGGATACTTGGTATGATGATTTTTATATTACCATTTATGATCAATATGGAAATACAGGGACATTTCTTGTGGAGCCACGAAATGATAATAACGACGAAAAAGCCAAAATTCATCTTAAAGATAAAATTTCGCCTTAAAGAGATTACATATTGAATCTGGGATAGTTACTGCTTAAATAAACGAGAATGTTTGCTCTCTATATAACGTTTTTTTGCCCGTTGCCGTAACGAGTTTTTCTTGCACATCCTTTATTGATGAAATGAGAAAAACCCATTTCCCCATAAAATCAAAAAGTGAGGCAGCAAAATGCAGAATGATTTTTTCTCGCAGGCCCACAATTTCCAAAGTGCGGCCGCCGGCAGCGTCGATCCCCGTACCGGCCTGTTTACGTATACCCTGCTGATTGCCCAGTTAACCGGCAATCATCACCTTGGCCCGGCCCAGACCATCGCACTGGCGTACAGCCCGCTGAATAGCGGCAACCGCGGGTTCGGTATCGGTTTTTCCCTGGGGCTGACCCAGTATGACCGCCAGCAACGGGTGTTAAGCCTGTCCACCGGCGAGCGCTATAAGGTGGATGAATACGCGGATGCCGTCTACCTGAAACAGTATAAGCAGGATGTGGTGCGGTTTGAAAAGGATGTGGCCCAGAATGTCTACCGCGTGATCCACAAGTCCGGCACGGTGGAGGTGCTGACCGGGCCGGACAATGCCTACAGCCTCAAGGTGCCGACCCGGATAATCAGCCCGCTGGGGCATGCCCTGACCTTGGCATGGGATCATCATGTGGGGGCTGTCCAGGGCCTGACGGCGATCACGGATGACACCGGGCGGGTGTTGTTGAACGTGCACTATGAAACCGGCAGTTACACCCGTTTCTCGGTCTGGCCGGGGACGACGGAGGCTTACACGATCCGGGTGCAGTTTAAGAACGACCGGGTGAGCCGGGTGCAAAAAGAGACCCCGGGCGATAAACCGCTGGTTTGGGCGCTGGGGTATGACCCCGAGAGCCGGTTCTTAACCCGGATCGCTTCCCCGACCGGGTTGACGGAGCAGGTGAATTATCTCGCCCGGGGTCACCGGTTTCCTGACGGGGCACCGCTGTCGTATTTACCGTATGTCACCCGCTACACGCAATTTCCCGGCCACGGCCCTGAGATTGTGCGCACCTATGAATACACCGGGGCGAACTTTCTCGGTCACGGCGCGAAGGGGCGCTGGCACCCGGATGAGGACTACCTTTACGGTACCCTGAGTGATTACCGGTATGGCTCGACGGAACACTGGGATAACGGGACATCACAACGCCATATTACCCGGCGTTATAACCAATACCACCTGCTGGTGAGCGAAACCACGGAGCAGAACGGCTGCAAGCGGGTGCACCAGACGGACTATTATGCCCGGGTGGGGCATTCGTTTAAGGAACAACCGCCCCAGTTCCAGATGCCTAAAACGGCCACGGTCAGCTTTAATGATGCCCCTGACGGGGAGGTGATGCAGACGGAGTTCGATGAAGCAGGGAACCCGACCGTGCAGATAACGCCGGACGGCACCCGCACGGACTGGGTCTATTACCCGGCCGGCGAGGCCGGCAGGAAAGACAAGAAAGACAAGAAAGACAAGAAAGACAAAAAAGCCGGTGGCAGCCCGGCGACCCGGCAGGATTTTGTGCGTTTTGTCAAATCCAAAACGGTCACCCCGGGCAGGGCCTCACCGGCGGGGAGCCATGAGGATGCGCCGGTGCATCAAACCGTTTATCGCTATGGGACGTTACCGACGCTCCCCGGTGCGCCTAGTGACGATGCGGTGGTCTGTACCTATCAGGGCGAGTATGGCGCCGGCCGGTTGCTGCATGAAAGCCATATCTGCTACGTGAATGACGTGAATTCCCCCGATCACGGGCGCGTCCAGCGCATTGACGGGACAAAACATGCCCTGCCGGAAGACGGGCTGGCCGCCGGCAAGGCCTGGACGAGTAGCCAAACCTTCCGCTATGCGCTTGAAGGGGAGGCGCTGGTCAAAAGCACCCAATGGATCGGGCATGACCGGCTCAGCCGGACGGCCCAGCGCCGGCAATCGCAGGTCAGCGGCCAGCTGTGGCATGAAGTGGATAGCCAGAAATGCACGGCGCGTATGACTATGATCACCTTGGCCGGCTCCTCACGCAGGCCAGCAATGCGCATACCGACTATGCCCAACAGGTGCAGTATGCCTATGCCATTGAAGATGAAGAAAAAGAAAAGGGGGCGGTGACCACCACGAAAACCGATGTGTGGGGCAACCAGGCGCGCGTGCACTTTGACGGGCTGGGGCAACCGTGCCGGCAGGCGGTGCTGGAGAAGGGACAGGAAGCCGGGGGCTGGCGGTCACTGTCTGACACGGCGCGGGACAGTTGGGGACGGGTGATCAGCCAGACCCATTATGACTGGCTGCCGGTGGGAAACGCCACTGGCCAGACCCCGGTGGTGCCGGTGCCGGTGGCGGTGCAGCAGCGTTTTGAATACGATGACTGGGGACACATCCACCGGGTTATCCGGGACACGGGCGAGCTTATCCAGCACGATTATGATCCGGTCACCCGCACGGCGCAGATAACCCGGCAGGCGGAAGGGGTACTGTTCAGTCGTTGCAGCGTGGTGTATGACCTGCGTCACCAGCCGGTCACCACCACCCTCTATGACAGCCAGGGCAAACAATACAGCCAGCAACAGCATCAGTATGACGGCCTGGGCCGGTTACGGGCTACCGTTGACCCCTCGGGGCAAAAAACCGAATACAGCTATGACCTGTTTGGCCGGGTTTCCCGCATCCGGCACAGCGACGGCACGGTGATCCAAAAATCCTACGCCCCGTTCAGCCCGGGCAACCTGGTGACGCAGATTCAGGTCGGCGATATTATCCTGGGAACCCGCGAATTCGACAGCCTGCATCGGGTGATATCGACCACCTGTGGCGGGCGGACCTATCACGCCCATTATCAGCAGGACAGCCCGTTGCCCGACCAGATCACCGATCCGCTGGGCAATACAGTCACCCACCACTATGAGCCGCAGTTAGGCAACGCCCTGACACAGGTTGACGCCGGGGACATCCGGCAGCGCTTTGCCTACGACCCGAAGACCGGCGCGATAAGCCGGGCGAGTGCCGTCGGGCAGCTGGACCACGGCAGGCACTATACCGCCGCCGGCCGGTTACAGCAGGAAACCTTCCGTTTTGAGGACGATGGGGCGGATGCCGCTCAGAAGGACGCGGCGCGGACGGCCGGTTATGCCTATTCGCCGGGGGGACAGTTGACGGGGTATCAGGATGTGGCGGGGAACTGCCGGCAGGTGAGTTTTGATCAGTATGGCCGTCCGGTGGCGGCCAGTGATCCGGCGATTGATATCGCGCTGACCTACGACGCGGCCAGCCGGGTCAAGCGTTGGCAGGTGCATGACAAACCGCATGACCGGCGGTTAACCACCACCGTGGATTTTGATGACTTTGGCCGGGAGGTCAGCCGGCAGATCCAGACGGGCAGCGACACGCTGACCCTCGAACAGGGTTATACGGTCAACGGGCAGGTGGCCTCGCGCACGACCCGTTCCCAACAGGCCGGCCTGTTGCGGCAGGAAACCTACGGGTATGATCCCGCCCGTTACTGGCTAGTGGCATACGATTGCACCGGTGCGGAATGTCCAAGGGATGCGTACGGTTTTAGCCTGGCCGGGCAGCGTTTTACCTATGACGTACTGGGGAATATGCTGACCTGTACCACGACACTGGCGGACGGCAGCCGTGACACGGCGACCTTTGCCTACAGCCCGTCCGATCCCTGCCAGTTGCAGACGGTCACCCACACCCATCCCCGGTATCCGGCCACGGTCACCCTGGCGTATGACGCTGCCGGGCGCCTGATCCAGGATGAAGCCGGGCGCCGGCTGACCTATGACGCACTGGGGCGGCTGGCGGCGATCCATCAGGGGGAGAGCGCCGGGACTTATGGCTATGATGCCGCTGACCGTTTGGTGCTACAGCACATCGGCACAGGCAACACCCACGAACTCTATTATCAGGGGGCCGCGCGGGTGGCAGAAATCGTGCGCGAGCAGGGCACCGTGACCCGGCTGTTGCAGGCGCACGGCACCACGGTTGCCACGGTGACGGGGGCGGAAACCCATGTGCTGGGCACGGATAACCACGGCAGTGTGCTGGTCAACCAGCACGGTGACGGCACCGAAACCCGTTATCGTTACTCGCCTTATGGGCAGCAGGACCCCGCGGAACAGGGGGCGGATATCCCGGCCTATAATGGCGAGCGGCTGGATCCGCTGGCGGGTGGCTATCACCTGGGCAACGGGTATCGGGCCTATAACCCGGTCCTGATGCGCTTCAATGCCCCCGACAGCGAGAGCCCGTTTGGTGCCGGGGGCATCAATGCCTATGCCTATTGCCTCGGTGATCCCATTAACCGGATGGACCCGACCGGGCATATGAGTTGGGGCGGTATTTTTGGGATAGTGCTGGGGGCGATCGGGTTGGTGGTGGGGATAGCGCTGGCGATCCCGACCGGGGGCGCATCGCTGAGCGTCAGTGGGGCGATTATCGCCGGGGTGGGCGCGCTGGCGGATATCACGGGAATTGCCAGTGCGGCCACCGAAGACAGCAACCCGCAGGCGTCCGCTGTGCTCGGCTGGGTATCCCTGGGGCTGGGGGTGGCGAGTCTGGGTGCCATCGGGGCGGTCGGGATTGCCAACGGCTTACAGCGGCTGGGCCGGCGGCTAACCGGCGCGTTTGGTGAGGGACTGTCCGGCCGGGGAGCTGCGGGATCGAGTCTGGCTTCCCATTCAGTATCAGGAAGTAATGATTATGAAATCGCGTTTAGGCATGCTATGAGCGATAATAGGATTATGCAAATTGAAAACCCTGTTGGCAGCGGTATTTATACTGTAGGACTCGAAACTAACGGATTATTGCCTGAGGGAGGAGAAGTAGAATACTTGAGAAGAGCACTATTCAGGCCAAGAGGGGATAACTCCACAATAGAAATTGTCAATAATACCACTACAGTAGGACAGGTCTCTCAAGTACCATTCAATATTTCAAATGAAGATTTTGAAAAATTATATTTGCCCTTTATAAGTACTGGCATATTAAATACTCGTGATATAAGTTCTTCTGTTACTAATATTGTTACTGGTTTTCGCCATATCGTGCTTACTAACATAAGAAACGTATCAGAATTTAATGTTAGTACAATGAATATAATGAAAAACATTTGGGGAAGAACCGATTTTTCTCGTTTTAGTGTCAATGAGTGGCTATATCATGAATTACGATATTTATCGCCTGATCTAAATTTCCCGCAAAATATATTGTTAGATGATAATGCATTTCAATTTTTCAACCAAACTATTATTCAAAATATCAGAGGGTTAAATGCATGAAGTTAAATAATACTCCAAAGTTGTCGAGCACCCCCTTACTCCTTGCGGTGCAAGGAGTAAGGGATACTCATAATTTGAGGGTGTTACTATTATAACATCCTATTTAATATAGAAAAATTTGATCATTAGCCTTCTTACTTATTTAGTGAAATTTTTAAAATTTGCAATTTTTTTCATTAGTGTCTTAACTTAGGGTGTAAAAGCATAATGAAATTCATAACACAATAATCTAAACAATTCTGGAGGTTGCATATGGGTATCCTGTCATGGATTATCTTTGGCCTGATTGCTGGAATTCTTGCTAAATGGATTATGCCGGGAAATAACAGTAGTGGCATCATTATGACTGTGATTTTAGGTATTGTAGGCGCCGTTGTTGGTGGGTATATTAGTACATTCTTTGGCATGGGGAAAGTGGATGGCTTTAATTTAGGGAGCTTCGTTATTGCCGTGATTGGCGCAATCATCGTTCTATTTGCCTATCATAAAATTGCTAACCAATAACCTTATACATGATATCTCTATACACGATATCTCTATACATCAAGATCTCTATACATCAATAGTTTTATACCTCTGCTTTAAGGATTGGAATCCATATGATTAATAACAAGAAAGGGCATGCTATTTGGCTGCCCTTCGTTATTGTTCATCATTTCCAATGAGTTATTTTGCTAATCGTTATTTTTCTAACGGCAGTGAATCATTGGCTCCCCATTCAGCCCAAGAACCATCGTATAATCTTGCTTCTTTGTAACCAATCATATCAAGACCCAAAACTAAAACGGCTGCGGTCATGCCAGAGCCACAACTGGTCATTATCGGCTGGTCTAAATTAACGCCTTGTTGACGGAATATTGCCGCAATTTCTTCTACTGATTTATAACGACCGTTATCAATCAATGCGGTCCACGGAACATTTTTAGCGCCGGGCAGATGCCCCATTCTTAAGCCTGGTCGGGGTTCTGGCACTTTTGCCAGAAAACGCTCTTCTGCCCTGGCATCAATAAATTGTACAGAGGCATTGTTATGCAGTGCAGCAAGGATCTGAGTCTGGGAACAGACTTTTTCAGGCGTCAACTGAGCATTGAAAACTTCGGGGGAACGGGCAACTTTTCCTGATTCGGTGGGATAACCGGCTTGTTGCCAGCCTTGTAAACCCCCTTCAAGAATACGGACATGACGGGCGCCAAAGATTTTGAACGTCCACCATGCCCGCGGGGCGGAAAACATATTTCCCTGATCGTAAATGACCACCAAATGATTTTCACTTATGCCCATGTGACTCACCGCTTGGCTGAATGTTTCTGGTTCTGGCAGCATGTGCGGCAGGTCGGTCTGTCGATTGGCGATGTTATCAAGATCAAAAAACGGGGCGCCCGGAATGTGTTTTTCCAACCAGAGTTGGTGATAATCAATAGATTGGGTGGGCATTGGGGCACTGGCATCAACGACAACGACATTCTCATCAAAGAGATGCTCGTTTAACCATTGTGGATTGACAAAATATTCATTTTTCATGTGCTTCCTCATTTGGTGTTACGATACAAGCCAATGTATTATTGTTGCCCGACGGAAGTATTTTCCTGCTGAGTCTGTTGTGGTTCTTCGGCGGGTGTGGTTGAGCGGGTATAGATATTCATCCCCGCCAGAAAGATCCCACCAACTGAGCCGATAGAAAATAATATGATGATAATGAGCAGGATTTTTTTCATCTCTGTATCCGATAAGGTTTTAATAAAGCGTGACAATAGCCATAAAAAGCCGAAAGATAGACGGTCAAAAGTATATCGGGTTCTTCATATCAGACAAGCAATAACCGATTTTTAAGCAGCAAAACTTATGGCACTTTCCAGTTCAATAAAGAATCAGATTAGTCAGTGGTATAAATCATTATCCACCCATATTGAGGGGTTCATTCCACGTGCACCCCAACGTCAAATGATCGCAGAGGTTGCAAAAACATTGGCGGATGAAGAGGGGCGGCATTTGGTGATAGAAGCCCCAACGGGAGTGGGAAAAACATTGTCATATCTGATTCCGGGGATTGCCGTTAGCCGGGCAGTGCAGAAACCCTTGGTGGTCAGTACAGCCAATGTAGCCTTGCAAGATCAAATTTACAGCAAGGATTTGCCACTACTGCGTAAAATTATTCCTGACCTGAAATTTACGGGCGCTTTTGGTCGGGCGCGTTATGTCTGCCCGCGCAATTTAGAAGCCATTTGTGCCGCAGAGGGAGAGCAGATTGACCTGATGTTTCTGGTCGAAGATCAGGCGGAAATAGCCAATAGTGAAGAGCGGGAACTCTGTCGCCGCTTGCGCAGTGATTATACGACGTTTGCATGGGATGGTTTACGTGACCACCATAAACTGGCATTGGCTGACTCTCTGTGGGCAAAAATCAGTACGGACAAAATGAACTGTCTGGCACGAAACTGCCAGTTTTACTACTGTTGCCCATTTTTTCTTGCCCGCAGGGAAATTGAAGGGGCCGATGTTATCGTTGCTAATCACGCTTTGGTTATGGCGGCATTGGAAAGTGAATCGGTTTTACCGGAAGCAAAAAATCTGTTGTTAGTGCTGGATGAAGGGCATCATATCCCTGAGGTGGCAAGGGATGCGTTGGAAGTTGAAGGCGAGATTACCCTATTCCAGCTTAATGGGCAGTTAGACGCATTTGTTCGTCATGTCGAGCAATACCTGACGCAGTTTCGGCCGGCAAAACCGCCTGCTTTGGCAAATATCCCTCGCTTACAAACGCATTGTGCAACAATCAGCGAACACTTTAAGGAATTGGCGGAGATAACTCAGGCGCTATTGCCTGAGCGCGGTGAAGCAGAAGAATACTTATTCGAACTGGGAAAGTTGCCGGATAGTTTACTGCTGTGTTGTCAGCAATTATTTAAACTTACAGATAGCCTGCGTAGTTTAGCTGAAGCAATTTTAAATGATTTAAACGATCAGACGGCCAAACAGGATATTGTCCGATTACATCGTGCCATTTTGCAAACCAGTCGAACACTGGGCTATTTTGAAAATATGGCAAAACTGTGGCGTTTGGCTTCACAAGAAGAGTCGTCCCATGCGCCGATATCTAAATGGCTGACGCGTCGCCATGAGAAAAACCAATCGCATCTTTATTTTCATTGTGCGGGAATTCGGGTCAGTGAACAATTAACTCAGCTATTATGGCGCTCTATTCCCCATGTTGTCGTGACATCGGCCACATTGCGTTCACTGAATAGTTTTTCCCGCATTCAGGAACTGACCGGATTGCATGAAAATCATGATGATCGTTTTGTTGCCCTGTCATCACCTTTTGAGCATGTACGACAAGGGCGTCTGATTATACCCCAAATGACACAGGAACCGACCATTCATCATGAAATGCAGCACCTTGAGGAAATGGCACGCTATTTTCGCTCTCAGGTAATGGAAGGGAAGCATCGGGGAATGTTGGTACTTTTTAGTAGCCAGCGAGCAATGGAAGGATTCCTGACTTTTGTTACAGACCTGCGGCTGATGTTATTGGTACAAGGTGATCAGCCTCGCTATCGATTGGTAGAAACGCATTGCAAGCGTATTGATGAAGGGCAAGCCAGCGTCCTGATTGGATTGCAGTCATTTGCCGAAGGATTGGATTTAAAAGGTGATTATCTTTCACAAGTCCATATCCATAAAATTGCATTTCCTCCGGTAACCAATCCGGTCATTGTGACTGAAAGTGCATGGTTGAAATCGTTGAGGCGTTACCCATTCGAAGTACAGAGTTTGCCTTGCGCATCTTTTAACTTGATCCAACAAGTAGGAAGGTTAATTCGTAGCCATCAATGTTATGGTGAGGTGGTGATTTATGACAATCGGTTACTGACCAAACGTTATGGCCCGCGTTTATTGAAGTCTTTGCCTGTATTTCCCATCGAACGGCCAAATGTGCCCTCGGAAAAGGAATTGGTCATCATGAAAAAGGATAAATAACACAAGGAGGCGTTATTTATCCAATCGCGTTACATCAATGCTATAATTTGATGATTTGATTCTTATCTATTTTATAATCATGGGTCATTAACCCTTGTAAAAAATTCTCATCATGAGCACTTAGAATGAAAATTCTTTTGTCAGCAAGGGTTTTGATCAACACCTTTAACGAAATTGATTTTACCTTTATTCTTGGTGATTTTATAAATGATTCTTTATCATGCTAAAAAATAGTTTTTTATAAAAAATTATTCATGGATAAATCTCAACGGGGCAATGGCTAAGGGACTGTCAGCTTCAGGTATGTATACCCGTCACTATTGAAGGTATTGAGTACCTTAATATGACGGATATACATTCCAAATTAAACATTGAGTTGAAATCACAGCCTATTGAAACCCCAAATGTTAACCAAAATTGAAGTTATACGGTATCTATTGGTGCATACACTTGTTATATTCCGTATCAACACAGTATTTATATTTTCCAGGGTGGCCCAGGTATTTGCCACATGCAATGTGCGCGCGTAGTGAACATTCATCAGGTTTATCAGTCGCAAAGGTACTCCATGATGTTAATAGTAAAATGGCTGTGCATAGAGTCAGTAAAATTTTCATCTTGTCACCTTCATGTAAAAGTGAAATTGATTGTATCTATTGGTGCATACAATCGCTATATACCTCTTTGATGCAAAAATTATATTTTTTATGGTGTTTTATATGCTTAGCACATATGGTACGTGCTTTTTCCATACATCGACCAGATTTGTCGGGATCTTGTGTTGCTTGTGTTGCAAAGGTATTCCATGATGCTAATAGCAAAATGGCCGTACATAGAGCCAGTAGTGTTTTCATATTATCACCATCAGGTAAATTTCAGTATTTTAAATATCTTTAATCTGTGTTGGAATAAAGACGGAATTATAATAAATCCCCTTTGTTGAAATTCCAATCTATTTGGTATTTTTTATGGATGATCTATTTAATGGTTTGATTTTTTAGGTAATATTTCACTTTTTTGATCAAATGTAATTGGCAGTGGTAATAATGATTCATCTGATCTCATATTATTCGATTTTTAACCCTATTAATAAAAAAGGATAAATAATATAAGAGTTAATATTATTTATCCTTTAATCAAAAATGGGTTTGTAACTGTTATTTATCTACTTTTTTCAGGAAGCAGGTTTTCAGAACTAACCCTTTGATTTTGTCCGCATTACACTCAACTTCATCCTCGCGGTGAGTCAGGCGGATGTTTTTGATCAGGGTGCCGCGTTTCAGGGTCTTGGAAGTTCCCTTGACTTTCAAGTCTTTGATAACCTGAACGGAGTCGCCGTCATCCAGCAACGCACCATTAGAATCTTTAACTTCGATATCCATTTTATAGAATCCTCATGTTTATTTTTGAGTCAAACAGGGATTATAGAGAGAAAATCGATCTTTTTAAAGGCTGGTATGCTTTTCACGGTGATAGCTTCTGTTTTTTAATGTTTTTCTCCATCAACAACAAAATTGATGTAAAAAAGGCCACAACCGTGGCCTTAACTTAATGAAAAAATAGTGTTTTTATTTTATTGCTCAATATTTGCTTCGATAAACCATAAAAATTTGTCAAGATCACGGGATGCAGCAGTAAACATATCCGCAGTATCTTCATCTTCGGCATCAACAATAGCCTGACGGGTATCGTTGGCAACAACAGCATAGCGATCGGCCAATGCCTTGAGATGGTCTTGAACATTGTGAATATCCGTTGGGTAGCTTTTCAGTGTGGTACGTTGATGCACTTCCTGAACAGTTCCCAATGCGGTTCCACCTAATTGGACTGCCCGTTCTGCAAATATATCAAGATGTTCCATGATAGCATTGCGGAAATCATCCAGCATTTCATGGATGGCAATGAAATTTCGGCCACGCATATTCCAGTGGGCTTGTTTAGTCAGCATGGAGAGGTCAATGAATTGGGTCACCCTATGATTTAAGGCAGTAATCGTTCTCTGTTTAATACCTTCATCAATATTGTTGCGGGTATAAATCAGGCCGGAAGGTTGGGTTTTGATTAATTTCGCTGTACTCATAATAATGCTTCCTTAATTCTGAATAATGAATTGTTTCATTAGATAGAATAAATTTAGCTGATCATCTGCCAGATGTCATATTGCTTATCTCTATTGAATTGATAGCCATCACTTCCGTCATTAACACATTGATAATTTATGAAAATAAGCTACCGGAGAATAAAAAATTTTCTCCGGTTTAATGAATGACATCACTATTTTTAAATCATTATTCTACTTTTTCTATTTTAGTTTTTCGTTTAATGGTCAGGGTGGAACCCATGGAAGCACAAATAATGCAGAAAAGGGCAACCCATTGGGTCATTGTCAAATGTTCATTAAGGAAGATGATACCCGATAATGCCCCCAATGCAGGTTCAAGGCTCATTAATGTCCCGAATGTTTTGGCTGGCAGACGGGTCAGCGCAATCATTTCCAGCGTGTAGGGAAATGCAGTAGATAAGATGGCAATCCCCAGCGCAATAGGCAGCAGGGAAACATCAAACAGTAATTCAGGGCCAGTCTGCATTAATCCGATGGGGAAGAAGATAAAGGCAGCAATCAGTGAACCGACAGATACCGTTGCGGCACCATAACCCGCGCCAGCACGTTGTCCAAAGATAATATAAAGTGCCCAGAAAACGCCTGCGCCCAGAGCGTATAAAATACCGATAGGATCGAGTGTATTGACGCTATCTCCGAGTGGCAGCAGGAAGCCTAATCCAACAATAACCAACCCAATCCAGAGAAAATCCAACGGGCGTCGGGAGGAAAACATGGCTACTGCCAAAGGTCCGGTAAATTCAAGTGCAACGGCAATGCCGAGAGGAATCCGGGATAAAGACATATAAAACAGGTAGTTCATTGCTCCCAGAGAAATACCATAGGCAAAAAGTGGGATCAGCGAAGCACGCTGAAATTTCAGGCGCCACGGTTTAAAAATCAGAAATAGAATAATCGTTCCTAATGCAAGTCTCATGGCGGTGACACCGGGCGCGCCAATGACAGGAAATAGTGTTTTAGCCAGTGAGGCCCCAGCTTGAATTGATGTCATTGACAGTAACAATAGAATCACAGGAAGCAGTGGAAAAGAAGCCGCCCGATGCTTGGAAAGAGACATTTTAGAGAAAACCTCTGTCATAACGTGTTATTAAAGGGAGCCATCTTCGCAGTGAACCAGAAATAACTCAACACGATTATTATCCGGTGTAGGCGTGTTAGGCTGTTTTATCATCATCATCGGCTGCTATAAAAATAGCGGGTCTTGGATTGAGGATCCCCTCTCTTATTCACGCCACTATCATGGGGATAATGGCTTGATTGTTTTCATCACCATAGACTATTATCTAAGGTGAAAAATCTAAGGTGAAAAATTATCAGGAATAATTTCAACATCAGGAGGAATTCATGATAATAAGAACTGCTTCCACGCAGGACATCGAGGCTATTTTATCTCTCTATCGTCTATTATTTAGCGAAATGTCTGTATTACAGCCTGATAGATTACAAGCGGTTGAACAAGACAGGGATTTTATTTCTTCCTCTATCAATAATGATAAATTTCACCTGCTCGTTGCAGAAGATAAAAAAGGTGATATTAGCGGTTTTGCTATTGCGCAAGAGCAGAAAACCCCGCCTTTTAATTGTTTGGTTCCGAGAACTTATGGTCATATTTTTGATTTGGTCGTCAGTCAGGATGCCCGGGGCCTTGGAATTGGTCAGAAATTATTGGCTGGTATGAAAAAGTGGGCGCAAGAAAAACATTATTCACATCTGGAATTGAATGTATTATCTCAGAATGTTGATGCCATCCGTTTTTATGTAAGGGAAGGGTATCAAGAAGTGGGCAGAACGATGGCGATTACGCTGTGATCTAAACATAATAGATTAAACTTTCCCTTTAAATAGCCAAATCAGCCAGCTAATGCTGGCTGTAATGATACTACGTGATTATTTTGAGTTAATTGAAGCTAGCCGATACTCTTTTAATACTTCATCAATCACCCAACTGGTACGGGCGGCTGATTCACCGTTGGATGGACAACGGCCATTACCCTGCATGTCATTAATCACTGTTTGAATGAGTGGCATTTGAATATGTTTGGGATTTTCGAAAGAGTACTGATGCAGTTGGTTATTTTCGTCATAGTATGAAATGGGGGAATCACCAAAGGTAGCAAAAATGATTTTTCCTTTTGTACCGATAATTTCGACTTTATCCTCGCGAGAACCGGCGACAAAATTCCAAATCCCCACCCCTTGGACGGCGTTCTCGAACACCAATGACATGGAAACACAATCTTCGGCAGGATAGGCTTTTGCCTGTGAATTGGCATGTCCTTTAACTGAAATAATTTTACCCAGCAAAAAATCCAATATATCGAGCGTGTGGCAAGCTAAATCAACAAACAAGCCTCCACCCGATATTTCTGGTTGCACAAACCACGGCAAATTATCAGGATCTTGATAGATAGCAGCCATTTCCCGGAATAACATGCAATTGACCATGCGTGGTGTACCTATTGCGCCAGAATCAATTAATGCTTTTATTTTGATAAATCTGGGTAACGCCCTGCGATAGTAAGCGACGAACAGCGAAACTTTTTGAAATCGGCAGATGGCAATCATCTCGTTGCATTCTTCGAATGTTAATGCCATTGGTTTTTCGACATACACGTTTTTTCCGGCCTGTGCTGCCAGAAGAGTATATTCTTTATGGGTAGAAGGCGGGGTCGCAATGTAAACGGCGTCAATTTCCGGATCATTAATCAAAGATTCGGCATCTGAATACCATTTTCTGATATTGTGCCGTTCGGCAAAATCTTTGGCTAAATCCGCATTGCGCCGCATGACGGCGACTAATTCTGAATTTTCCAATTTATAAAAAGCCGGGCCACTCTTGACTTCCGTGACATCACCACAACCTATAATACCCCATCTTACTTTTTGCATTGTATTTTCCGGTATATCAAATTGTTAAGTCGTAAAATTCAGTGAGAAGCCTGTAACAGTACCATTTTTTGTTCTCTATTTCTCCATTCGATAGATTCAGGTGTGTTTATAAAAAATAGTTAATATTCAATGGTGTAATTGATGCTTTGTTCTGATTTTAAGGGGGGATAACGCATTCTGGCGATACTTTTCCCCTGTTGTGGCATAATACGCAGCTATCGATTTTATAATTTCCCTTTTTTATTCACCTTAAGAGCAACAGTTGTGTTAAGTACAAACAACATCACTATGCAGTTTGGCAGTAAGCCACTGTTTGAAAATATTTCTGTTAAATTCGGCAACGGCAACCGTTATGGTTTGATTGGCGCGAATGGGGCAGGTAAATCGACGTTCATGAAAATCTTGGGCGGCGATTTAGTCCCGACTGCCGGTAATGTCAGTCTTGATCCTAATGAGCGTCTGGGTAAATTGCGTCAGGATCAGTTTGCCTTCGAAGAATATACCGTGTTGGATACCGTCATCATGGGACACACGGAGCTGTGGGAAGTCAAGCAGGAACGTGACCGCATTTATGCGATGGCAGAAATGAGCGAAGAAGATGGCTATCGGGTCGCTGATCTGGAAGTCGCGTATGGTGAGATGGATGGCTACAGCGCAGAAGCGCGTGCCGGCGAATTATTGCTGGGTGTCGGCATTCCCGTAGAGCAGCATTATGGCCTGATGAGTGCCGTGGCACCGGGCTGGAAATTGCGTGTATTGCTGGCGCAAGCCCTGTTTTCCAACCCTGACGTCCTGCTGCTTGATGAACCAACCAACAACTTGGATATCGATACGATCCGCTGGTTGGAGCAAGTGCTCAACGACCGTAACAGCACCATGATCATCATTTCCCACGACCGTCATTTCCTGAATACGGTATGTACTCATATGGCCGATTTGGATTATGGCGAACTGCGTTTGTTCCCCGGTAACTATGATGAGTATATGATCGCCGCCACGCAAGCCCGTGAACGTCTGGTGGCAGATAATGCCAAGAAAAAGGCGCAGATTGCTGAATTGCAGTCATTCGTCAGCCGCTTCAGTGCCAATGCTTCCAAATCTAAACAGGCGACTTCCCGCGCCCGTCAGATTGATAAGATCCAGTTGGAAGAAGTGAAGGCTTCCAGCCGTCAGAACCCTTATATTCGCTTTGAGCAGGAGAAAAAACTGTTCCGTAATGCACTGGAATTGGAAGGTCTGACTAAGGGTTACGATAACGGGCCATTATTCAACAATCTGAATCTGCTGCTGGAAGTTGGCGAAAAAGTGGCGGTCATCGGTGAAAACGGTATCGGTAAAACCACTTTCCTGAAAACACTGATTGGGGAAGAAAATCCGACCAGTGGCACGGTGAAATGGTCTGAAAACAGTGCCATTGGCTATTATGCGCAGGATCATGCCAGTGATTTTGCCTGTGATATGACCGTATTTGAGTGGATGAGCCAATGGAAGCGCGAAGGTGATGATGAGCAGGCAGTGCGCGGTATTCTCGGCCGCTTGCTGTTCGGGCAGGATGATATCAAGAAGAAAGTTGGCGTGCTTTCCGGTGGTGAACAAGGCCGGATGCTGTTTGGTAAGCTGATGATGCATAAGCCTAACATTCTGGTGATGGATGAACCGACCAACCACTTGGATATGGAATCTATCGAATCTTTGAATCTGGCGCTGGAGATCTATCAGGGAACGCTGATTTTCGTCTCTCATGACCGTGCCTTTGTCAGTTCACTGGCCAGTCGTGTTTTGGAAATTAAATCCGATAAAGTGATTGATTTTAAAGGCACTTATGATGAGTACCTGACAAGTCAGGGAATTGTTGAGTAATATTGCCGAATAAATCGCATGATGTTTTATTCTCTTCCCGCAGCGCGGGGAGAGAATAAGTTATTTTCGTCTTACGATTGGCAAACTTCACACAGCGGATCTTTCGGCAACGTGATTTGGCGAAATTGCATTGTCATGGCATCGAAAAGTAATACTTTGCCATGACAGATTTTTCCATATTGAGTCAATAACTTAATGGCTTCCATTGCCTGTAGGGAACCGATGGTGCCTACCAATGGCGCCATAACGCCCGCTTCAATACACGTCAGGCTGTTTTCACCGAACAAGCGACTCAGGCAACGATAGCAAGGCGACTGCGGTTGGTAAGTAAAGACAGCAAGCTGGCCTTCCATGCGGATTGCTGCCCCCGAAACCAACGGTATCTTCCGGTCATAACACAGGCGGTTAAGCTGTTCGCGAATGGCAACATGATCGGTACAGTCGAGTACCATTTCGTGTTGACCCACTAACTCATCTAACGCCGGATCATCCAAAAGCCCTGCAACGGGATTGATGAGGGTATGTGGATTGATCTCCCGCAGGGCCAGCGCCGCAGAATGCACTTTTGCCATACCAATGCGTTCATCGCGATGGAGGATCTGCCGTTGCAGATTGGAAAGGGAAACGGTATCAAAATCCAGCAGGGTCATGGTGCCAATCCCTGCCGCTGCAAGGTATTGGGCAGCCGCGCAACCGAGGCCGCCCATACCGACTATCAGCACTTTGGCAGATTTTAATCTTTCCTGTCCGTCGAAGTCGAAACCACGTAAGACAATTTGCCGGTTATAACGCAAGGTTTCTTCATCGGTCAGTTTAACGGTCATTTTTCGCTATCTTCTTGAAATGATATGTTCTTATACTCATTCGTATTGAAAGGTGCATTTATTTCGCCTCGCCACGCGAGGGGAATAAGGCAGCCTCTATTATTGATTTTTCAGTAAGTGATTGAAAAATTCAATTTGCACTGTTTCGCTGATCGCAACGTGCCCGCGTTCCCGTTCCAAAACAATAAAACAGTTACCGAGATGATATGAACTAAAGATATGGGAACCTTGATGTCCTGTGGTTTGTACTTCTAACTCCCCCTGTTTATTCAGGGAAGCAATACCGCGTTGAAAATCCAGCCTGCCGGTGGATTTCTTTAAAGGCGTTGTTGTCTTGGCAGCCAGACGCACCGGTGGCTGCCATGCAGTAAAACCTGATAAATGCGCAATCAGCGGTTGCACCAGTTGGTAAAACGTGAGCACGGCAGACACGGGATTGCCCGGCAAGCCGCAGAACCAGGCATTTTGCAATTGACCAAAGGCAAACGGTTTACCCGGTTTAATGGCGAGGTTCCAGAAACTGATTTTTCCTATTTCATCTAAAATTTGTTTGGTGTAATCGGCTTCACCAACAGAAACGCCGCCGCTGCTGATCACTAAATCCGCTTGTTGGCCTGCCGTGATAAAGGCTTGGCGCAATGTATCGGGATTGTCGCGGATCACCCCCAGATCGATAACTTCGCAGTTCAGTTTTTCCAACATCAGGCGAATAGCAAATCGATTGGTATCGTAAATTTGGCCTGCCTGTAAAGGTTCACCGATAGCTTGCAATTCGTCACCCGTTGAAAAAACGGCCACTTTCAGTTTGCGCACCACATCAACCGTTGCAATGCCAAGTGAAGCCATCAGTGGTAATTGTGCGGTGGAGAGTTTGATTCCTTTTGGCAATACCAGCGAATTCTGCGTGATATCTTCTCCGATGGTACGTATGTTTTGCCCTGATGTTACCGGATGGGTGAATCGGACCCCGGTTTCAGTCAGCTCGGTGTGTTCCTGCATCACAACGGCATCCGTGCCGGCAGGCACAGGGGCACCGGTCATGATGCGGATGCAGCGACCAGTCGGCCATTCTCCCTGAAACGGCGCGCCAGCCAGTGCCTTACCTGCCACGGGTAAGGTCTGTTTGCCATTAAGATCGGCAAGGCGGATGGCATAACCATCCATTGCTGAATTATCAAAAGAGGGAACATTGATCGGAGAAATAATATCTGCGGCGGTAATTCGATCCGCCGATTCAGTCAGGTTAATGGTTTCTCTGGAAGTCAGGGGGACGGTTTGTGCCAGTAGTTTTTCCAGTGCTTGCTCAAGTGAAATTAAGCCAGAGGTATGACAGTGATCCATAACAAACTCCCTATATGCCGCAAATTGTCATTCTCACAGATTACGGACAAGTGTTTATGCTTGTATTCTGGGCATTATGGCAAAGATTGCATTGATGGGGAATGACGGGAAAGGCTGATTGTCGCTGAGAAACGCGTTGTTAATAAAAGATATATATTACATATATGATTTGTTATAACCAAACGATGCCAACTCAATCCATTAATTCCATCACTCTTTAATCACTATGAAAAATAAAACGGTTACCTCTCATCATCGTCACTATCAAGCCTTTCAGATTGCCTTAAGCGGTTTCCTTGCGTTGGTTGTTGCAATGGGAATAGGGCGCTTCACTTTTACCCCACAAGTGCCATTGATGATCGCTGAATCCCAGCTCACATTGACAAGTGCCGGTATCGTTGCCGCATTCAATTACCTCGGTTATCTGGTGGGTTCTTATGATGCCATGCGGGCGCAGCGTTTTGTGGAATACCGCTTGTGGAGCGGATTATGGGGAGCCGTCATGATTACCCTGCTTTCCGCCTTGTTGGATGGGCCGATATTGCACAGTATTGCCCGTTTTTTTATTGGCTGGGCAAGTGGTTGGACGTTGGTGCTGGTCGCTGCGTGGGCAAATGAGGAATTGGGAAAATTGAATCGTCCGGGGTTGAGTGCGGCGGTTTTCTCCGGTACAGGCGTCGGGATTTTTATCAGTGGCATGCTGGCAATCGGGGTTCAATCTTGGCAGTTGGGTGCAGCCAGTGCGTGGGTGTTATATGGCATTTTAGCGTTGTTATTCAGCCTTTATGTCAGTCGCTATCTCCCTCGCCGTGGTGAATTGCACCGTCCGCAAACAGCGATCCAGGCACTGAGCCTGACACCGGAAATCAAGCGATTGGTATGGAGTTATAGTCTGGCCGGGTTTGGCTATATTTTGCCTGCGACATTTCTTTCTCAAATGGCGACCGCGCGTTTTCCTGATAGCTTGTTTGCCCAATTTGTCTGGCCGATATTTGGGGGAGCCTCGGTCATTGGCATTATGTTGGGAATTTTGCTGCGTAATGTATCAACCACTCAAATCCGTCTGGCGGTGACATTATGGCTTCAGGCACTGGGTATTTTGATTGCGGAAATGGTGCCGGGCATTGGTGGCCTGATGACGGGGGCATTGCTGATAGGCGGTGGATTTATGTGCGTGGTACAACTGGCTTTGCAGTATGGACGTGAACTGGCACCTCATCATGCGCGTTATATGGCGGGATTGCTGACCACAGGTTATGCGCTGGGGCAACTGATCGGGCCAATGTTATCGGCCATTTCAACATGGCTGACGGGTAAACTGGAGCCGGCTTTATATCTCGCATTTATTGGGTTGCTCATTGCCGGCTCCTTGGTATTTTATCGCACCAATACGCAGCATGAACCCGCCTGATTTGCTGCATTGAAATTGATGATGCGCAGCTATCCTCATCATTTGCGTGTATCACAATGATGAAAGCTTATTGATAGGTGTAGAACAAGATAAATAAATAGACATTGTGTAGTGTTACATTTGTGGATATCTGCGTAAAATAAGCGACCTTATTTCCCTCAAGTAACGGAAAATATTCCCTTGGAGAAACTGATGTCATCCCTAAGTACAGAAGCTGAACTGGTGCATTCGGCACTGGTTACCCGTGGTCTTGAAACCCCATTGCGTGAACAAACTTTGGAGCCAGAAGTGCGTAAGGTGCGCATTGAGGAACACATGACAGAAATTATGAAGCTGTTAAATCTCGATTTGAGTGATGACAGTCTGGCGGATACACCAAGTCGTATCGCGAAAATGTATGTGGATGAGATATTTTCAGGGTTGAATTATAACAATTTTCCGAAAATTACCCTGATAGAAAATAAAATGAACGTGGATGAAATGGTGACCGTGCGTGATATTACGATGACCAGCACTTGTGAACACCATTTTGTCACCATTGATGGCAAAGCCACGGTGGCTTATATCCCTAAGGATAAAGTGATTGGCTTGTCGAAGATTAACCGGATTGTTCAGTTTTTTGCACAGCGCCCGCAAGTACAGGAGCGTTTGACACAGCAGATCCTGATTGCACTACAAACCCTGCTTGGCACAAATAATGTCGCTGTTTCCATTGATGCTGTCCATTATTGTGTGAAAGCGCGTGGCATTCGCGATGCAACCAGTACCACGACAACAACGTCTCTGGGCGGGTTATTTAAAACCAGCCAGAATACACGGCAGGAATTCCTGCGTGCCGTGCGTCCCCTGCATTTATCATGATGAATTTTTATTATCATGAAACTCATGCAACATAGTGATAATGGGGTAATGCATAAGAGAATCGAGGTACTGGATAGTGTGCGTGGTTTTGCTATTTTGGGAATATTGTTGCTGAATATTTCCAGCTTTGCCTTGCCATATGCCGCCTATATGAATCTGTTTTATCAAGATTCAGTCTCATTTTCTGATGTGGTGACATGGTCGGTATTGAATGCCTTTACTCAGGGAAAATTCCTGTTCATCCTGACGCTGTTGTTTGGTGCATCACTTGAATTGCTTCGGCAACGGGGGCGTGACTGGAATATTCCCAGGCTACTGATTTTGGCTGTGATTGGTTTGTTGCACGGTGCCTTGCTGTGGGATGGTGATATCTTGTTGGCCTATGGCATTGTTGGCTTATTGGCATGGCATTTTATCAATACCCGGCAAAAGCTGTTTAGTACAGCGGCGACTTGCTATTTGTTCGGTTTGATGATGTTTTATCTTCTGGGGTTGTTTCCTTTAGGGGAAAATAATTCATTCTGGCAGCCTACACAGGAGGATATTTTTCATGAAAGTTATTGGAAAACATACGGTGGATTATTAGCGATAGAACATCGTATTCGGCAGATAAGCGGTGCGATGATTTTGGTGGTTGTGCAATACGGTTGGCAAATAGTGGGGGTGATGCTTTGTGGTGCCATGTTACTGCGCAATGGTTGGTTGAAAGGAAAATTCAGTCGTAGGCATTACCGCCGGCTGGCGCTATGTCTGCTGCCTGCTGGCATGGTGATTCAATGTATTGCTTTGTCGATACAATATTTATATCCCTACAGTTATTATGCTTCATGGACGGTTCGTTATACCATTACCGAATTAGCAACACCGTTACTGGCATTGGCTTATATCGCGCTGATTTATGGGTTTTGGCCTGCTATTGCGCATTGGAAAGTCACATTTTGGCTCCGGCAGGTCGGGAAAATGGCGTTAAGCAGCTACTTGCTGCAAACCTTGATTTGTACCACACTTTTTTATCGCTTTGAGTTATTCGGGCAGTTTAGTCGTTTGGAGTTGATGGCATTTATTCCTTTTATCTGGGCATTGAATATCGGGTTTGCTTGCTGGTGGTTGAAACATTATTCTCAGGGGCCGATGGAAAAGCTCTGGCGTAGTTTAACCGCAAAATTGGCAGGTAAGGTTTAGGGAAACATTTTGCCAACCATTTCACCACTGACAGATTTTAAGTTGCAGTTTTAGTTCTGGCCATTAAATAAACTGCAACTCCATTCTTATTGCTTTTGTGATTTTTTTTCTAATTCCTGTAACTCTTCCGGTGATACGGCAGGATAACCTTGAATTCCTGCTGGTATGGCATATGGGGCAGGAATAGGCATTAATGGGCCTAAAAAGCGGGGTTCGCGTTTTAAAATATAGAGGTCAGTCAAGGCACCGAGACGAGCCAATACTTCCCTGAGACGAATTGTCATCATGTTTTTCGGGGAGGGAACGACATAACATTGCGCTTCTATACCAAAATACATCGCGATAAACAGCGCGCGTTCGCAATGGAAGCGCTGAGTAATGATAGTAAAGTCGTTGGTATCAAACACTTTTCGGGTTCTGACAATCGAGTCCAGTGTCCTGAAACCGGCAAAATCCATGACAATACTACTGGCCGGAACGCCTGCCTTGATCAAATCCTTCCGCATGGTCATTGGCTCATTATAATTATGTTGGGCGTTATCCCCACTCAATAGCAAATATTTGACTTTTCCACTGTTGTAAGCATTCGCGGCGCCTTGGATCCGGTAGAAATAATATTGGTTATATTTACCGGTCTTATAATATTTGGATGTGCCGAGTACCATACCGACTTCTCGTTCAGGAAGTTGCCTGAGATCATCAAAAATGTACGGGGCGGTTTTCCAGCTAATCCAACGATCAAGCATAATAGCCGTCAATATCAGGACAGCAATGATAAAAATGAAACCAGTAATCAAGCGCTTCCACATGATTTTTGTTTGCCTTAAAAGTGATATGGGCTGATGAGCAATGGTTCTAAAGGCTACTTGACTTGAAATAGCGAAGCAAGTTTTCGCTGGAGCATATTAGATCTAACCTGATTCAATGCTGAGAGGCGAGTGATGGTTTAACTGGCGGATAATTGGGGGATTTTTAACGCCTGCCAATAGGATTGGCAGGCTTATCACAGCGATGATCAGAATGAGGTGCGTTTATAGATGCGATATTCTGGTTTCCAGAAATTGCGCTCAATCGCTTCATCCAGTGCATCTTCCGATGTCACAACCGCGACGCCTTGGATTTGGGCTTTTTTCGCCACTTCTTTGGCTATTTTGCGGGAAACTTCCTGAATGTCATCAATCAGCGGCAACAATGGGCCAGAGCCTGTTTGCGCCAGTGGTGAACAGTCTGCTAATGCGCGGCTGGCAGCCATCAGCATGTCATCGGTAACACGTTTAGCGCCAGAAGCGATAACACCTAAGCCGATCCCCGGGAAGATATAGGAGTTGTTGCATTGCGCGATCGGGTATTCCTGATCACCATATTTCACGGGGGCAAACGGGCTGCCTGTCGCGACCAGTGCTTGGCCATCCGTCCAGTTGATGATGTCTTCCGGACGCGCTTCCACCCGTGATGTTGGGTTGGACAGCGGCATCACGATCGGACGTTCACAATGTTTGTGCATTTCACGGATAATCTCTTCAGTGAACAGGCCCGACTGACCGGAAACACCAATCAGGACAGTCGGTTTGGCATTGCGAACCACGTCCATCAATGAGAGAGAATCGTTGGTGACATCCCACGATTGCAAGGCAGCGCTTTTTTGTACCAAGGCACTTTGGAAATCCAGTAAGTTTGGCAGTTTGTCAGTCAGAAGACCGAAGCGGTCAACCATAAACACACGGGCGCGGGCCTGTTTATCGCTCAATCCTTCAGACTTCATTTGAGCAATGATCTGTTCTGCAATACCACAACCAGCGGAGCCAGCACCCAGGAAGGCGACGGTTTGATCTTTCAATTGGCGGCCTGCGGCATGGCTGGCGGCAATCAGGCTACCCAGGGCAACGGCTGCGGTGCCTTGGATGTCATCATTGAAACAACAAAGTTCATCGCGATAACGGGTCAATAGCGGCATGGCGTTGTTCTGGGCGAAATCTTCGAATTGCAGCAGTACGTTAGGCCAGCGACGTTTCACGGCCTGAACAAACTCATCCACAAATTCATCGTACTCTTTGCCCGTAATGCGTGGATGACGCCAGCCCATGTAGAGTGGATCATTGAGGCGCTGTGGGTTATTTGTCCCGACATCCAGCACCACGGGCAGGGTATAAGCCGGACTGATCCCGCCACAGGAGGTATACAGTGACAGTTTACCGATAGGAATACCCATGCCGCCGATCCCCTGATCCCCCAGACCGAGAATGCGTTCACCATCGGTAACAACGATAACTTTTACATTCTGCTTGGTGGCATTTTGCAGCATGTCATCAATATAAGCCTTGTTTGGGTAGGAGATAAACAAGCCACGGGCGCGGCGGTAAATGTCAGAAAAATGCTCACACGCAGCCCCAACGGTTGGCGTGTAGATAATAGGCATCATATCGCTGAGATGGGCGTCAAGGAGCCGGTAGAACAGCGTTTCGTTGGTGTCCTGAATGTTCCTTAAATAAATGTGTTTATCAATGTCGTTTTTGAAATCGCGATATTGGCGATAGGCGCGCTCGGCCTGCTCTTCAATGGTTTCAACGGCCTGTGGCAATAAACCATGCAAGTTGAAATTACTGCGTTCTTCTTCGGTAAAGGCACTGCCCTTATTCAATAGGGGAAATTCCAACAAGATAGGGCCAGCGTAGGGAATATAAAGAGGACGTTTACTTTCGTGTTCCAGTTCCATGATGCTTACTCTTGAACTTATCAATAACAAAATCGGCTGATAGATCCTAAGAAGATAAGAAAAATAAGTACAGTAAATGTTACTTAAATATCATTATCATGAGCAAAAATGAGAGATAACAAACAGAATTAGCTAAAAAAATGTTATTTAATTTTTCGTTTTGCCCCTCTTGGAGGATATCGAGGAGAAAACCGCTATTTTGTTAATTTACTCTTTTTCTGCTTTAGGATGTATCTCGTTAAAATGCATGACGCTCTATTTTCGTACAACCTAGCGCAGTTAAGGTGGATTCTGTCGCACTCCATTGTGATAAATGGCTACTTCCGTTTTCCACCAATACCGCTCGTTTAATGGACTGACAATTGCCGCCGGCCATATTCATGAATATCAGCGCTGCCTGTAAGGGGGGCAAACTTGGGTTAAATGCGGCATTTTCTGCATAACGGCCAGTATAAATTTTCCCTTGTTCATCCAGCAGGGCAATGCCGGCATGGGATTGGCTATAAGGTGCATGGCTGCGGTTCGCTGCATCCAGTGCTGCCTGAACCAGTTCATCATTGGTCGTCAATTGATAGCCGTGATTGACCGTATCCAGCAACAAGGGGGTATCGGTTAAATCACGCGGGCCAAAGGCTTCTGGCAGGTAGTCGGCCAACGTTAACCGTGGACGGTTGGGCAGGTAAACTTCCAATTGTGTTCCACTATTCAATTCATTCATAAATTGTCGGCAATGACCACAGGGTGAATAGTTGATCGTGATGGAAACCAGCTTTTTCTCCCCACGCAGCCAAGCATGCGTGATGGCGGATTGCTCTGCATGAACGGTTTGCTGTAAGGGAACGCCGGCGAATTCCATATTGGCACCGAAATAGAGATTGCCACTTTCTCCCCGTGCAATTGCGCCCACATAAAAGTGAGAAATAGGCGCAAGGGAGCAGGCTGCCGCAAGTGGCAATAAAGCCAATGCCAGTGCCTGATCATCAAATCCGCTGATCTGTTTGATAGCTTCCACTTGTTCTGCTGTCAGCATGGCCGGAAAATCGTCGTTGCCAAGATAAGGCAATAGCGCTTTTTGCAGTTCAGGCGCAATCCCTGACCAAATGGCGTGAAAACGAGCTTGCATAGAATGATCTCCAAATTGATTGAAGATCATTCTAGGACGTCTTTTCAGGTTTGCAATGTGATAAGCGCTATAAAATTAATGAAATTCGTGTAATAAAGACATTATTTTAGCGAGTTATATCAAATTTTTAATATTTTAATGGGATTTTTTACTTTTTTGTTACCGTTTTGCAACCATTCAGGCCATCGTAATGGGGCACCGCAGCCATTAGGCGCCTCACCGCTAATAACATGGTCATTAATAGCATAGCCATTAATAAAATAGCCATTAATAGCATAGCCATTAATAAAATAGTCATTTGTAGAATGATTAACCAAACAGGTGCAATAATATCGGGAAGAGAAAAGGCGCAATCAGTGAGGTAATAATGCCGCAGGTCATTAAGGCCAGTGAACTGTATGCCCCTTCAACATGATCCATTTCCGCACAGCGAGCCGTTCCCACCGCATGGGAAGCCGTACCCATTGCCAACCCCCGTGAAGCCTGCGTTTTTATTTTTAGAACGTTAAACAGATTGTGGCCAAAAATAGCGCCCAAAATACCGACTGCAATGACACAAGCTGCGCTAATGGCAGGAATTCCACCAATGGAAGTGGCCACAGCCATCGCAATTGGGGTCGTCACCGATTTGGGCAGGACAGAGGCTGCAATTTCAGGTGTTGCACCTGCCCATAATGCGATGGCAGTTCCCGTGACCATGGCGACAATGCTGCCAATAAAACAGACGCTAATAATGGATTTCCACTGGGCGCGGATTTGGTGGAGCTGTTCATACAGCGGGAACGCTAAGGCAACAACCGCGGGTTGCAACAAATCATTCAATATCCGGCTGCCGGCAAAGTAATGTTCATAAGGGGTATGCGTCATCAGCAGTAAGGGAATGATAACGGCCATTGATATCAATAAGGGATTAAATACAGGCAGTTTGAGCCGAACTGACAGCTTTTTGGCACCGTAAAATACAATCAGGGTTAACGGCAGTGACCACCAAATATAACTTAACATTTTTCTTTCTCTTCCGGCTTAGTACCAATGATGATGCGTTCACGATGAACATAGTGGGAACAGTAAGCAACGATGACCATGACAATAACGGTGCTCACGACACAAGAAAGGAGGATGGGGAGTATTTGTTGGCTAAGTTGTGAATAATAATCCATGATCCCCACCCCGATGGGCAAAAAGAGCAGTGTCATGTTTTTCATCAACAGGCTACAGCCCGGTTTTACCCAGTGTGAGGGAATAATTTGGAATGCGAGTAAACAAAACAGAAGAAGTAAGCCAATAATACTGCCGGGAAGAGAGAAGGGAAGCTGTGCTGAAATGATATTCCCCGCGATCAGGCACAAATAGAGCAGCGCAAATGCGCGCAGGTATTGCCAACCTATCATCAGCACATTTTGGAAAGACATCATCGATTATTCCTCAATATAACGAGGGTCTTATCATACGACTAACATTGTGAATGTGCCATACATCACATAAAAAAGCGGGCCTTTTGGGGAACCCGCTTTATTATTTGTTTGATAATTAATAATTTTTTTTAAAGATGTGCCGTTATCATTTAACCTGCATACCGGGTTGGGCGCCGCTGTCCGGGCTTAACAGGAAAATCTCTTTTCCACCAGGACCTGCCGCCATCACCATCCCTTCGGAAAGACCGAAGCGCATCTTGCGTGGTGCAAGGTTGGCAACCATCACGGTCAGGCGATTTTCCAGCGCCTTGGGATCAGGGTAGGCTGCGCGAATACCAGAGAAAACTTGGCGGGTTTCACCACCGAGATCAAGCGTCAGTTTCAGTAATTTATCTGAACCTTCGACAAAGTCAGCCTGTTTGATCAGTGCAATCCGCAGGTCAACCTTAGCAAAATCATCAAAGGAGATGGTGTCCTGAATCGGATCATCGGCCAATGGGCCGGTCACGGTTTTTTGTGGTTCGATGCTCTCTTTTGAATCCACAATCATGGCTTCAACTTTAGCCATTTCGATACGGTTGAACAGTGCCTTGAAGGGTGAAACATCATGGTTCAGCAGAGGTTGCTGGATGCCATCCCAAGTCAGTTCAGTATTCAGGAAGGCTTCCACACGTGCGCTCAAGCCCGGCAGAACCGGTTTCAGGTAAGTCATCAGCACACGGAACAGGTTAATGCCCATTGAGCAGATGGCTTGCAGATCCGCGTCACGGCCCTCTTGTTTCGCCACAACCCACGGTGCTTGCTCATCAACATAGCGGTTGGCAAGATCGGCCAGCGCCATAATTTCACGGATTGCCTTGCCGAATTCACGGTGGGTAAAGTCTTCTTCAATCACCTGTGCCGCATCGACAAATTTCTGGTACAGCGCAGGATCAGCCAGTTGACCGGCCAGTTTGCCGCCAAAACGCTTATTGATAAAGCCGGCATTGCGTGAAGCAAGGTTAACCACTTTGTTAACGACATCGCTGTTTACACGCTGAACAAAATCTTCCAGATTGAGATCGATATCATCAATGCGGGAAGAGAGTTTCGCCGCGTAGTAATAGCGCAGGCAATCTGCATCAAAGTGTTTCAGATAAGTTTCCGCCTTGATGAAGGTGCCACGGGACTTGGACATTTTGGTGCCGTTAACCGTGATATAGCCGTGGACAAACAGGTTGGTTGGTTTACGGTAGTTACAGCCTTCCAACATGGCCGGCCAGAACAGGCTGTGGAAATAGACGATATCTTTGCCAATGAAATGGTAGAGATCAGCTTTCGAGTCTTTCGCCCAGAACTCATCGAAATTCAGGTCACCCCGTTTTTCACACCAATTTTGGAACGAGCCCATATAGCCAATGGGGGCATCCAGCCAGACATAGAAAAATTTACCCGGTTGATCGGGGATCTCAAAGCCAAAATAAGGTGAATCACGGGTAATATCCCATTGTTGCAGCCCGGCTTCGAACCACTCTTGCATTTTATTTGCCACTTGTTCTTGCAAGGTGCCGGAGCGTGTCCATTTTTGCAACATATCGCTGAAAACCGGCAGATCGAAGAAGAAATGCTCGGTATCACGCATTTCTGGCGTTGCACCGGAAACAACGGAACGAGGGTTAATCAATTCTGTTGGGGAATAGGTTGTTCCGCAGACTTCACAGTTATCACCATACTGATCTTCTGCCTTACATTTCGGGCAGGCGCCTTTAACGAAACGGTCTGGCAGGAACATGCCTTTCTCTGGATCATACAATTGGGAAATCGTCCGGTTTTTAATGTAACCGTTCTTTTTCAGTTCCAGATAAATTTTAGAGGCAAGGACTCTGTTTTCTTCGCTGTGGGTAGAGTGATAATTATCATAGCTAATGGCAAAACCGGCAAAATCCTGCTGATGCTCTAGGTTCACCTTGGCAATCATCTCTTCTGGAGAGATCCCGCTCTGTTGGGCTTTCAGCATAATTGGTGTACCGTGGGCATCGTCGGCACAGACAAAGTGAACCTCTTTGCCGCGCATTCGATGATAACGAACCCAAATATCAGCCTGAATGTGTTCCAGGATATGACCGAGATGAATTGGACCGTTAGCATAAGGTAACGCACAGGTCACCAGTAATTTGTTCGCGACTTGAGACATGGTTAGGATCTGACTTCCATAAAATAAAAAGGGTTTTTGATGTTACCTGATCAGGCGCGTTGTCGCTAGGGTAACGCGAAATCTTCGTCACTTTTACTTGTTCCTTATCCGAAGCTGTTCGCTTCTGCTATGATGGCGGGACAGTTTTAGGTTGAAAAAGATAAAACAAAAGGAGCCGGGATGAACTCACAATCCCCCGAGCAGACCCACCCTGACCTGCTGAAAGAACAAGTTGCTAATCTATTGGCAACATTCAGGCATCCAACATTGGAGCAAGATTTAATTGCGCTGAAAGCACTGCATCAATGCACCATGCTGGATGGGATACTGCATATTGAATTAATCATGCCGTTTGTCTGGAAACGTGCCTTTGAAATATTGAAGAAAGCCATCACTCAGCCCCTGCAATCCGCAACGGGAGCAAAATCCGTAGAATGGCGGTTAACCCACGATATCTGCACATTGCGCCGGGCCAATAATTTGCCGGGTGTCAATGGCGTGCGCAATATTGTGGCAGTCAGTTCAGGCAAGGGCGGGGTCGGGAAATCCAGTACAGCAGTGAATCTGGCGCTGGCGCTGGCGCAGGAAGGCGCAAAAGTGGGCATTCTGGATGCGGACATCTATGGCCCGTCCATCCCTAACATGCTGGGTACTGCCAAAGAGCGCCCGACGTCCCCGGATGGTCAGCATATGGCGCCAATTATGGTACACGGCATGGCAACCAACTCCATTGGCTACCTTGTTACCGATGATAACGCGATGGTATGGCGTGGCCCGATGGCAAGCAAGGCCTTGATGCAGATGCTGCAAGATACGCTGTGGCCGGATTTGGATTACTTGGTGATTGATATGCCGCCGGGGACAGGGGATATCCAGTTAACGCTGTCTCAGAATATTCCGGTGACCGGTGCATTGGTTATCACCACACCACAGGACATTGCCCTGATTGATGCGATGAAAGGCATTGTTATGTTCCAGAAGGTCAATGTGCCCGTGTTGGGCATTATTGAGAACATGAGCACGCATATTTGCAGCAACTGCGGCCATCATGAGCCGATTTTTGGTACTGGTGGGGCAGAAAAACTGGCAGAAAAATATCATTGTCAATTATTGGGGCAGATCCCGCTGCATATCTCACTGCGTGAAGATCTTGATCGTGGTGAACCCACGGTGAGCTGCCAGCCTGATAGTGAATTTGCGGATATTTACCGTGAAATTGCGGCTAATATTTCGGCGAAGATGTATTGGCAGGGCGAAAAAATCCCAACTGAAATTTCCTTCCGCACAGTTTGATTTAGGCAGTCATTTAATTTAAGCAACTGTGCAACCAACATACGATAAACGCCGTTTTAGTTTAATGTGTTTTGACAGGGCGGCGTTTTCTTGCAATGGACTCAATATTATTTAATTTAATTCATTGCTCCTCTGGTGTTTTATTTTTCCTTGGTTGATAAATGAGGTTTGAAACTCGAATTATTTTCTTTACATCATAAAAAACAATAAATTTATAATAGATTAACAATCTGCTGATTACCTAATTAAGATTTTAATTCATTAGATTAACTACTTTATTATTGTTGTTTTGGCTTGAAATCCATCGTTTCAAGAGGTATTTTGTCAACCTTAAAAAAACTTAATATAAGGAATGGCAATGGATTTCAACGATAACTCTGCAAAATGGAAAAAAGGAATTATAGCGCTTTGCATTGCGCTAGCACTGTCAGCGTGTGACAACAAAAAAGAAGAATCAGCATCACTTGTAGCCTCAACGTCATCACCTGAAACCGCACAAAATAACTCAGCAGGAGAGAAGGGAGACCCTCAGTCCAAGGAAGCTAAAAATGAACCTGTTCAGGATCGCGAACAGGTTATTTCGGAAAAAATGCAAACATATATTAAATGTTATAACTTATTGGATGAGTCTATCCATAAGAGCTTATTCCGTTATTCTAGTTGGCTTGATGATTTAGAAAAGGGACCAACTGGAAAAGAAAGGGTTATTTATGGGCTTTATTCTGTCAATCAAACTAACATTGCTGACTGCCAGAAAAAAATTCAAAAAGTTGCAGCGATGGAGCCAAAGTTAAAACCAATAGATGATATTGCAGCTAGTTATATTGATTTATCAGCAAAAGTTGTTTTACAAATTAATGGGTTAGAGCGTTATTATACGCAAGAAGATTATAAAGATGACGTTTTTGCTAAAGGTAAAGAAAAACACCCTCAACTGATTTCATCCTATACAGCATTTTCCCCAGTATCTATGGAATATTCCGAAGCTATTGAGAAAATGAATGATGAACGCCAACAGTTAGTATTACAGCAAATGGAAAAAGAGGGCAACCTAACACTGGAATATTATAGCCTGACAATCATCTTTGAGGCTAAAAAGATTAAAAAGATGGTTAAATCAAAAGATTTTGATGCTGTCAATGCACTTGCTATGGTCGCTGAATTACAAAATAAAGCAGAGAGTATGCTTCCTTTAATCGCAGAACTTAAAGAATCCAGAGACTTATCTTATATGGGCTATGAGTCTTTCTTGAGAAATACGGATGAGTATGCGAAAGCTGCAAAAGAGCGTATCCGTAGAATTCGGGATAAAGTCCCTTATACAAGCGGTGAAAAAATGAGTATGGGAGGGATGGGTGAATGGATGGTAGACGGTTCCCCTGGTAAGTTACTAAAAGCGTATAACACTCTGATTGATGAGTTTAATCGTATATAACAGTAGTTGGGTAAAAATTCTGATCAATGTCTTTTGTCGTAGAGTCATTGATCAGTGCTCAATGTTTTCTCTATTTTTATGCTTTTTATCGCAGTGTGACATCTTATCACCCGAGCTTTAGTTGCACTTTGGCATGAAATTATTTATAGAATATTTTCTGTCAGATGCCTAAAATTGCGGAATTTTTATGCGAAGCGTATCGAAAAAAACGAGACTTATCTCGTTTACTCTGGAATAGAAGCCATTAACTCCCTATAATCCGCCAAACACGGTGTTAGCGACATCGAGTCAGTAAACACCATATTCCCACTTTATTTTTCTTTTTTAACCAGGTTATTTTTAGTATGGCTGATGAAGCACATAAGTGTACAATCGTAGGTATTTCAGGTGCCTCCGCCTCAGGCAAAAGCCTTATTGCCAGCACACTTTATAAAGAATTACGGGCTCAGGTCGGTGACCACAATATCGGTGTTATTCCAGAAGATTGCTATTATAAAGACCAAACCCATACCCCGATAGAAGAGCGTTATAAAGTTAATTATGATCACCCGAATTCAATGGATCACAGTTTACTGTTCGAGCATCTTCAGGCATTAAAGGCCGGGAAATCCATTGAATTGCCGCAATATGACTACGTTGAACACACCCGCAAACCCGAATCCATTCATTTTGAACCGAAAAGAGTCATTATCCTCGAAGGTATTCTACTATTAACGGATAAACGTTTACGCCAAGAGCTGGATTTTTCCATTTTTGTCGATACACCACTGGATATTTGTTTGATGCGCCGTATTAAACGTGATGTCAATGAACGCGGACGTTCATTGGATTCCGTTATGGAGCAGTACAAAAAAACCGTGCGCCCAATGTTCCTGCAATTTATCGAGCCATCGAAACAATATGCCGATATTATTGTTCCTCGTGGTGGGAAAAACCGCGTGGCCATTGATATCTTAAAAGCCAAGATTGGCCAATTTTGCGAATAATCTGTTGTTCAGACATTCATCCGTATCATCGTATATGAGAGGAAATCATGCGACTCTGTGACCGTGACATTATTAAATGGCTAGATGAAGGTAAGCTGGTAATTACCCCTCGTCCCCCTGTTGAACGCATTAATGGGGCAACTGCTGATGTGTGCCTTGGGAATCAGTTTCGCGTTTTTCGTGGTCATACTGCCGCCTATATTGATTTGAGTGGCCCCAAGGCGGAAGTCAATGCGGCACTGGATCGTGTCATGAGCGATGAAATTACGTTGCCGGATGGGGAAGCCTTTTTCCTCCATCCCGGTGAATTGGCTTTGGCAGTAACACTGGAATCTGTCACACTGCCTGATAATTTAGTCGGGTGGTTAGATGGGCGTTCATCGCTGGCACGCCTTGGCCTGATGGTTCATGTTACTGCGCATCGTATTGATCCGGGTTGGCAGGGGCAAATTGTTCTGGAATTCTATAATTCAGGCAAACTGCCTTTAGCCTTGCGTCCGGGGATGGTCATAGGCGCATTGAGTTTTGAACCACTTTCAGGCTCTGCTGATCGGCCTTATAACCGACGTCAGGATGCTAAATATAAAAACCAGCAGGGAGCCGTGGGCAGCCGAATCAGTGAGGATTAATCTTTTCTGGTCACGCTTTCTGGTGAAAAGATAGTCTTCTTGTAAACATGAGACTGGGGAAGTCATGAAAAGATTGTTGACGACACTCATTATTTTGTTGGTAGTCATTGTGGCGGGCCTGACTGCATTGGTTATGCTGGTTAATCCAAATGATTTTCGTGGCTATATCGTCAAACAAGTACAAAAGAAGAGTGGTTACCAGCTCGTGTTTCGGGATGACTTGCGCTGGCATGTTTGGCCAAAGTTGAGCATTCTGACGGGTGAGATTGCTTTAACCGCCGAGAATGCCAAAACGCCGACGGTAGTGGCAGAAAATATGCGTCTGGATGTGGAGTTGCTGCCACTGCTATCTCACCAACTTGCAGTGAAAGAGGTGATGCTGAAAGGGGCCGTCCTGCGGTTCACCCCAGATAGCCAACCGCAAAAGCAGGCAGAGGCGCCGATTGCACCGGAAAACGATGTGCACTATCCCATCGTCACGGGAAATCAGGCCTGGAAACTGGATATTGCCAGAATCAGGGTAGTGGATAGCTTACTGATCTGGCAAATCAACAAAAACGCCCAATTAAATGTCCGTGATATCAATTTATTGTTGGAACGAAGTGATCAGGATCACGTTGACCTTAATCTCCGTAGTAATATCAATAAAAACCAACAAGAACTGTCATTTGAACTGAATTCGTCGGTCAATATTTCTGATTATCCGCAGCAGCTATCGGCTGATATTGGTACCTTTAAGTATCAATTACAGGGAGTTGGGTTGCCGTCTACGGGTATTCAGGGAGAGGGGAGTGCCATTGTGAAATATCAGGCTTCACCTGAATCAGTTTCGCTGCAAAAACTGGCATTGACGATAAATGATGAGAGTGCGCTGAAGGGGGATATGACTGCCACCTTGAAAGATAAACCGCAATACGCCATCAACCTGAATTCGCCAAGGTTTAATTTGGATAACCTATTGGGGTGGGATGCCTTAGCGAAAAATACCCCGCAGGCAAAACACGATTATCAGATTGAAAATAATTCATTAAAACCGGTGATTGCGACATCGGTTTCCGCATTATCCGACTACGATCTTACCTTTTTGCAAGGGTTTGATGCTGATGTCTCATTCACAGCAGATAAATTCATTTATCAGGGCATGGATATTGATCATTTTGGCCTGAAAGCCGTCAATAATGATGGCCTGATGGAAATGACGCAATTAAGTGGCAATGTGTTTGGTGGGCATTTTGCGCTGCCGACTTCGATTGATGCTACGGTTGTGCCTGCGAAACTGCACACAAAGCCGTTCTTGCAGAAGATTGAGGTACAACCTTTGTTAACTGCATTGGCATTACCCGCAATATTCAGCGGTCAGCTTAATGTTGATGGTGATCTTTCGGGGAAAGGTTATGACGAATACGCTATTTCTCATGACTGGCAGGGTGATTTAACTATCGATCTGAAAAATGCGCGCCTGAAAGGATTAAACATTCCTCAGCTTATTCAACAATCTTTTTCACGGGCAACCGATCAAGTCAGCCAACCCACGAATACCAATGACTTCACTGAAGCTAAGAGCATGTCAGTGAAAGCACAACTGGATCGCGGTGAGATTAGAATCAGTGAACTTGCAGCAACTTCAAGTATGCTCAACATTAAAGGGCAGGGAACCGCGAATTTACTGAAACAAGACACTGATGTGTCATTGTGGGTGCAATTGACGGGGGGATGGGGCAAACAGAACGAGTTTGTACGGCGCTTGGCGCAATTAAAAATTCCCCTGCGGGTTTATGGTGACTGGAATAACCTGCAATATGCGCTGAATGTAGAGTCGATGTTGCGTGATGAATTACAGCAGAAAGCCAAAAGATCGATCAAAGATTGGCTCGAAAATAACCGTGGCAATGAAAATCTTAAGGCGCTGGAAGATTTATTGAATAAAAAGTAGGGTGATCGCTTCGGTGGGTGCCCGATTTTATCAACTTATAGGAATAAAAAAAACCGGACTTATGCCGGTTTTTTCTTAGGGGGGATATCGTTGATGTCAGGGCGTGAATTATATTGCCGTCTCTTCTTCCACCGTGAGTGGGGTGATTTTCACTTTATTGATACGGTGGCTGGTGATTTCCAATGCTTCAAACAGATAGTCACCAATCTTTAATTGCTCACCTTGTTGTGGAATATGTTGCAGATGTTCCATCAACAAACCCGCCAGTGTCTGATACTCTCGTTTTTCATCCAATGGCAGCGGCACGTAAAGCACTAAATCTTCCAGAGGCATAAACCCATTGGCGATCCAATATCCCTCTTCCATGACCTGAATATCATGGCGGGCATCAAGCTCTCCGCCACCGACAGGAAGATTACCGGTAATGGTTTCCATCACATCGGTGACTGTGACCACGCCTTCGACAGAACCGAATTCATCGACGACAAAGGCAAAGTGGGTTTGTGCCTGACGAAACTGTTCCAATGCCTGTAGCAGGGAGAGCGATTCTGGGAAAATCAACGGCTGCTGGACTAATTTCCTTAAATCGAAAGTGTTATGAGTTAGCTGTTGATTAAGGATATCAATCACATGAACAACGCCAAGAGGTTCATCACCACTCTGTTCGTCGGTCACCACAATGCGTGTATGGGCTTTTTGTTCCAGCAACGTAGTCAGTTTTTCCGCCGGGGAATGGACATCAAGATAGATCACATCGTGGCGTGAGGTCATGATGCTGCTGACGGTACGTTGTGCCATGCTGAGAACACGGGCAATCATCTGGCGTTCCTGCGGCTGAAAGATTTCCTTGCTGTCAGTATGATCTGCAATCAGGTTGGAAGTATGATTATCCAACGCCGCGTTTTCACGTTTGCCATTTAAAATGTGAAGGACGGCCTCTGCGGTTCTTTCACGCAGGGAGCGGGAAGCGCTCAAGAACTTGCGACGATTAAATTGGGCGAACTGGTTCAGCGCTTCAATCATAATGGAGAAGCCGATGGCCGCATAGAGATAGCCTTTCGGAATATGATAACCAAAACCTTCTGCAACCAAGCTAAAGCCGATCATCAGCAAGAAGCTGAGACACAGAATAACAATGGTGGGATGCGCATTGACGAATTTTGTCAGCGGCTTACTGGCCCATATCATCAGGATCATGGCGATGGTCACGGCAGAAATCATGATCCCGATGTGATTGACCATGCCCACGGCGGTGATAACAGAATCCAGAGAGAATACCGCATCCAAAACGATAATTTGCACAACAACCGCCCAGAAGCTGGCACCTTTACGTTGTTGATTGGTATGCAGGGTTTTTCCTTCCAGCCGCTCATTCAATTCCATTGTGGCTTTAAACAGCAGGAATATTCCGCCTATCAGCATAATTAAATCACGGGCGCTGAAAGGATGTTCCCATAAAGTCACCCATGGATTCGTCATGGAAATGAGCCAGGACAGGCTGAATAGCAGCAATATCCTCATGACAAGGGCACAGGAAAGCCCTGTCAGGCGAGCTTTGTCTCTCTCTTTTTCAGGAAGTTTATCCGCCAGAATGGCGATGAATATTAAGTTGTCTATTCCGAGAACAATTTCTAAAACGATAAGTGTGGCCAGACCTGCCCATATCGTCGGATCAGCGATCCATTCCATATAGTTTGTTTTACCTGTTATTGGGACGGCACTTGCCGACTATCCAATAATGCGTATTGAAATGCGAAATATCAATAGGTGATTTATCTCAGTTGGAAATTTTTTCAGCAAAAAAACGTTATGACGGTATCGGTTGCATCAATAACTACCCCCGATGACCCTTCCTGAGTTAACATGTGACTTCATTAACAAATTGCCCGCTCTGTTTCGTTGCATACGGCATGTAGATGATACACAGCATCACGTACAGCATCTTGGGTGGGCGGCAGTCATTATTAGACGGGAGTTATTCATGTCCAAGCAACAGATCGGTGTTGTCGGTATGGCGGTAATGGGGCGCAACCTGGCGTTGAATATTGAAAGCCGGGGTTACTCTGTATCTATTTTTAACCGCTCCAGCGATAAAACTGATGAAGTTATTGCTGAAAATCCAGGGAAAAAATTAGTTCCAAGTTATTCCATTGAAGAGTTTGTCGGTTCGCTGGAAAAGCCACGTCGTATTCTGTTGATGGTTAAGGCGGGTGAAGCTACAGATAAAACCATTGCCTCACTGACACCACATTTGGATAAGGGTGACATTCTGATCGATGGTGGCAACACCTATTTTCAGGATACGATCCGCCGTAATCGTGAATTATCTGCCCAAGGCTTTAACTTTATCGGTACGGGGGTTTCCGGTGGTGAAGAAGGCGCATTGAAAGGCCCTTCCATTATGCCGGGTGGCCAGAAAGAGGCTTATGAGTTAGTGGCCCCTATTCTGAAAGAGATTGCGGCTCAGGTTGATGGCGAACCTTGTGTGACTTATATCGGGGCAGATGGTGCAGGCCATTATGTGAAGATGGTTCACAATGGCATTGAATATGGTGATATGCAGTTGATTGCAGAAGCCTATTCCCTGTTGAAAAACGCATTGAACCTGAGCAATCAGGCATTGGCTGAAGTGTTCAGTGATTGGAATCAGGGTGAACTGAGCAGCTATTTGATCGAAATTACTGCCGATATTTTCCGCAAACAAGATGAAGAAGGAAAATATCTGGTTGACGTGATCCTGGATGAAGCCGCTAACAAAGGCACCGGTAAGTGGACGAGCCAAAGCTCGCTGGATCTGGGTATTCCCGTCACACTTATCACGGAATCTGTATTTGCACGCTATATCTCTTCGCTGAAAGATCAGCGCGTCGCGGCATCCAAGGTACTGTCCGGCCCTGAGATTCAGCCATTCAACGGGGATCAAGCTGAATTTATTGAGAAAGTTCGCCGTGCTCTGTATCTGGGTAAAATTGTTTCTTACGCGCAGGGCTTCCAACAGTTGAAAGCCGCATCGGATGAGTACAACTGGGATCTGAACTATGGTGAAATTGCCAAGATCTTCCGTGCGGGTTGTATTATTCGTGCGCAATTCCTGCAAAAAATCACGGATGCCTACAATGAAAATCCGGCTATCGCTAACCTGCTTTTAGCCCCTTACTTCAAACAAATCGCCGACGATTATCAGCAAGCCCTGCGTGACGTTATTGCTTATGGTGTGCAAAATGGCATCCCGACGCCAACCTTCTCTGCGGCCATCTCTTATTACGACAGCTATCGTTCTGCGGTATTACCTGCCAACCTGATTCAGGCGCAGCGTGATTACTTTGGTGCGCACACTTACAAGCGTACTGATAAAGAAGGCGTTTTCCACACGGAATGGTTAGAGTGATCATTAAATATCTTTATAAGATATAAGAAGCTCTCAAAGTAAGGTGCTGAATTATCAGCACCTTTTTTGTGAAATATAAGGCCTTGTGAAATAGACGTAAAGTATCAGGTCGGCGGTTGCCAATTAAGCAACCGTTGGGTAAATCGTTCCAACCAGTGTGCTATCTCCGCATCGTGGAAATAAAGGAATACCGCGAGGATGAGGATAGCAAGACCGAGTATTACCAGAGCAAAAATATTATTCATATAATAATCGCCTATTTTCGTCTGGTTAAATTATAGCAAAATGTAAATTTTATTTACGTTATCTTCAATCGGTTATTTTCCGAAAAGCCACTAATTCTGGCATCGCAATGCGGCGGTAATCCTCCGTGTGCAGAATAATCGAACGTTCCAGACTGCCTGCATTAAATGCCAGTTCGTCATAGCGTTCGAACAAAAGCGGATCAGCAACCAACTTGAGTTCCGGGTGAAAACTAAATGGTGGAATAGCCCCAAAAACACAGCGAGTTAATTCAGAAACTTCTTTGGGGCTTGCCAGAGATGCCCGGCTTCCTCCCACCTGTCTGGCGAGAGTGGCAAGATCGGCCTGTTGGTCAGCGGGCAAAACAGCCAGAACATACTGCCGATAACCTTTTCCTTTCACATGACAAACCAGCCCCTTAGCACCTTGTCCCAGATGGGTTCCCCGTATTTTTGCCACGTCTTCTGACCGGCCGCCGGTCGCGTGTTCCATCACCCGGTAGCGGGCGTCATGAGTGTCTAATAAGGCAGTGAGGCGCTCAAAAATATCGTCTTTTAGCAAAATGTTCTCCTGTATAAACTCAAAGGAAAAATTGATACCTATTTTTTCCGGCTTACATCAATAATTATTGATTTTGGTCAAATTTACTGGGTTAGATAAGTGTCACACTGTAATTCAATTTATGACATTGAGATTTGAAATACTTCAGTAAAAACTAAGGAGTTTCAAATGGCAGCATCAACTTTCTTTATCCCGCCAGTGAATAAAATCGGCATGGGGTGCATGACTGAAGCCGTCGAATTAATGAAAGATTATGGCTACAGACAGGCTTTGATTGTCACTGATCGCGTGTTAAACGAGATTGGTGTTGTTGGACAAGTTCAGTCTTTGCTGGCGGATGTTGGGATAAAAAGTGCCATTTATGCTGGCACAAATCCGAACCCCACAACGGTGAATGTTGAAGAAGGTTTGGCGATTCTGCACCAGCACCATTGTGACTGTGTGATCTCTTTAGGGGGCGGTTCACCGCATGACTGTGCAAAAGGTATTGCACTGGTTGCCGCTAATGGCGGAGACATTCGTGATTATGAAGGTGTTGATCGTTCAGCTAAACCGCAGCTACCTTTGATTGCCATCAATACCACCGCGGGAACCGCTTCTGAAATGACCCGCTTCTGTATTATTACGGATATTGAACGTCATATCAAAATGGCCATTGTGGATAAAAATGTGACACCTATTTTGTCAGTCAATGATTCAGCATTGATGGCCGGGATGCCAAAAGGATTGACTGCTGCAACAGGGATGGACGCATTGACTCATGCTATTGAGGCTTATGTTTCCACGGCGGCAAATCCTATTACTGATGCTTGTGCGCTGAAAGCCGTGACCATGATTAGCCATTATTTACGCCGTGCGGTTGCAGATGGCAATGATATGGAAGCACGTGAGAATATGGCTTATGCCCAGTTCTTGGCCGGGATGGCATTCAATAACGCATCTTTGGGGTATGTCCATGCGATGGCCCACCAATTAGGTGGATTTTATGATTTGCCGCATGGTGTCTGTAATGCGGTTTTACTGCCACATGTACAGAGATTCAATGCGAAAGTTGCTGCTGCACGCCTGAAAGAGATAGCGGCGGCGATGGGCGTTGAGGTGGGTGCCTTAAACGATGTACAAGGTGCTGAAGCCTGTATTGATGCAATCAGTGAATTGGCAAAAGATGTCAATATCCCGGCAGGTTTGTCTGAGTTGAATGTCAGACAGGAAGATTTGCCAATATTGGCGACCAATGCGTTAAAAGATGCTTGTGGATTCACTAACCCGATTCAGGCATCGCATGAAGAAATCATTGCTATCTTTAAGTCAGCAATGTAACGCCTGACAAGTCACTCTTGACATAGTAATAGCGTATTTTCAAAAGCGTACAGACAGGCTCTGCTTTTTTATGTTAGCTGTGATCTTATGCTGTACACTTAATGAGAATAGTATTTTCTGCTATCCCTATTCTGTTTTATGTCATCTGCATGATTGTTTGGTGAAAGGTTGTTCAGTTGCAGATTGCCCGGTGCAATTTGCAACCGAAACCCCCACACAACACTCTTCTTGCAAGAAGTTGATCAAATTTTCCAAGTGCTGATATTCAGGTATACACACGATAGTACGGCTGTGCTTATCTTGACGAATTAGCCCAACTCTTACCATGCGGGTGAGATGATGTGATAGCGTTGAAGCCGGAATACCTAAGGCTTTCTGAATTTCCCCGACAGAAACCCCTTGATGACCTGCCTTAATTAAAAATCGAAATATCGATAATCGATGAATATTCCCCAACTCAGCCAGACTTGCAGCGACTTCTTCGTGTTTCATATGTGTCTCCCAGTAAAATATCTATATTTCTAGAAATATTAAAATGCTCTTGACAGGAATTGCAATGGCAATCTAATATCTTTTATATTTCCATATTACTAGAAATATAGATCATTGGAGAACTGAAATGTCTTCCCAATTACAAGAAACCCTCAACATGTTTACTTTGCTTGCCATAGAGTTATCAGCTTTGTTTATTGGCATTAGCTTGCTGGTAGGTATTCTCCAGCGACATATATCTCCAGCCAAAGTAGAAGCCTTACTAAGCGCTAACCGGAAAAGAGGTTATTTTCTGGCGGCCGCCCTCGGATCTATCACGCCTTTTTGCAGTTGTTCGACTATCCCCATGTTGAAAGGGCTAATTCGTGCCAGAGCCGGTTTTGGTCCAATGATGGTATTTTTATTTTCTTCCCCTTTGTTGAATCCCATCATTGTTGTTTTGCTGGTCGTTACTTTTGGCCCAACGTTGACCGCGATTTATGTCCTATCGGCTCTTTTAGTCTCACTCGGTGCCGGATGGTTGCTGCAAGTTTTGGGATTTGAACGTTATATCCGCCGCGAAGAAGCGCCTAATTGCGGAACCGCCGGGAGTTGTTGTGACGTTAAGCCAGCTATATCAAATAGTTGTGAATCAACAGCAACTTCCTGTTGTTCTGCTACCCAAATAGCCTCGCAACCTGCAAGTTGTTGCGACAGCCGATCTGCCAAAGTTGATCGCCCAACAAGCAGGTATAACGGTCTGTGGCAAGAAGTTTGGTCAGATTTTAAGGGGGTGCTGCCTTATTTATTTATCGGTATCGCAATCGGCAGTGTGATCTATGGCTATGTACCGACGAACCTGCTTGAGCGATATGCCGGTTCAGATAATCCATTTGCTATTCCGGTTGCTGCTGTTATTGGTGTCCCGCTATATATTCGCGCTGAAGCCTTGATACCGCTTTCTGCGGCCTTGATGGCGAAAGGGGTCAGCGCCGGAGCGATTCTGGCGTTAATTATCGGCAGTGCGGGTGCCAGCCTGACTGAGCTAATTTTATTGCGTTCCCTGTTTACACTTAAGCTCTTAGTGGCCTTTGTCACTGTTATTTTTGTTATGGCAATAATCGCGGGTTACGCAGCTTTCCTGTTTTTCTAAATGCTGCTCAATACCGCGTTATATTTGGTCTAAGGCAGTGGATTTTATTAGAATTGGAGTAATAAAGTGATGAAAACCAAAGCACAAAAATCGTCTCAGCGAATTGAAGAGATACAGCATTACTACGGTACAACGCTTTCAAATAAGGACGATTTACGCACCAATATTTGTACTGTAGATGAGGCACCTTCTACTGAGATCAAAGCCATACTAAAAACAGTCCATCCAGATGTACAGCAACGCTTTTATGGTTGTGGTACTCCTTTTCCTCCTTTACTGTCTGGCTTAACGGTATTGGATTTAGGCTGTGGCGGCGGGCGAGATTGTTTCATTTTATCTGAATTAGTCGGACGAGAAGGGCACGTTATTGGCGTGGATACTACGTCTGAGCAAATTGAGTTTGCCAAAGGCTACCTCGATTATCACCGAGAAGCCTATGGCTATAGCGAAAGTAATGTACAGTTTATACATGGTAATATTGAGTCCTTAGATCGACTCAACCTGCCGTCAAATAGTGTTGATGTTATCGTTTCCAATTGTGTCATTAATTTAGCTACTGCAAAGTCTGATGTACTTGCGGGAATGTATCAGTTACTCAAACCTGGGGGAGAAATTTATTTTGCCGATATTTTCTCTGATCGCAGGCTTTCACCAGAGTTGAAAAATGATCCATTGTTGGTTGGGGAGTGTATCGGTGATGCCTTGTATTACGGCGATTTCGTCCGGGTGGCACGTGATGCCGGTTTTCGGGATATCCGCATTGTTGAGAGCAGATTAAAGGCTATTGGCAACCAATCTATTGAGGAAAAACTGGGGGGTGCGAAACTGTATTCAATGACGCTCCGGTTATTCAAGATTGAGCTGGAAGATGGCTGTGAAGATTATGGTCAAGTCGCCATCTATCAAGGAAATCTCCCTGGCTCTCCTGTTCGTTTTCTTCTTGATAAAGATCATATATTTGATACAGGGAAAGCGGTGCCGGTATGCCGGAATACGGCTGATATCATTCGTAGAAGTCGGTATCATCGCTTGTTTAGTGTGATGGGTGAAGGCCACATGCACTATGGGGCTTTTAATTGTGGAACAGTCGCAAATCATTTTGTGGTTCCAACTGGAGCGACGACGATGGGGGCATCAGGGGGTTGTCGTTGCTAAAAGAGCAACAGACGGTACTGATAATCTCAACGATACCCTATCAACTGCAAGTTGCAGCCCGCAAGATGAGGGCTGCTTTATTATTTCCTCTCTGTCATGGGGAAATAATAAATGTATCTTGAAGTTTTACGTTGAGTGCCGTTCCCGTAATTGTTGGATGATACAACTAAAGTCGAGGTCTTGATCTTGCAATAAGACCAGCAGGTGATAGATCAAATCGGCGGCTTCGTTGGTCAACTCTTCCCTGTCATTGACCGTCGCGGCTAACGCAGTTTCTACGCCTTCTTCGCCCACTTTCTGGGCGATACGTTTTGTTCCGCTGGCATACAAGCGGGCGGTATAGGAACTGTCCGGCGAGGCATTTTTTCGGCTGGCCAGTAATTGTTCCAATTCATAGAGAAACCCCCACTCAGTTTGTGCAGGCGCAAAACAGCTCTCGGTGCCTTTATGACAGGTCGGGCCAATCGGCTCCACCAAGGCCAGCAGCGTATCGTTATCACAATCGGGATAGAGGCCGACCAGATTCAGGAAGTGGCCTGAGCTTTCGCCTTTTGTCCATAACCGCTGTTTGGTGCGGGAGAAAAAGGTCACTTTGCCAGAATTGAGCGTGATATTCAGTGCTTCCTGATCCATGTAACCCATCATTAACACGGTGCCGGAGGTGGCATGTTGAACGATGACAGGCATCAGGTTAGCTACTTTTTCCCAATCCAGTTGCTCAATTTCTTTCGTGGTTAATTTCCGTGCTGTCAACATGTTCTCACCTCGACACCCTGTGTAGCCAGATATTGTTTGAGTTCGCCGATATTAATGATCTGTTTGTGGAAGACAGAGGCGGCTAAGGCACCATCAACATTGGCAACTTGAAAGGCATCCAAGAAATGTTCTGGTGCCCCGGCTCCCCCAGACGCAATCAGTGGCACAGAACAGACATCACGCACTAATTTCAGTTGGGTAAGATCATAACCATTACGCACACCATCCTGATTCATCATATTCAGGACGATCTCACCAGCGCCGCGTTGCTGGACTTCTTTGATCCAATCCAGTGTTTGCCAGCGTGTTGCGGTTGTGCGCTTTTCATCCCCGGTAAATTGGTAAACCTGATAACGGTTGGTGTTTTTATCAAACCATGTATCAATGCCGACGACGACACATTGGACACCATAGTGATCTGCCAGACGGTTAACCAAATCGGGATCAGCCAAGGCCGGGGAGTTGATGGAAATTTTATCTGCCCCGAATGCCAGAATTTGCCCGGCTTCTTCGACCGTTTTGATACCACCCGCCACGCAGAAAGGGATATTGATGACTTCTGCCACTTTTGCCACCCAGCTTTTATCGACCACGCGACCATCAGAAGAGGCAGTAATATCATAAAACACTAATTCATCAGCACCCTCTTGGGCATAGCGCTGCGCGAGAGGAACAATATCACCAATAATTTCGTGGTTACGGAATTGGACGCCTTTGACCACTTGCCCGTCACGGACGTCCAGACACGGGATTATGCGTTTTGCCAACATTGGATTGCCTCCGTCAGGGTAAATTTTCTTTCCAGTAATGCCCGCCCGACAATGACACCTGCCACACCGGATGCAGTCAGGGGAGAGATATCGGCAAGGCTGCCAATACCGCCGGAGGCCTGAAATTGGATTTGCGGATATCGTTGGCTGATTTCTTGATAGAGGGCAATATTAGTGCCGCTTAATGTGCCATCACGGGAAATATCGGTACATAAAACATGTTTTAGCCCAACGGGGAGGTATTGTTCGATGACATCTTCAAGGGTAGCACGGCTGTTTTCCTGCCAACCGCTAATCGCAACGTGTTTCACCCCATCTGCATTAATGCGGACGTCCAGTGCCAGCACAATGGCCCCTGCGCCGTAGCGCTGAAACCATTGTTTGACTAATTCCGGCTGGGTAACTGCCGTAGAACCAATGACAACCCGACTCGCGCCTGCTGCAAGCAGGGCATTTATCTCTGTTTCTGAACGAATTCCTCCGCCGACCTGAACGGGAACCGTAACGCCTGCCAGTAACTCTTGCAACAGGGCAATTTGGCGTTTGGCAGGATCTTTTGCTCCGGTCAGATCCACCAAATGCAGCAATTTAGCACCTGCCTGTTCATATTGCTGTAAACGAGAACGTGGCGAACGGCCATAATCCCGCCGTTGGTCATAATCCCCCTGATGCAAACGCACCACATTGCCATCAATTAAATCTAGAGCAGGTATGATCATGCGCTTACATCTCCAAAAAGTTTTTGAGTAATTGTGCACCTGCGGCACCTGAACGCTCAGGGTGGAATTGCACACCAAAGAAATTGCCCTTTGCGATGGCACTGCTAAATGGGTTGCCATATTTTGTTTGGGCAATCGTGTAGTCACCCACCGGTAGCGCGTAGCTATGTACAAAATAAAAACGGGAGTTATCTGCAATGTGGCGGAACAGGGGACTGTCTGTTTGCGTTTTCACTTGATTCCAACCCATATGTGGCAATGGCAGACCTGCGGTCACCATTTTTTCGACAGGCGCGTCAATTAATTTCAGTAGCGGGATGTTATTCCCTTCCGCACTGACACGGGCCAGTAACTGCATACCGAGGCAAATCCCTAATACAGGTTGGGTAAGAGAATAAATCAAGGGAATTAATTGCCGTTGCTCGAGCTGTTTCATTGCGGCCGCCGCCGTACCCACGCCCGGCAGAAAGAGTTTATCGGCTGCTTGCACAATCTCCGCGTCCAGACTCACAATGGGCTTATAGCCTAACCGACGGATGGCATAAGTCACAGAAGCAAGGTTAGCGCAGCCTGTATCTAAAATAACAACGTTCATCATGACTTCCTTTATGCCTTCTATAAAACACCTTTGGAACTGGGTAAGGTATCGCCTTCTACGCGAATGGCTTGTCGCAATGTCCGGCCAAAGACTTTAAACAGGCTTTCTGCCCGATGGTGATCGTTTTTGCCTTTGGTTTTCAGGTGTAGGGTGCATGCCATTGTGTAAGAGAGGGAACGGAAAAAGTGTTCAATCATCTCGGTACTCAAATCACCAACACGCTGATGTTTAAATTCAGCTTTATATTCAAGATGTGGACGGCCGGAAATATCCAGGGCACAGCGGGCAAGGCATTCATCCATTGGCAGCATAAAGCCAAATCTGGCAATCCCGCGTTTATCCCCCAATGCCTGTTTTAAGGCTTCTCCCAGTGCGAGTCCGGTATCTTCTACGGTGTGATGATCGTCAATATGGAGGTCGCCCTTGACTTGTACATTCATGCGGAAGCCACCGTGAGTCGCGATTTGATCCAGCATATGATCGAAGAAACCGACGCCCGTGTTGATGCGACTTTCTCCTTCACGATCCAGCCAAATTTCAATATCAATCGTGGTTTCTTTGGTTTTTCGTTCAACTTGGGCATGGCGATCTTTACGGGTAAATTCCTTGCTGATCAATTTGTTACGGATGGCTGTCCATCCCAGTGATTCGGGTTGGTAGCGAATGCCCTTGATCCCCATATTTTGAGCTAATTGCAAATCAGTCTGCCGATCACCGATGACGTAGCTGTTTTCCGTATCCATGACATTTTCTGCCAGATATTTTTGCACCAATCCAAGTTTGGGCTTACGGCAGTGGCAGTTATCTTCTGGTTTGTGTGGGCAGATCAGCACCTCTTCAAAATGAATACCCTGTGAGGTGAAAACCTGCATCATCAAGTCATGGGGTGGTTCAAAATCCGCTTGCGGAAAACTGGGCGTACCTAACCCGTCCTGATTAGTGATCATCACTAATTTATAATCGGCTTGTTGCAGGGCGAGCAAGGCCGGGATCACACCAGCCTCAAAAGCCAATTTATCAAGGCGATCAACTTGATAATCACTGGGCGGCTCGGTGATCAATGTGCCATCGCGGTCAATAAAAAGCATTTTCTGACTCATGGGTTCTCAGTTTCCTTGATTTGTTGCGATTGGTCGGCGAGTGCGCTAATGGCTCGCACCAACTGTTCACATTCATTCCGGCTGCCGATGGTAATACGCAGGCAATTCTCTAATCCCGGCTGCTTACGCTGATCACGCAGGATGATCCCTTGTTCCCAGAGCGTCTTAAATACGCGTTCTGCATGGGTAAATTTCACCAAAATATAGTTGGTTTCGCTTGGAAACACGTTTTCAACCAACGTCGATTGGCTGAGAGCTTGCTGGAGATAAGCCCGATTGCAGGCATTTTCTTCCACACGATTTCTCATGGTTTGAATACCCGTTTTCGTTAACGCTTGTGCCGCGATATCGGCAACCGGTGTCGCCAGTGGATAAGGGGCAATCACTTTTAGCATCAGTGCGATGATATCGGCGGAAGCCAGCGTAAATCCACAACGCAATCCAGCCAAAGCAAAAGCTTTCGAGAGGGTTCGCAAAATGACCAAGTGAGGATAGCCTGACAGCCAACGGGTGGTATCATGGCTAGCGGCATGTTGTGGGCAAAATTCGATGTAGGCTTCGTCAATGGCAACAATGGCGCGGTTCCGGGCCAATTCAAGGATCTGGCGTAATGCCGCAGGGTCAATGAGGTTGCCTGTCGGGTTGTTGGGACTACAGATATAGATCAGCTTGACGCGATCCAGATTATTTTTGATGGCGGTGATATCGGGTTGCCAGTCGGCGTTGACCGGGATTTTTTTCTGCTCTACACCGAAGGTTTCGGCACTAACGCCGTACATACCATAGGTTGGTGGGCAAAACAGTACCGCATCGCGTCCTGGCTCGCAAAAAACGCGGATCAACAACTCGATAGATTCATCAGCACCACGACTGACAAGGACTTGCTCAGGTTGCAGGCCAGCGTAATCGGCATAACGCTGAATGACTGTGGCGGGTTGGCATTCAGGATAGCGATTGAGCGTGTTTTCGCTGAGTTGGAAATCGGGTGCGATGGGGTATTCATTCGCATTTAACCAAATATCACCACAACCGCCCAGACGGCGGGCAGACAGATAAGGGACTAATTTGCGAACGTTTTCTCTTGCCAATGAATTGATATCAAAAACCGTACTCATGATTGTTCCTTGTTCAAAGCAGTCATACGTAATGTAACGGCGTTTTTATGTGCGATGAGTTGTTCTGCCTGTGCCAGTGTTTCGATCGTGGGTGCGAGGTTTTTTAATCCTTGGGGAGTGAGCCGTTGAACGGTCATTCTTTTCAGGAAATCAACCAGACCAAGGCTGGAATAGGTTGAAGTATAGCCATAGGTAGGCAGAACGTGATTAGTGCCGGAAGCGTAATCTCCGGCGGATTCAGGCGACCAGTCACCGAGAAAAAGGGAACCGGCGCTGGTAATTTGCTCGACCAGTTGTTCAGGCTGACGAGTCTGAATGATCAAATGCTCCGGGCCATATTGGTTGCTGATCGCCACACACTGGGCGAGATCTTCGGTGACAATGATCCGGCTGGCTTGCAGGGCTTGGGTTGCAATGGACTGACGTGGCAAAACGGCGAGCTGGGCTTCAATTTCACGGATCACTTTTCCGGCCAGATTTTCATCGGGAGTGACCAATATGACTTGGGAATCGGGGCCGTGCTCTGCTTGTGAAAGTAAATCTGCTGCCGTAAATGCGGGATTGGCTCCGCTGTCAGCGATCACCAGTACTTCGGATGGGCCAGCGGGCATATCGATCGCTGCGCCGTTGATTTGTTGGCTTACCTGACGCTTGGCTTCGGTCACCCACGCATTGCCGGGGCCAAAAATTTTGTCTACTTTGGGAACGGATTCTGTCCCGAATGCCATTGCGGCAATGGCTTGAGCCCCGCCGATCTGAAATATCTCGCTGATCCCACATAGTTGTGCGGCATAGAGTATTTCATCAGCAATCGGGGGAGGAGAGCACAGGATAACTTGACGGCAACCCGCAATGTTGGCAGGTGTACCCAGCATTAATACTGTGGAAAGCAGGGGGGCCGAGCCGCCGGGAATATAAAGCCCAACTGAATCTATTGGGCGCGTCACTTGTTGGCAGCGAACGCCCGGCAGGGTTTCAATATCAACCTCTGCCGGTTTTTGTGCTTCGTGGAACCGGCGGATATTGTTCATGGTCAATTGCATGGCCTGCTTGATTTCCGGGGTCAGGCGAGCGGCCGCTGCATTAACTTCATCAGCAGAAATTTGGATAGTTTCAACGGTCGTCTTGTCGAAGCGTTGGCAGAACGCTTGTAATGCTTGATCACCCCCCGTTTTCACGGTTGCCAGAATCTGTTTAACCGCCGCGGCAATATCGTCGGATGCGGTAATAGCCGGACGTGTCAGTAATATTTTTTGTTGTTCCGGTGTACATTCTTGCCAGCGAATGATGGTGTTAAAATTGGTGTTCATCAACGGTCACTCCATCATTTTTTCAATTGGCAGAACCAGAATGGAACTGGCACCTAATGCCTTGAGTTTTTCCATCGTTTCCCAGAACAGGGTTTCACTACTGACCATGTGCATGGCGACGCGATTTTGTGCACCTGCCAGTGGCAAGATGGTGGGGCGCTCAGCCCCCGGCAGCAGGGAGATAATCTCTTCCAGTTTGTCGCTGGGCGCATGAAGCATGATGTATTTGGATTCTCGCGCCAGAATGACGCCATGAATGCGGAGCATCAATTTGTCAATAAGCTGTTGTTTGGCTTCCGGCATTTCGCCATCACGCTGGATCAAACAGGCTCTTGAGCGGTAAATCACTTCAACTTCCCGCAAGCCATTGGCTTCCAATGTGGCACCTGTTGAAACTAAATCACAGATAGCGTCTGCAAGCCCTGCACGGGGGGCAACTTCAACGGAACCATTGAGAAGACAAGATTTGAAGTGGATGCCTTGTTGGTCTAAATAACGTTTCAATAAGTGCGGGTATGAGGTTGCAATGCGGGAATCTTGCAGACATGCCACGCCGGTATAATCGCAATCTAAAGGTGTTGCCAGGGAAAGCCGGCAGTCACCAAAATCGAGGCGGCGCAATGTCAGATAGCGGGGATCTTCTCCTTGTGCCCGGCGCGTCAATGATTCTTCTTCAAGGACGTTTTCCCCAATAATGCCCAGATCGACAACACTATCCATCACAAGGCCCGGAATATCATCGTCGCGGACACGCAGAATATCGATAGGCATATTTTCAGCAAAGGCGATCAGGCGCTGTTGCTGTAAATTAATTTTGATGCCGCAGCGCGCCAGTAACGTTCTGGAGTCATCACTCAGACGGCCTGATTTTTGAATGGCGATGCGTAAGCGTGTTTTATCTAGCATGTTGTGTTTTACCCTATATCAAGATTCAGTCAGTAATTAATTCGTAGATATCAGAAACAAAAAACCCCCGGAAAATCTTCCGAGGGTTTTCATCGTATTCATGCCACCGGAAGACGGGTCAAATGTCTTCCAGCACACAGCAGCCTGAAAGACTAGTCAGGATGATGGTGATGATGATGGTTAAATTGAATACGGTTCATATGCGCGTTCTCTATCTGTATTTGGTTCAGGCTATTTTCTATACAAAACTGCTTTATACAAGGATATGCTGTACTGAATGATGACTGTACGTAACTTTATAAACGTTATATTTGTGACTAAGGATTGGTTGCTCGCTGTTTAACCTATACGATTTTGTGTATAAAAAGCAAACTTTTTTTAAGAAAAGACGTTTATTTTATATTAATGTATTGTTTTTAAGTAGCATTGCGCTTCGGGGGATCACGGTGAAAAAAATTTCCATTATTGGACTGGGTTGGTTAGGAATGCCATTGGCACAAGCACTGCAACGCGGGGGGATGCAGGTCGTTGGTAGTAAAACTACACCAGATGGTGTTGAAGCGGCTTGTATGTGCGGGGTGGATTGTTACCTATTGAACTTGGCTCCTCAGATTATTTGCGATGCAGATGATCTTGATCAACTGATGTTGGTTGATGTGTTGGTTCTGGCATTGCCGGTTAGTGGTGTGGCCGGAGGTGGGAAGGAATATGTTAAAGCAGTGCAACTGGTTGTTGACACGGCACTTTCTTATTCGGTTCCGCGGATTATTTTTACCAGTTCTACTTCAGTTTATGGTTCGTCTGTTGGCTGTCTCAATGAAGATGATCCATTGTACCCCGCAACTGAATCGGCCAAGGCGCTACTTGAGTTGGAAAACTGGCTGCATCAACTGCCCAATACGTCGGTCGAT
>NZ_JAQRFK010000070.1 GCF_028598745.1 Xenorhabdus sp. IM139775
TTGCCAATACCCGGCCTTTGCGCTGCAAGCTCGCCAGCAGCATATAAAGCGCAGTTGCCAATAAGACAATAAAAAAGAAACTCATCAATCCATTATGCTGAATTTTAAAGTAATGCTGTAGCATAAAATGCCCTGCTACCAACGGACCCGTGGCGGAACCGATACTGTAACTTAACAACATGACTTGGCTTGCTGCCACAATATAGGACGCATCCAGCTTGTCACAAGCAAGGGTGATGGCAATGGGGTACAGAGCAAAGGATGACATTCCCAAAAGAGCCAGTGCCACTATCATGACAATATAATGTTCAAAGAGATAGGTCATTCCTACGGCGAAGACACCCAGTAATGACACGATTGCCAAGAGGAATGTCTTGCTCATGATGACAGATAGCTTGCTGATAATCGGCTGTATTACCATTCCGCCCAGAATAATGGCTGCCATCAGGATACCCACTTGATCCGTACTGAAATGGCCTTGGCTGAGTGATAAAGGCATCAAACCATAGATAGTACCCATAACAATACCCGACGTCATGCAGCCAACGATCGCGGGTTTGCTGAATTCGGTGATTTTTCTCAACGACATACTTTGATGGCGGAGTGCAGGAGGTTGCCCATGACGCACGAACAATGGAGGCAAAATAGCGGCAAACAGCAGTGCCGAAATCACCATAAAAGGGATCATCCCCTGAGTGCCGATAGGCCCAATCAATAACTGGCCTAAGGTTGTCCCACCGTAAAGGGACGTCATATAAAAACTCAGGCGCTTGGCGCGTTCTTTGGGGTTATCGCCAATCAACAACCAAGATTCGACCACGACAAAAACGCCGGCAACAGCCACGCCAGCCATACACCGCACAAGTAACCAGATTTCTTTATTGGGAAAAAACGGCAATGCAATAACGGTTACTGATAAAAGCAACAAAAAAACAATAAATGAAAGACGGTGACCTATCTTGGCGATAACAGGCTCAATCATCATAGAACCTATTAGTAAACCGACATAATAAGCACTGGCTAGCCAACTGGCATAAGTTGTATCAATGCTGAAACTTGCCATCGACAAAGGAATTAAGCTCATTAGGTAACCAGAAGCGATGGCAAAAACAGTCAAGCCAGAGACAGGTACAAAAGCACTGTCATTGTTGCGCAGCAGTTTCACTACTGTCGTCTCCACATCAAAAATAAGTCAGATATGCGCTGCTTCTCATCAAGATCTTGCCGAAAGGCGGCCAGGATATAGGCCAAGGACTGGAATATATCTTGGTGATTTAAGCAGTAGGTCAGTCACCCAATAACCTTGAGTGGTGCGGACTATAGCCTTTTCTCACAAAGAGATACAACGAGAAAAACTGATACTCAGGAGCGAAAAGATTTATGGAAAAAGGGAGTATAAAGGAACGATGACGATGAGGTTTCGACAAATGGTTTGGAGGCTCATGTCGCTACCAAAATGGATAATAAGCCTGACAAAGCACTGGCTTTTATCCGGTACTTTGTCAGCAGTCTTAAAACGCCAAAATTAGACCCAACGCCGGATCACAATCGAAGTATTGATCCCACCAAAGGCAAAGTTATTGCTTTGGATAAACTCGGTTTGGATTTTACGCGGCTGGTGGATAATATAATCCAACTCACCACAGGCGGGATCAATCTCGTTGAGATTGAGGGTTGGGGCAAACCAGCCTTCATTCATCATTTCCAGGCTTAACCATGCTTCAAGGGCGCCACAAGCCCCCAAGGTATGGCCGAAATAGCTTTTCAGTGAAGAGATAGGTGTTTGGCTGCCAAAAATATTGGCGGTGGCTTGGCTCTCTGCCACATCCCCCCGCTCGGTAGCAGTACCGTGGGCACTGATATAACCGATATCGGCTGGTTGCAAGCCGGCGGATTTCAGCGCTATTTCAATGCAGGTTTGCATCGTTTCAGATTTTGGCTGGGTAATGTGGGAAGCGTCACAATTAGTGGCAAATCCGATGATTTCACCATAAATTTTGGCACCACGGGCTTTGGCGTGTTCCAGTTCTTCAAGGATCAATGTCCCCGCCCCTTCACCAATCACCAGCCCGTCGCGATTAACATCAAACGGGGAAGGCGTGGTTTTGGGGGCCTCATTTCTCTGGCTGGTGGCGAATAGCGTATCAAATACTGCTGCTTCGGATGGGCACAGTTCTTCGGCTCCGCCTGCTACCATGACGGTTTGATAGCCATGGCGGATAGCTTCCCACGCATAACCAATCGCCTGACTACCGGATGTGCAAGCGCTTGAGGTGGGGATCACCCGGCCACGCAGACCAAAGAACAGACCGGTGTTGACGGCAGTGGTATGCGGCATCATCTGTACATAAGTCGTGCCCGTAATGTTATTGGTATGCTTTTCCGTCAGCATGGTTGCGAAGTCGCTGACTGGCTTGGTACTGCCTGTCGAAGAGCCATAGGCGATGCCGGTTTCTCCGTTGGTCAGTATGGGATCATCAAGTAAACCCGCCATCGCCAAGGCCAGTTCTGTGGCGCGTGTTGACATCAGGGAAACCCGTCCCATGGAACGAATGCGTTTGCGGGTATAGTGTTCGGGCAACATAAAATCCGTGACTGGCGCGCCGAGATGGGTATTTAGCCCGTCATATTCAGCCCATGTCGGCATCGGTTGAACGGCGTTGATACCCGCTTTTAATCCTGCGGAAACCGATAACCAATCATGTCCCAATGCGGTAATGCCGCCCATGCCTGTAATCACTACCCTGCGGGGCATTTCCTTATGGAGTGTCGCATTATGGTTCATAGCATCCCCCCGTTGATTGAAATGACCTGACGGGTCACATATCCTGCAATATCAGACATCAAATAACTGGCAAGACCCGCCACTTCATCCACTTGTCCCATGCGTTTCATTGGGATCATACTCATCGCTTCTTTCAAGGCTGTGTCTTCCATTTGAATCATGTCTGTCCCAATCAGGCCGGGTGCAATACAGTTTACCGTGATTTTTCTTTTCGCTAATTCGATTGCCAGCGCTTTTGTTGCCCCGATAATACCGGCTTTCGCTGCGCTGTAATTGACTTGCCCGCGGTTGCCCATCAAACCGGACACGGATGATAAGGTGATGATACGTCCTCCCTGACGGAGGCCGATCATCGGCATGACACAAGGATGAATGACATTGTAGAAGCCATCTAAATTGGTATGGATGACACTATCCCAGTCATTGCCTTCCAGTGCCGGAAAAGCCCCATCTTTGGCGATCCCGGCATTGCAGACGATGCCATAATAAGCACCGTGGGTTTCGATGTCTTTTTCCAGTATTTCACGGCAGGTGGTGCGATCTGAAACATCAAAATTCAGTATACGGCCACGGCCTCCGTTTGCCTGAATGTGTTCCAGTGTCTCTTTCGCGCCCTTGGCATCGCGGTGATAATGCACGATGACAGTAAAACCCTCCGTCGCCAGCCGGCAGGCAATCGCCCTGCCTATCCCTTTGCTGGCACCGGTCACGAGAACTGAACGCATTATGCTACTCCATCCTGTTGATTGATTAATTGTATGAGTTCTGTTTTGTCAGGTTGGTAGGTGTTCAGGCGGCCTGTCACCAGTACAGTACCATGACAACTGATTTCACCTTCAAAACTGCCAAATTTTTCATCTTGCAGTAATAAATTCATCTGAATATCCAGTACGCTGCCTTGTGTGAAAGCAGGTACTTGGCACCGTACTGCACGTCCGCCCAGTAACATGCCTAATGCGGAATCTGCTTCTTTTTTCTCTTTTCGGTGCCAGCCAGACCAGACACCGATGGTCTGGGCCATCATTTCAATGGCAAACCAACCCGGCAGGTGACCATCTTGATTGAGAAAGGGGGATAGCACACCGTCTTGGCTGACGGTGACCTGACAATGAACATGGTTGTCGGATACGTTGATCACGTGTTCCAGTAACACCATCGGTGCCTCATGGGGAAGATAACGATCTGCGGGTAAATAGCGATCTGCGGGTAAATAGCAATCTGCGGGTAAATAGTCAGGCATTAAGCAACTCCCAATATCAGGCTGGTATTGTTCCCGCCAAAGGCAAAAGAATTTGACATGACAACCGGTTTTTCCAGTGGTTGTGATTGGGTTAACAAACCACAAGCCGGCAGGGCGATATCGATGTTTGAGCGGGAAAAATCCTGTGCCGGTAGCGGTAAGTGACGTGCCAGCAGTAACCAGCAAAGCCCGGCTTCACAGGCACCTGCGGCACCAAGGGTATGACCCGTTAAATATTTGGTCGAACTGCATGGGATATTTTCACCAAAAATCTGATTGATAACGATCGACTCCATCTGGTCATTTAATTTCGTACCTGTGCCGTGCAGGTTGATATAACCTATCTCTGCCGGAGAAAGCCCGGCATTTTCCAGAGCCATATTGATCGCTTCAATCGCCCCTTTCCCTTCAGGATGAGGGGCTGACATATGCCATGCGTCACTGGATTCTCCCACACCAAGTAATGCTATCGGTTGAGGTTCTCGTGTTAGCAGCAGCAAGGTTGCGGCTTCTCCGATGGTGATGCCTTGGCGATCCTCACAAAAGGGTTCACACAAGGTCGGGGACAGGGATCCCAAGCTATCGAAACCATTGATTGGCATACGGCTCAATGTGTCCGCACCTCCCACAATGGCGGCATCCACCAGCCCCATTTCAATCAGGCGTTGACCCGTGATAATCGCTCGTGAACTGGATGAACAGGCGGTAGAGAGGGTAAATGCAGGCCCCTCAACAGCAAGGTAACGGGCAAGAAAGCGGGAAGGATCACCCAATTCTTGCTGGTAGTAGTGGTAATTGTGGCAATCGTGGTAAGACTCATCTGATTGCGGGTGGATGGTGCGGCTGACATGCTGATCCCCCTCATCAAGGCCAGATGTACTGGTGCCCATGATCACGGCGATGCGTTCCCGGCCGTGACGGGCGATGGCTTCGTCCACTTGGGGTTTTATTTGCATCAAGGCAGCCAGTAGCAAACGATTATTGCGGCTGTTGTGTTTAAACAGGGGGTCAGGCATGGCGGGCAATTCAGCGTCCACGCCCCCCAGACAGCAGGTTTTGTCAGGTTGTAACCAGCCGGGGCGCTCATACATGCCGGGGGCTTGGCCGAGTACGAGATTTTGCGCAATTTCATCCACATTATCGCCCAAGGCATTGAGCATACCCACGGCAGAAATATAAATCATGTTTTACTCTTCCAAATGCTGAATGGCGATGTCATAACCAAAAATGAACTGCTGGACGCGGATCGGGCGTCGTTTGCCATTTGGGGCATCATAATGAATTTCTGCGATTAATTTCCCATTTTTGTCATTTAGTTGGCGCAGATTATCACTGTCTTTAAGTTTCCAGCCATCGGGGAGTCGGCCCTGCCAAGCAGAAACAGGCCAATAACTGAGCATAATGTCGGCCAAAACTTGATTGGCGGGAGGAAGCTCCGGCAAGACAATGGACTGTTCGGTGTGGATACCCTGTTTGTCGTAATCCAATTTGAACAACCGGATACCCAGTGAAGAGAGTCCCGCCAGCGACAGGTGTTGTGCATTGGCGTTGAGCAGCACAATCAATGATTGTTGTTTGCCTTTTACGGTGACGGTTAACAGTTGCTGTTCATTAATCACAGGCGTTATCGTTGGCGCTGGCAATGAAACACGGACACCCGGTTTCAGCCACGCACTGGGGGTGCCATCTTGCGGAGAGTTCGTACAAGCTGCCAGCAGGCAGGTCAAGGACAGGATGAATAACCGTATCATGATTTCTTTTTCCTTTTTTGGCGTTCAGGCATGGCCAGCGGTGATAGCAGGAAAGCAGTCAAGATCCCGCTGCATAATACGATGCCAAAGCTACTGATGGCTTGGGTGCTGCTGAATACCAACATGCCCAGTGTGAGCAAGGTGGTACACATTGCCACGCTGATCGCCAGGAGTGAGGTCAGCGGTGTACCACGGGGATTGCTGAAAAACAGGCTGTAGTTGATGCCAATGCCAAGCACCAGCACCAGCGCCAATATTGAAAATAAGTTAAGGCTATGACCACTGAAACCGAGCATCGCCAGTCCACAGCCAAGGGATAGCAGTGACGGCAAGATGCTGAGGATACCGCGACGCAAGCCGAGTCGTACCAGATAACTGATGGCGATCAGCACAATAGAAGCGGCCAGCAACCCGCCAAGTAGGGTGCGGTAAAATTGAAACATCTCATCGAAAGCCAGCTTGCGATCCACCCAACTGACGCCTTCCTGTTTTTCTGCTAACCGGCGCATCAAAACGCTGTCTTTAACGCCGTTTACAGGTAGTAGCACACCGCTACGGCCATTTGGCAGGGTTATCCACATCAAGCGCCAGCCTTCACTGACGACACTGTTGAGCCAGTCATTTGGCGTGACTGTCATGGGATGAAGATCCGGCTGTTTGATTGCCAGCCCGGCTTCTGTCAGGCGCGCCATGATACTGGGTGTAGCGGCTTTGATCAGCTCAAGATCTCTGTGTTGTTGAACAAGAGAAGAGAGGGGAAATCGTTGATAATGGCTAATATTACCTTGCTGTTTTTCTGCCTCTAATTTAGGCATAAAGGATTCCAGCCGTTGCAACGTTTTTTCTGCGTCATCACCGTAAATAACGAACCATTTTTGATCGCTTCGTTGTCCGGTGAGTGTGGCAATGCGTTTTTCCTGTTGATGGATATCCTGTGGCAGCGCCTGTAATTGGGCAATATCATCATTGACTTGCAAACGGAACATGCCCAGTACCGCAAAAATTGCCAGCAGGGCAGGCAATCCCAGATAAAACCGCCGATTATGCCGCCATAACGCCAGCCAACGCATTAACATGATCATGGCGGGGACAGGGCGTACTGGCAGGCTTTTAACCAGTCGGGGATACCAACAGACGACGGTCAGGCAGGAAGCCGTCAAACCCGCCGCCGCGAACACCGCCAACTGGCGTAAGCCGGGGAAGGGGGCAAACATCATGATGAGATAGGCAATGACGGTGGTTGCCAATGCCATCAATAGGGTCGGCAAAACCTTCCGCATACTTTGCCACGGCGTCACTGCCTGACCATGTACCATACGCTCTGTGAGATAGTAAATGGCGTAGTCCGCGGAAATACCGATGATACTGACACTCATCACCAGCGTCATCAAATGAAGTTCGCCAAAGATCCCCAACGTCACCACCGTTCCTGCCAGCGCGCCGATACTGATGGATAGCACACACAGCAACAAAGGTCTCAGGGAGCGAAAAATACCGTAGATGAGTAGCAAGACACCCAGTACGGTAGCGCTGCCCAATGTTGAAATATCGTGTTTTGCCTGTTGGGTCGCGTAATCGCTGTAAAACAGGGTTCCGCGTGAAATTACTTCGGCGTCAGGAAATTGAGCTTGCAGCGATTGCTGCAATTGACTCAATTCAGTGACAGCGTGATGCCCTTGCTGCATGTCAAAGGACGCGCTTTTTAGTTCCCCGTGCAGTAAATACCAGCTTTTTCCGGCATGATCTTTGGCCACTAACCAGCCGTTCTGGAGCCGCAATTGGCTGGATGTCTGCTGGAGTGCCAGTTGTGAACCCCTGACCAGCATCAAGGGATCATGATTAAGTTCCTGCCCACTGACACCGGAAAATGCGGAATAGACCTGAGACAGAACCCAATTTGCTTGCTGATTGCCATCATCTGTCAGTCTGGCACGGGTAGCAGGATCGAGCATGGCATTACGGTGTTCATAGTAAAAACGTCCCCATTCTTGTTGCTGTTCTGCCGTCATGGGTCCTTTGACATTGGTCAGAAACGGTGCTTTTTGCAAATGCGCCAGCCAATACTGGGCGGGCGCGGCATCTTCTTTTTTCCCCGGACTGACCATCCATACCAATTGGCGATCAAGACGTTTCATGAACTCTTCTTGCAAAGCGGGGGGCATGTTTCCCGCACTTTGTGCCGGCAATAATGCCAGTACACTGGTGGACAGACGGGATTGAGGTAACAAGACTGCCATTAATATCAGCAGGATAGCGCATATTAGCAGCCAGAATAGTGCCAGCAGGCGCGGCTCAGAATTCGAAGTGTTGCTCTTCTTCATGACTCAGCGTCTCTGGTGTTAATCGGTGTTGGGTAAAAGCAAGCTCGGTACGATCACCTTGGCGATCCGTCAGTAAAATAACATCAAGGTTAGCCTGGCCGTTCAGCGTAATCGCCGTGAACAGTTTATCCAAAGGCGATGTTTTGGGTGTCAGTCCCAAGCGCCATTTTCCCTGCCCAAGATCATTAAATGCGAGGTTGAAATTTTCTTCCAGTACAGCACGATCGGCCTGAAACAGCGCCCGCATCAAATGGTTGAACTGAAACAGTTGTGGATTGGAATCGGCAGTGATCACTTGGGGTGTTTGCCCCGCCATCACTTGCACCATACGGTTGTCATCCAGTACCAATGTCAGTGGAAACGGTTTTTGCTGATGCCACCATAGTCCTTTATCTTGTGAAACCAGCATTTCACCGTTGGAAGACAGGGGTTGAGGCATACCCTGAATTTGTCGCACTTGGGTGAAGTGCGCCCTTACGGCGGGCTGGTGTGCGAACCGTTGTTGTAATTCCTCAAGGGTAATGGCGTGTGCCACGTTATTGAGTGTCATAAAACCGGCTGTCAGAAACAGCAGTATCCAGCGCCATTTTTTCATGGCTTGACCCCCATGCGTTCAAATAGAATGTCCGGGCTGACAAAGCTCATTTCCCGTGTTTCTTGAGAAACAGCGACCTGAATGGTATAGCCTGTGGTTGTTTTTTCGCCACTGGCGGCATCAAAAACCTGATAAGCAATTTTCAGGCGGTTCTCAAACTCTTCGATGGTGGCTCTGACACGTATTTTTTGTTCAAAGAGCACGGAGGCACGATATTTGATTTTGGCGTCAACGACGGGCCAAACATAGCCGGATCCACGCATTTCCCGATAACCATAATTGACTTGGTTCATCAGGGCTTCACGGGCAATTTCAAAATAGCGAAAGTAATTTCCATGCCAAACCACGCCCATGGGATCAGCATCATGAAATGGCACCGTTAATTCAACCTCGGCAGTAAAACGAGGATCAGTCAGCATTTTTTTATTCCTTATTTTTCCGGGCAGAATGTGTCCGGGCAGACGGTAATTGCCAAAAATCGAAAAAATTAAACCAATCCAGCGGGGATTGCAGGGCATAATGTTCCAATCGGGCAGCGTAGAGATCCACCGCTTGCTGCAACGCCTGCTCTCTTTGTTGACGTGGCAGTGCCAAGGGATTGGCAAAGTGCTCACAATAAATTTTGAATTGGTTATTTTGCCGGAGAGCGAATATTAACAGCACCGGGCAGCGCAACACCGAAGCTAGGATAAACGGCCCTTGCGGAAAAGGAGCCGGATAACCGAGAAATTGGCTCCATACAACACGCTGGGTGTTGGCTCGTGAAAGATTAACGGCAATCCGATCACCGACAATGGCCACCCATTCGCCGGCATCAATTTTTTCTTTCAATAAGATGGCGGTATCGGCACCGACATCCGTTACCGGCAATAAATTGATCCCCGCTTGTGGTGAAACTTCTTCAATGATCTGTTTGAAACGTTGGGCATGTTCAGTAAAAACCAGTGCATTGATCGTCTGTTTCCCCGCCCGTTGTGCCATTGCCCGGCAGACTTCAATATCCCCCAAATGTGAAACCAACAGCAGTTTCCCGCTTGCATCGCCATCTAAAAGCGTTTGTTCTGCTCCCTGCGCAAACACAATTTCTTTTCCCCATGTTAAGTCACCCCGCCAGCTTGCGATTTTATCCAGCATTGCCCTGCCGAAACGCAGGTAGTGGCGATAACTATTGAGGTCTTGGGGAATAGCGATGCCCTTGTGTTGCAAGGTCTGTTTCAGTCGCTCAAGGTATTGGCGAGAGGCCTGTCGCTGTGGTCCACCCGTCGCCCAGAAATAGCCAACAACCGGGTAAAGCAGACACTCAAAGGGTTTGCGTCCGAACCATCGATAAACGGCCAGCATGAACTTCATGCCAAGCAGCCCCTTGCGTTCTTGAATATCTGACCAGTGACGGTGATTGCCCCATAATTTCTTGCGCCACAATTTTTTGCGCCACAATAATGAAGGAATGCGTGGCAACATGCCGAGAAACAGGCGGGTGTGCATCCATGAGATACTGAGGTTATCCCTCAAGGCATCGAAATGAGACAGGCCATTTTCAGGATAAGTGACTTTTGTCGGCACAAATTGACTTTCTGTTCCCTGCCAATAGAGCCGCACCATGATTTCGATATCAAAATCCATGCGACGGCCAACCTCTTTGTTCGCCAGCAGTTGTTGTGTCGGTGCCAATGGATAAACACGAAAACCACACATACTGTCTTTGATAGATAAAGACAGCGTTTCTATCCAAACCCAAAAATGGGTGATATAGCGGCCATAAAGGCGGGATTTTGGCACGGAAACATCATATTTCGGCCGGCCGGAAATTAAGTGATTGGGGTACTGCTGTGCTTTTGCCAAAAACAGGGGGATATCTTCAAGGCAATGCTGACCATCCGCATCAACTTGTAAAGCATGGCTATACCCTGAATCTGCGGCTGCCCGCATGCCTGCCATGACTGCCCCACCCTTGCCCTGATTATGTTCAAGGCGGATAAGCGTGACATTCGGCGTGGATTTTGCCAAATCTTCAAGGCGATGTTGTGTTTCTGGTTCACTGCCATCATCGACGATAAAACAGTGGAGATGGTAAGGGGATAATCTTTCCAGTACCGCCGGCATGGTTTTGCCGTGGTTATAACAAGGAATAACCACGCAGGGCGTAATTGTATTCACGCTCAACGACATAACTTTATCTTTCCTTGGCTTGCAGTCTGGCCTTCGCTGCCGTTCTGGGTGTACAGGTCATAATGGAAGGTCAGCAGGTGTTTCTTTTCATCCCAGTTGATTTTCAACAACAGCGTGTTGCCGGGTTGCAAGGGAAACTGGAATTTCACCATTTCAATCGAAGAAAAAGACCAGCCGGGTGCCAGCAAGGTTTGGGCATACTGCATGACCCAATCAATTTGAGCCACACCCGGCAGAAGGGGTTGCACGGGAAAGTGCCCCCGGAACCAATCCAAATTGGGGTCTAAATACAGTTGTATGATGGCCTCATTTTGAGCAGGTTGCTCGCGGTGAATTTCAATGGGTTTCATTAAATAACTCCTGTAATGCAGGCCATGAGCGCTTGCTTTGGGCATTCAAGGGAATGGTTTCGACGACTCGCCAATAACGTGGTAATGCGACAGATTCCAGCCAAGGCTTTAACTGGTGACGCCAGTTTTTTGTCAGCCCGCGAATGCCTTGCTGCTGATAATGTTGGTAGGTTTCGTGTTCTAACACGACTACCGCCCCAATGTGATTGCGTGAACCCCGATGAATGGGCAATACAACCGCGTCAGTGATCCCGGAAATTTCACACAGGCGGCGTTCGATTTCTGACAGGGAAATGCGTTTTTCTTCAATTTTCACCAGACGATCCCGGCGCCCCAATAAGGCAAAGTGACCTTGGTCATCGAAGACCAACTGATCGTCCAGAACCAGACCAGAGGGATCAGGCAGCAGGGAAGAATAGACGTGTACCCCCTCCTGGGCATCTTCCCGGAATGAAACGCCTGCAAATGTCGTCCAGATCTCGTTGTCCGTTTTACGGCTTCGCCAGGCCATAATGCCTGTTTCAGTACAGCCATAAATTTCATGGGGAAGCGTGTTGAGCCACTGGGTTGCTCGTTGTGCATAGGCAAAATGCAAAGGCCCACCCGCAGAGACAACAAAAATGCAATCAGGGGCGGGAAGTTTATCATCCAGCCGTTGCAGAAAAGCGGGGCTACTGATCAGTGCACAACGCGGGCTATTGGTCAGTTGTTCGGGAAATTCCACCCTCTTGCGATCGAAGGGTAACCCCAGTGACATTGGCAACCAGATGCGGAAAGTCAGACCATACAAATGCTGGTGGCTGACCGAGGATCTGACAACGCAGGATTGCAGCTTATCGCCCCACAGGGAAGCCAGCCATTGGGATTCAAGATCCATGACTGCCACGGGTTTGAGTACTTGTTGGGGAGTGCCCGTTGAACCCGACGTGAACATCACTAAAGTGGCATCCGGTGAGATAGCGGGTAATGTGATGTTAAATGAGGTTTTTTCTGTAGCATCACGCACTGGATCTGAGGATGTGACCTGCCAGCAAGGGCAGGACAAGGTCAGGGGCAGATCCGTCAATACACCATCAAACAGAGGTTGCTGCTCCTGCAATTGAGCTTCGCGGCAATGGCCCGGAATAACCGGGGTTTTTCCGGCATACAGTGTTGCCAGCAGCGCGACACAGAAGTCATAACTGTCGTCAAAACACAGTGCCCAGCGGGAAGCAGCGTGCAGGTTTTGCAGGCGTAGATATAACGCGGTGACATCCTGCCGGAGTTTATTCAGGCTGATAGTATGATCGATCGTATGATCCCCCCAACTGACTAGCCTGTTGGGGCAATGATCTTCTGATAGCCATTGGGATAGGGATCGCCATTGGGAGATAGATTGTGCTTTCATCGTTTTTTTACCCGTTGGCGTACCAGCCATTCAATGGAAATGAGCAATCCAATTAAGAGATAACTCACCATTCCGTTCCACAATGTCCATAAAGTCATATCGTTATACAGGCAAGTTCCCAGTGCGATTGCACCATTGAACATAAAGAACAGGCACCAGAGGTAAGTGACTTTACGTGTATAGAGAATACCTTTTGGGGGTAAATCAGGCTCTTTGATACGCGCCATCCTTTCAATGATCGGTGGCCCGTAACGCAATGAGCTGCTGAACAGGATCAGAAAAATAGCATTAACGACCACGGGGTAGTACATAAGAAGTTGGTGGCTGCGCAGAAATAAACTGGCCAGACCCAAGATTATTCCTGCTATGGACAAGACCCAGCCGGTTTTCTGCTGACTGTGAGCCTGATGTCTGCTTAACAATAATCGCAAAACAAAAAACAGAATAATGACGATTAACATGGCATGAAATTGCCCATAGTTAACCATCGCACAAACCAAAAAAGGCCAGGCGATTAACATGACGGCATTGGCAATACGGAGCAATAAAATCAATAACTTCAATTAACTACCCAAATGTTTGCTGTTTGTTTCTGCTTTGCTGATGGTTTATTGCTGATTATTGCTCTTTCAACAACTGTTCCACCGCATCGACGACATCTTGTACGGTACGGACAGATTTGAATGCTTCAGGTTTGATTTTGCGTCCGGTTTTCTTCTGTAAGTGGACAACCATATCAACGGCATCAATACTATCGAGTTCCAGATCTTCATAGAGTCGTGATTCAGGCGTAATGTCTTCGGCAGACAGCTCAAATAACTGAACCAATAGTTGGGAAACTTCCTGAAAAATTTTTTGTTTTTCCATGATGACACCTGTTCTTATGCTTGCTGTGACTGGATGTAAGCAGCCAGTGTGGCGACAGAAGTGAAGTGTTGACGCATCTTTTCACTTTCAGAGGATAATACGATGCCATAGCGATTTTTCACTGCCAGCCCCAGTTCCAGGGCATCGATTGAATCTAAGCCCAAGCCATCGCCAAACAGGGGAGCGTTGGCATCAATATCCGCAGGTGTAAGATCTTCCAGATTCAGGGTGTCTATAATTAATTGTTTTATTTCAATATATAACTCTTGCATCATTGTATCCGATATCTATTAGTTTGACGGTGTTAGTAATTGGGTCAGATGGCGATTGAGTTGGCGGGCAGCGATGGCATGCCCGTTTTCTGTATCAACCGCAAAATTTGCATTGGTGAGTTGTTCACCAATCGTGATCGTATAAATGGGTTTTTTCGGTGGGATTTGATACCACTTGCTTTTTTTATCCAGCATCGTCTGGCTGCAAGTAATATGGATGATCCGTAAATCGCACTCACAACGCACAGCGATATTGGCGGCACCACGTTGAAGTGAAATGGGGTGGCCGGGTGTTGTGCGGGTGCCTTCTGGAAAAATCAGGATATTGTGACCCGAAACCAGTCGCTCGCGGCAGGCAGGCAGCAAAGTTTCTGCATCACTGTTGATCAGGTAACGTGCAGAACGGATTGCGCCGCTGACAAAAGGGTTGCGCAGCAGTGCTGATTTTATGATGCAATCCACATCGGGCAGTTTCGATGCCAGAATGACGTAATCCAGCAAGCTCGGGTGATTAGCCACAATCAAACAACCTTTATCGGTACGGACTTTATCTAAGCCATTGAAATGGTAATTCAGTACACCTAATTTTCTGGTCAAAAAAAGGAACAGACGAAAACTGAATGAAATGCTATGACGTGCAAGGTGGCAGCGTTTATCTTCATTGCGTTGAAAAACCAGCAATAAATTAAACCAAATAAGGGAAAGCAGTAACCCACCCACACCAAACAGGGCAAAACAAAATCCGGTCATGAGTAGACGCCAGATCCAGTTAATGCGCTCAGTGATATTGACTGAAATCCTTTTCATCATCTTATCGGCTCCAATTCCACTGACAATGATCCCCTGAGACAACGAAATTCTGTTCACCTCGTAACCAGCCATGAAGAAACTGGAGGCTTTGGGGAAGACGGGATTCTGTCTCTGCGGAAGACTGTTTTGTACAGCTCAAACCAGATCCTTGCTCCAACAGCAGGGCGACCGCAAATGGATAGGTTGAGGTATTGGCATCGATGACATTGTGATAAAAACCGGGGAGTTCACCCTCAAAATCGACAAATAAGACTTTGTGATGACCTGCATGGAGCAATGTCAAGGCTTCAAACAACCCTTGCTGGAAACTGTCAATACCTGCCGAAACGGAAGAGGAAACCAGAGGTGCCTTAGCGACAATGGTTAAATTTCCTACAGAGGAGTTATGAACTGACATGGCAAAATTAGTTGGCGAAATACTCTCTTGTTGCGCCAAATTTTGCAGTATCTGGTAATTGCGCTCCAACTCGCCATGACGGCTGGTATAGACAATGGCATCGACTTGATTGCGCCGCAGGATGCTTAAGCCACAGTCCACGGCAAGGCGACTGCCGGAGCTTAAGCGACGGGCTGTCATCATCGGTAATTGGGCACATTTTTCTAATGGCCGTGATTTATCAATAGCGGCGGGTAATGTCGCAGACCATTCTTTCCACTCTTCAGTAAGAGAAATCCCCGGGGCGATGGCTTGCCAGTCTGTAATATCCAATGTCAATTTCATGAAATACCGTTCGTTACTGCTTCTTGCAGATCAGTAATGTATGGCCCAGTCCTAACTGATCAATTTGGTTTTCTATTACCAATCCAGCCTTATTAAGGAATTGGGTAAAATCATCAATGCTGTAAAAACGACTATTACCATTTGCCATACAAGTAAAATAGAGCGAGGTCGCATTAAGGCTATAAGCTGCTGCTTCAAAAGGCTGGCAGTCCCAAAACAGTTCCATGATGCAAATTCGTGCATCAGGTTTCATGGCTGCGGAGATCTTGCGTAAGATGCCTATGATTTGAGCTTCGGAAAAACAATCCAAGAATTGGCTCATCCACCAAATATCTGCTTCTGTGGGTAAATTGTTATCCGATAGCATGTCAACAGGATAGCCAAAAATACGATCAGCCATACCTTGGCTGCGTATATTTTCTTCAGCCAATTTTATTTGCTGGGGTAAATCCAGAATAGTGACGCTGACTTTACTGTCATATTGGCAGCAGCGCAATGCCCATTTTCCTGTATTGCCACCGACATCATAGATCACTTTAGGAACCATGGAAAAAACCGTTTTCAACGCGGCGCTAAAGGCGGAGTCAGAATAAAAATGGTCAAATGAAAACCAACTTGTTTTTGCAGGTTCAGGCAATTGGCTGAGGGCAGGGTAAATCGTTGGCCATTCACCGAACACTTTCAATCCGGCAGGCTTATTTTTCAGAAGAGATTCTTTCAGGTGAAATAACCCTTGATAACAAACGTCTTGAGTGAAATCCATATTGACGCGGGTCATCTTGTCATGTATCAAATAATGACCAATCTTGCTGATGAAATAACGGTCATCTTGTTTAATAATAATTCTGCCACTTAATCCCATATCTAGCAAAATACCCACACCGTAGCTGTCTAACTCGGAATTTCTGCAAATCTCATCTTTGGTTGCACCATTTTTAGGGTTTTTATCCAAGAAAGACAGGATCCCGCAATCGCGCAGTCCAATTGCAGTTTGAAATAGCATAGGGGCGAAAGCAATGCGTTGAGCCTCTGTAATCGCCTCAAGTGCACTGAGTTCATCTTTGTCATAATTATAGGGTGCAGTCATATATCCAGATATCCGATATGTAGCATATAGCCAGAAAGTATATTGATAAACTCAAGCCTATCTCGTCAGGATGTTTTCGTTTATCGGGATAGGCTTTAACGTTGATGTTTATTGATTAGCCAGCAGGGATAAATTTAACTGAATGTCTTTATCCAGGTTGTTAACCCAACGGTTATAGTTACGGTGAATTTTTCCGTTATTTTCTCTTAGGTTATGGCTGGTGACATAATTGATAGAGTAGTTCTTGACGGTATAGTTGATACGTATTTTGACGTCATGCTCCCGATTTTTCAGGAAGCCATCAATAACGCCGGGAGAGACTTCTGCCATTATCCATTTGCGTTTCTTACCCGCTTCCAAAATCGCTTTCTTCACGGAAGGTAGGGCGTTTTGGGTCATGATAGTGGTTTGGGGAGTTAATATTGGCACGTTACGAGCACAACCCGCGAGCGTGACGACGCAAGCCAGACTGATTAATAGCTTATGTGAAGTTTTCATTATTTTCTCTTATTAGATGAAACGATATAGATTGTAAGATAGTGATGTTACGCAAAATAGTTTAAATAAATTCTTACAAGACTGCTACATCTATCATTTCATTATGGATTTCAGTGAAGGTTTCTCCAAATCCTATTCGATTTTATCTCTATTTTTCATTAAATTTTAGGGATTATCAACTGCAATATTATATATTTATATTTATTTAATCTATTGGTTTTAAATTAGGTAGATGATATTAATCTCGGGATCTCCAATTATATCATTTTGGTAAATGACAAATTTTGGCGGTATTTGTCGTCTGAATATACATTTTGTAAATTAGGTGATAAAAAGCCTGTTAATGATTACTTTGGTTATTGATGATATTAATTGAAACAGTTTGGATCAAAGGTCGATC
>NZ_JAQRFK010000071.1 GCF_028598745.1 Xenorhabdus sp. IM139775
GGATCACTAAGCGATAGGTTTCACCCGTGGCAGTATACTCGACCACTTCTGCCATACCCTCTACATGCCCGTAAAGACTATGCCCGCCATTTTCTTTGTGCATCTGGTGTGAGCGTTCAATATTGACTTCATCCCCAATGGCGAGAAACTTTAACGTGGTGGTGTCCGCCGTAAAGCCTGAAATATCAGAAGAGACGCCATCGCCGCTGAATTGGGTCACCGTCAGGCAAGTACCATCAATGGCGACACTGGCACCGATGGCCACATCATCAAAAAAATGATGATGATTGCTGATAATCAGTGTGCTAAAGCCGTTATTTTGATTCAGTGATAAGACATTTTCTTTACCTTGTACAATACCGGTATACATGATTACCCTCTCCTCGATGATGTAAATGTTTGGTGTTTAGCGATAAGCCGTTTATTCGATACAGCTTTTTCTAATAATCACATAAAATAACCCCGTTTTTAACAGGTTATATCCTTGATGGAGTCACAATGTCCACTCAACACGACAAATTTGGCCGTACTTATCGGTGGTTTTTGCTGATACTTTTAGGCATGGTCTATTTTCTGTCCACAGCAACAACCTTTACGTCATTGGGTGTTGTCCTGCCCAGTATGATTAATGAACTGGGATGGAGTTGGACAAGTGCCGGTTTAGGGTTCACACTGCTTGGCCTGACTTGCGGGCTATCCAGTTTTTTGCCAACACTGTTTATTCGCAAAGTTGGCGTCCGTTTCACCCTGTTTACCGGCCTGCTGATTTTTCTGGCGGGTTTCTACCATCTTTATCATACCTACGCGATTTCATCCTATTTTATGGGTACGGCCTTAATGGGTATCGGTTTTACTTTTCTGGCGACAGTACCCGGCACTTATGTGATTTCACGGCTATATGAAAAGCAATCCCTTGCTTTTGGTTTCTACTTTACGATCGGCGGGTTGGGCGGTGTCATTGGCCCGTGGATTTACTTTCTGGCAACCCGTGTTTGGGGCACATGGCGGATGCACTGGATGATTTCTGCCATTATTCTCTCCATTTTCGTTATCCTGACGATCATGATCCTACAGGAGGGAAAACGGGAAGTCGCCCACGCCAAAGCCGTCAATCAGGAACATAACCATCAGGATACGCCCAGCATTTATCGCACCCGACAACGCTGGACCGCACATCAAGCACTGCGGACATGGCAGTTCTATGTGATTGCCGCAACTTACACCGCATTTTTATGGTGTGGCATTACGGTCAATAGTTTTGCGGTTGCCCATATTATCGAGAACGGTTTCAGCGAAGCCATCGCCGCAGGGTTACTGAGTATCATGGCCTTTATCAATGCGTTTTCCCGATTGGCCGGTGGCGCAGTGGGGGAATGGGTCGATCCGAAGAAATTACTGATTATCAGCCTGACCGTTATTATTCTTGGCTTGATTGCACTGGGTATCGCCTCGTCGTGGCCGTTCCTGATTGCGTTTACCGTATGTGTCGGGATGGGATATGGCATGACTTTCCTCGCCTCCAGTGTCTTGCTGGCTAACTATTTTGGCCGTAAACCTTATCTGGAACTGTTTTCAGTCATGAACCTGATATCCACTCTGGCTTGTCTGGCACCTTTTTTTGCCGGTGCCATCAAGGATTATTCAGGCAGTTTCACCTCTGCGTTCCTGATTATTGCTATCCCTGTATCACTTGTTCTTGTTGTAACATTAATGATGAAACCACCGACTCATAAAATGAGAAAACAGACGGTTGAAAATACCCCACTGACCAAATAGGGTGAAAAATGAACTAAAACAACTTACAAACAAGGAAATAGTGATGTCAAAGAAAGAATTCGGTGTATTTCTGCCTATCGCTAAAGGTGGGTGGATTATCTCCAAGAACACGCCGCCCTTGGATGGATCTTATAAACAAAACCGTGAGACTGCCATTTTGGCCGATCACATTGGCCTTGATTTCATTATGTCCATGGGGAAATGGCGCGGATTTGGCACTGAAACCGATGCTTATGCTGAAACCCTTGCCCAGTTCTACCGTCAAGGTTTGGATGTGGAGGCCGTCAAAAATATGATGCGCAGTTTCGGCGTTCATCTGGATGACAAAAACGTGGATGACAAAAACAATGTGATGGTCGCCCGCGCCCAAAACGCCTTTATGACCCATACCGTCATTGGTACACCAGCCACCTGTTATAAGCAACTGGCTGATTTAATACGGACTTGTGAATTGGATGGTGTGATGTTGATTTTCCCCGATTATATACAAGGGTTAACGGTTTTTGGGGATCAGATCCTGCCCAGATTGAGAGAAGAATTTGCCTGATAATATCCAACCCGATCGCGGATAAACCTCGTTATCTTAAACGAGGTTTATCCAGCTTCTCAAAACAAGCGGGAAACTACTCCGGCAAACGCCGATATTGCCCTTGCCCCCGCAATAACCTGATCCCTAACCAGCCACCACATAAGGAAAGCAGTAAGCTGCTGATAATAGGCAGCAAAAACCACATTTGCCATTGTGGTTGCCACGGAAAATCAAAGACCTGAGTCTGTAACAACCAAAGGGCGATTTCTGCCCCCCATGCCGCCGCCAAACCCGCCATAAAACCAAGCAGGGCAAATTCACTCCATAATGTGCGACGCAAAAGTTTTTTACTCGCGCCTAATGTGCGGTATACCACCAACTCAAGTTGCCGTTGGCTCATGCCGACTTGAATTTGTGCCAATAACAGTAGTCCGCCACACACCATCACCAAAACAACCATAATTTCCAATGCCTTGCTCACTTGCTGTAAGATGCCTTGTGCTTGTTTGAGGATCGAACCAATATCCAGCATGCTGATGGTCGGGAAATGACGGTTAATTTCTGTCAGCAACCGTCCATCGCCTTCGTAGTGAAAGCTGGTTAACCACATTCTGGGCTGGTTTTCCAATGTCTCTTTGGCGAGAATAAAAATAAAGTTCGGATTGATACTTTCCCAATCGACCTGACGAATACTGCTTACCGTGGCATGAAATGTGCGGGTATCTCCGGTAAAGGTAAGCCTGTCTCCCAAATGAATTTGCAGCCGTTCAGCGACACTTTGTTCCATGGAAACTTCGTTCGGCTTTGGTGGCCAGCTTCCTGCAATCAGGGTATTAAACGGCGGTAGTTCTGTTTTCCATGTTAAGTTCAATTCACGGCGCACGGTCGTACTGTTCGGGTGTTTTTCATCTGCCCATGCAATCGCAGATTGCCCGTTCACCTCCGTCAAACGTGCCAACACCACCGGGTAAAAATCGGTAGGTTTCACCTGATAGTTAGCCAATAAATCACTGACTTGGGCAATCTGCGGTTGAGTGATGTTAATCAGGAAATAATTGGGACTGTCCGGCGGTAATTGCTGCTGCCATCGACTCAATAAATCCCCCCTTGCCATCATCAGCAAAGCCAGCAACATGAATGACAGGGAAAATGCCGCCAGTTGGGTCATGGTCTGAAACGGCCGGCACAGTAACCGATTGACCGCCAGACGCAGGCTTAACTGACGGAATGTCACTCGGCGCAGCAACCATAATCCGCCCCATCCCAATAGGGCTAAAAACAACGCGACAATCGGCACGCCCGCCAACAATGACCATAACAAAGGCTGAGTTCCGGCCAGTAATACCAATCCTCCCGTTATGATTAAAGCCACCACAGGCAAATAGTAACGCAATGGCCAGATGGACGCCGTGACATCACTTCTCAATACCCGCGAAGGTTGGGTAGCCATCAGTTGACGATAAGGGCGAACCCCTACCAGCACGGTAATGCCAAACAGGGCACCTATCGCCCATACCCACGGCCACATTCCCGCAGCCGGTAACATTTTCGGCAACATGCCCGCCAGAATTCGAATCAATGCAGATTCAAAAACCAAACCTAACATGGCACCGACCACGATGGCGGCAAGCAATATGACCAACCATTGCCCAATAATCCATTGACGCAACGCCCAACGCCCGGCTCCCAATGTTTTCAGGATAGCAATCAAGTTATGCCGGCTGCGGCAGTAATGCGCCATGGAAACGGCCATCGCAGCGACAGCAAGCAGTAATGTCAACAAGGCTGACAACAGTAAAAATTGCTGCGCACGCTCAATGGATTGCGCCATCACGCTATTATCCTGTTTCAATGTCAGCCAGCGTTGATCTGCTTTGAGTTGCGGCTCAACAAATTGCCGGAATGATTGAATGGCTTCTGGCGATCCCGCGAACATATAACGGTAAGTCAAGCGGCTGCCGGGTTGAATTGCGCCAGTGGCCTGAGCATCAGCAATATTGATTAAAATGCGGGGCGAAATCTGGAACGGACTGAAACCACTGTCCGGCTCTTGCAGCAATTCCCCGCTGATTTTCAATGTGGTATCGCCCACATCAATATTATCCCCAACCTTAACGCCCAACAGTGTCAGCAATCGCGGAGCCACCAGCACAGCCCCTTTTTCGGGTTTTAACCCGCGCGGATCGGTTTCCAGTTCTCCGTACAGGGGATAACGCTCATCGGCGGCTTTTACCTGAGCCAGTTGCGGAATATCCCCTGCATACGTCATGGTCGAAAATGCAATCTGGCGACTCAGGGTCAATCCCCGCGCTTGTGCCCTTTGCAGCCAAGTTTCATCAACGGGATATGAAGCCCTTAAGACCAGATCACCCGCCAGAAAATCACGGCTTTGATAATGTACACTTTGATCAATACGATCACTGATACGCCCCAGTGCCAGCACACAAGCCACCGCTAATGTCAGGGATAACCAAACAATCAGGAGAGAGGGTGTACGCCATTCACGCCAAAACCAGCGCCAAATCATGCTTCCTCCCGCAATTTTCCATCCACCAGACGTAAACGACGCTGACAACGCGCAGCGAGTTGACTATCGTGGGTCACCAAAATCAACGTGGTCGCGTAATCTTGATTAAGGGAAAACAGCAAGTCAGCAATGCGATCCCCCGTCTGGCGATCAAGGTTACCTGTTGGCTCATCGGCAAACAGGATTTTGGGACGGGTACAGAATGCCCGTGCCAAAGCCGCCCGCTGCTGTTCTCCGCCCGAAAGCTGGGCCGGCATATGTTTTACGCGTTTTCCCAATCCTAACTGTTCGAGTAACTCAATGGCTTGTGCACGGCTTTGGTTTTCCGATTCCCCCCGCAATAGTGCCGGAAGCTGGACATTCTCCAAGGCATTCAAGGTGGGGATCAGCATAAATGACTGAAAAACAAAACCCACATTTTCCGCCCTTAACTGCGCCCGCTGCTCTTCATTCATGCGGCTGATATTCTGCCCCAACAGGTGAACTTCCCCTTCACTGCCATCATCCAATCCGGCAATAATGCCCAGCAACGTTGATTTACCTGATCCTGATTCGCCAATTAATGCAATTGTCTCGGCTGGCTCGACAACCAACTCAATACCTTGCAATATATTAATTACCTGTTCCCCTTGACCGACATGTTTAGTGAGATGATGAACTTCAAGAATACTTTCTACAGCCATGTATTGTTCCTTTTATTATTGGTGCTATGCAGTGCAAGAGCAGCGGCAGCGGATACCCTGCTGATATTGGGCGATAGCCTCAGTGCCGGATACCGTTTGCCGGTTGAGCAGTCATGGCCTGCGCTGATGGCAAAACAGTGGCAACAAACCGGCAAAAAAACCGTGATTGTGAACGGCAGTATCAGTGGCAATACCGCCGCACAAGGCCTTGAACGTTTGCCTGAATTATTAAAACAGCACAATCCAAAATGGGTTCTGGTAGAGCTTGGGGCAAATGATGGACTGCGTGGTTTTCCCATTCAAAACATAGAACAAGATTTGCAACAGGGCATTACTTTGATCAAACAAGCCGGCGCCCAACCGTTATTAATGCAAATCCAAATTTCACCTAATTATGGAAAGCGATATACCGAATCCTTTGCCAAAATTTATCCCGCACTTGCTGAACGTAACCAAATTCCCCTGCTGCCATTTTTCATGGAGCACGTTGCTATCAAATCCGAGTGGATGCAGGATGATGGTCTTCACCCTAATCAAGCGGCACAACCCTTTATTGCTGATTGGATGTCCAACACGTTGGCGGGATATATCAACGTGCCTTAAGTAAACCTATTTCTCAATAGTAAATAATTTATTTCTATAAATTAAACAGGTTTTCATCATAGTAAGAGTTTGCAACCTTGCCCCCGTACATTGCGCGGGACAAGGTTTATCCCTATCATTTTGAAACACTCTTCAATGTAGGTGAACAGATGCAGGTGAACAGATAAAGTTATGCAGAAATCGATTTTTATTACGGGCTGTTCTAGCGGGATCGGTTTAGCCGCAGCCAAAACACTCCGACAACGTGGATATCGCGTACTTGCCGCTTGCCGCAAGCCCGCTGATTTGGCACATATGCGTGAGTTGGGGTTCGAACCCATCGAATTGGATTTAGATGATAAAGCAAGCGTTGAACACGCCGCCAAAAGAGTGATTGAATTAACCCACGGCCGTTTGTTCGGGCTGTTCAATAATGGCGGATTTGGGGTATACGGCCCATTGGAGGGCATTTCCCGTGAACAGATGGAAAAACAGTTTTCCACCAATCTCTTTGGCACTCATCAACTGACGTGCCTGCTCTTGCCGGCGCTACGCGCTTATGGGGCCGGGCGGATTGTCCAGACCAGTTCGGTGATGGGATTGATCTCAACACCGGGCCGTGGCGCATACGCTGCCAGTAAATATGCCCTTGAAGCATGGTCAGATGCCTTGCGCGGCGAATTGGCAAAGACAGACATCAAAGTCAGCCTGATAGAACCCGGCCCAATCCATACCCGTTTTACCCAGAATGTCAGTCAAACCCAGCAGGATCATCCGGTCGAGAATCCAAGTCTTGCACGCCGCTTCACGTTGATGCCTGAGGATGTTGTCTCTAAACTGATTCATGCGTTGGAAAATCCCAAACCGAAATTACGTTATTCCGTGACTTTATTAACGCATGCAGTAAAAGTGATGCGCCGCCTGCTTCCTGAAAGATGGCTTGATAGGATCGTATGCCGACAAAGCGAATAGACATTGAAAAACGGATAAACAAGTCTTATTTATTCATGTAAACACCTTACCATTCACCTTACAACGACCAGAGAGAAATCCCATGCAGCCAACAGTGAATACCAACGATACTGCCTATATCATTAACATTAATGAATCAAATATTGCTCAAGTTGTCCAGCACTCACTCTCCCAGCTTGTCGTATTCTATTTTTGGTCGCCACAAGACCTGCATTGTCATGAACTAGAAACGACGCTGGATAAAATAGCCCATGAATATGCCGGGCAGTTTACTCTGGCTAAAGTCAATTGTGACCAACTTCTCCCCCTTGCGGCACAATTTGGTGTACGCAGTTTTCCGACCGTATTGTTTGTCAAAGAAGCCCGTCCGGTGCAAGGTTTTGAAGGTATCCAGACAGATGACGCCATCAGGAAAATTTTTTCCACCCTGCTGCCCCAAGAGGAAAAATCACCGTTAGATCACGTTGACGAACTCCTCGCCGAGGGCAAAAATCAGGAAGCCTTGTTGCTACTGAAAGAAGTCCATCAAGAAAACCCCCAAGATACCGATATCACCTTATTGTTAGTCCAAGTGAACCTTTCACTCAATCATCTTGAAGACGCTCAAAAAATACTGGATACCATCCCATTGGAAGAACAGGATGAACGCTATCATATGTTACTTGAACATCTTCAGTCCCTGAAAGAAGCGGCTGATTCACCTGAGATTCGACAACTGCAACAAGCGTTGGCAACTCAGCCAGAAAATGCAGAATTAGCCGTGCAACTGGCGGCGAAATTACACGAAGTTGGCCGTCATGAAGAAGCGCTGGAATTGTTACTCAGCTTTCTGAAACAGGATCTTTCTGCTGCCGATGGCGCGGTGAAAAAGACGCTGATGGATATCCTCTCTGCACTGGGCACTGGCGATGCGCTGGCATCTAAATATCGTCGTCATGTATACTCTTTACTCTATTAAGTAAAAAGATTTATCTATTCCACCATTAACTGGATAAGGGAATTGTTATGGATTTACTCTCTTTTGGTGCTGTCCCGATTTTAATCGTTATTGCGGTAGTTATTGTCTTTACTTGTGTAAAGACCATTCCACAAGGTTATCAATGGACGGTTGAGCGCTTTGGGCGCTATACCCGTACATTAACGCCGGGCCTGCATATCATCATGCCGTTTGTTGATCGCATCGGCCGTAAAATCAATATGATGGAGCAGGTTCTGGATATTCCATCGCAGGAAGTCATTTCTCGCGATAACGCCAATGTCACCATTGATGCCGTCTGCTTTATTCAGGTTGTCGATCCCGTGCGGGCAGCCTATGAAGTCAGTAATCTGGAACTGTCGATTATCAACCTGACCATGACCAACTTCCGTACGGTACTGGGTTCAATGGAGCTGGACGAAATGCTGTCCCAGCGCGATTCCATCAACAGTCGGTTGCTGACCATCGTCGATGAAGCCACTAACCCGTGGGGCGTCAAGATCACGCGGATTGAGATCCGCGATGTGCGGCCACCCAAAGAGCTGATCTCCGCGATGAACGCTCAGATGAAAGCAGAGCGTACCAAACGGGCAGATATTCTTGAGGCAGAAGGTATCCGTCAGGCTGCCATTTTGAAAGCAGAAGGAGAGAAACAGTCGCAAATCCTGAAAGCGGAAGGTGAGCGGCAATCAGCCTTCCTGCAAGCGGAAGCCCGCGAACGTGCCGCAGAAGCAGAAGCGCGTGCCACTAAAATGGTGTCTGATGCGATTGCTGATGGCGATATGCAGGCGATTAACTACTTCGTTGCCCAGAAATATACCGATGCCCTCACCAATATTGGTGCCTCAAATAACAGCAAAGTGATTATGATGCCACTGGAAGCCAGTAATTTAATGGGCGCCATTGGGGGTATTGCTGAATTAATTGGCGAAAGTAAGAAGAGCAAACAGGATAAATAATCATGATTGAACAGATCGCCGTGCAGCCAGCCTGGTTCTGGCTCTGTTTTGGTGGCCTGCTTCTGATTGCGGAATTGCTGGGAACGGGTGGCTATCTGTTGTGGACAGGAACCGCAGCCGTCGTTGTTGCCCTGATCGCATGGGTTTTCCCCCATATGGGCTGGGAACTGCAAGGTATTCTGTTTGCTGTCCTGACCTTGCTTTCTGTCATGGCATGGCGTCACTGGTTGCGCCATCGCCCACGCCAGGCAAGTGATAAGACGCTCAATCAGAAAAATCACCAATTAGTTGGATTGCGTACCCGTTTGATCGCGGGTACCGAAAACGGTTTTGGGCGGGTTAAACTGGCCGACGGTAGCTGGCGCGTTCATTGTGACCGAGAGCTGCCAGCCAATACCGAAGTTGAGGTGATTGCCGTTGACGGGATCACATTGAAGGTGAGGCCGGCTCCCCATCAACCGTGATGCTTGCAGCAACCCGATAAATGCTCAATGATGGGGCAATCAGCCCCATCATCGCCCGGACATTCAGCCACCAATGCCAGTAATTTTTCCTTGATCTTTTGCAATTCCAACAGGGTCTTTTCTATTTCCGCCACTTTTTGCAGGGTCGCTGTTTTTACATCAGCACTGTGACGGCCGGGATTACGAAATAATCGCAACAATTCCCGACATTCCTCCAATGTAAATCCGACTTCTTTCGCCTGACGCAAGAGTATCAGTTCATCAAGGTGCTGTTGCTGGTAATAACGGTAACCATTATCTCCCCGCCCCGGCACAGTAATCAGTTGTTTTTCTTCATAAAACCGAATCGCTTTGCTGGTTAAACCAGCCTTACGGGCAATTTCGCTGATATTCATAATTTCCCCTTGACCTTCCCCTTGCAGGAAGGTTTAGCCTTAATGAAGTATATCACTCTGTATCAGGAGATAGTGTTATGTCCACAACCACCATTCTTGCACTTCAAGGCCTCACTTGTATGCATTGTGTCGGCCGGGTCAAAAAAGCGCTGGAAAACATACCCGGCGTTGAACTGACGGATGTGAATCTCAATTATGCCAAAGTTATCAGCCAAGTTTCATCGGATGAATTAATTGATGCCGTCGAACAAGCCGGATATCACGCTGAATTAGCAACAGAAGCCGATTTCCCAAAAACTGAGCCGCTGGCAACACATGTTTCACAGACTCCGGAGTCTTTGGCAGCGGCAACCTCTTCAACTCCGGTAGAAACCGCGCCTTTTAGTGACAATATCCAGCTTTTGCTGGATGGCATGAGCTGTGCAAGCTGTGTCAGCAAGGTGCAAAAAGCGCTGCAATCCGTTGATGGCGTGGAACATGCCAGAGTCAATCTGGCAGAAAGAAGCGCATTAATCACCGGTCATGCCTCACCAAACGCCTTGGTTGACGCCGTGATCAAGGCAGGTTATGGGGCGGAAGTGATTCAGGATGAAACAGAACGCCGTGAGCGCCAACAACAAGTCGCACAAGCGAATATGCGCCGCTTTCGCTGGCAATCCGCCCTTGCCTTAGTGGTCGGGGGGCCTGTGATGGTGTGGGGGATGATAGGCGACAATATGATACTGACCCCGGCAAACCACGCTATTTGGCTAACGATAGGTTTGATGACACTGGTTGTCATGATATTTGCCGGCGGGCATTTTTATCGCAATGCGTGGCAAAGCCTAAAAAATGGCAGTGCAACAATGGATACCCTCGTCGCGCTGGGAACCGGCGTGGCGTGGCTCTATTCAATCAGCGTCAATTTATGGCCAGACGTTTTTCCTCCCCAGGCCCGCCATCTTTATTATGAAGCCAGTGCGATGATCATCGGCTTGGTCAATCTCGGCCATGCGTTGGAACAACGTGCCCGTCAACGCTCTTCCAAAGCGCTTGAGCGATTATTGGATTTAACGCCGCCAACCGCGCGGGTGGTGACTCCCGCTGGCGAAAAAACTGTGCCACTGGCCGATGTTATGCCCAATATGATATTGCGCCTGACAACCGGTGATCGTGTTCCGGTTGATGGTGAAATTATTCAGGGCACCGTTTGGCTGGATGAGGCCATGCTGACCGGTGAACCCATTCCCCAGCAGAAATCAACCGGCAATACCATCCATGCCGGCACGGTGGTGCAAGATGGCACGGTACAGTTTAAAGCTAATGCAGTTGGCAGCCAGACGACATTGGCACGCATCATCAAATTAGTGCGTCAGGCACAGAGCAGTAAACCGCAAATCGGCCAATTGGCCGACAAAATATCCTCGATATTCGTGCCTGTTGTCGTTGCTGTCGCCCTCATTGCGGGAGCCATTTGGTATTTTGTCGGCCCCGCCCCACAAATCATGTATGCACTGGTTATCATGACCACCGTCTTGATTATCGCCTGTCCTTGTGCCCTTGGGCTGGCAACGCCCATGTCCATCATCTCAGGCGTTGGGCGAGCCGCTGAATTGGGTGTCTTGGTGCGTGATGCCGATGCCCTGCAACATGCCAGCCAACTGGATACGATTGTCTTCGATAAAACCGGCACCTTAACGGAAGGCATGCCGCAGGTGACAGATATCCATACCTTTAATGGTTTCACCGAAGAGCAGGTATTAATATGGGCTGCCGCATTGGAAAAGGGTTCAAATCATCCTCTGGCAAAAGCCATCTTGATGAAAGTTAAAGGGCAAGCATTACCTGAAATACAAACCTTCCGCACCCTCGCTGGTCTGGGTATTAAGGGCGAAATGGGCGACACCACGCTGTTATTGGGTAATCAAAAATTACTTGAGCAGCATCAGGTTGAGACAGCAGAATTAAAGCCATTGGTTGCGTCACAGGCAGAAAAAGGCATCACTCCCGTTATCCTGTCAGCCAACGGGAAAATCGCGGCCCTGTTTTCCATTCGCGATCCTTTGCGCCAAGATACCGTGGCTGCCCTGCAACGCTTACATCACCAAGGCTATCGTCTGGTCATGTTGACCGGGGACAACCCCAGCACTGCGAACGCGATTGCTAAAGAAGCAGGTATCGATCAAGTCATTGCTGGTGTCTTACCGGATGGCAAAGCCGCCGCCATTCAATCTCTTCAATCTGAAGGCAGGAAAGTCGCGATGGTGGGGGATGGCATTAATGATGCGCCGGCATTGGCGCAAGCGGATGTGGGTATCGCAATGGGAGGCGGCAGTGATATCGCCATAGAAACCGCAACCGTAACCCTTATGCGCCACAGCCTGCATGGCGTGGCTGATGCCGTTGAACTATCGCGAGGCACATTACGCAATATGAAACAAAACTTATTGGGGGCATTTGTCTACAATACCTTGGGCATCCCAATTGCAGCCGGTATTTTATACCCTTTCACCGGGACGCTATTAAACCCAGTGGTTGCAGGTGCCGCCATGGCATTGTCTTCAATGACGGTCGTCAGTAATGCCAACCGTTTATTGCGTTTCAAGCCTAAATCCTGACATCACATCAGGAAAATTATATACTCGTCGTACTTCAGGATGCCAACGATTGGAGTCGGCAAGATGGGAAAATTAATGTCATATTTCAGCAACCTATTGGGACGCCATTCCCAGCGGCATTACCCCTATCCTGCTTTCGACATTCATTTAAATAAAAACAAACAATTACACATTGTTGGCAGTATTCATATGGGTACAAGAAACATGTACCCACTTTCTGAAATCTTGCTGGAACAACTGGAACAAGCGGATGCGCTTATCGTCGAGGCCGATATCACTCAGGTCCATGCCCCTGTCAAGGAAGCGTTTCCTGAACCGATCGCGCTGTCACAACGTTTATCGCCCGAACATTTTGACTGTTTACAGCATTATTGCCGGGAAATTCAACATCCGGCCACCCTGTTGAATTCATTACCATCGTGGCAAATTGCATTGATATTACAGGCTGCCCAAGCCCAGTATTTGGGATTACATCCTCAATATGGTATCGATTGCCAATTACTCAACAGTGCAAAAGCCATTAATAAACCCGTCATTGAATTGGAAGGCACTGACGCACAAGTCAACCTTCTCATCAACCTGCCAAATGGCGGGCTTGCTTTGTTGGAAGATACCATCACCCATTGGCATGCCAATGCCCGCGCTTTACAGACGATGATTAGCTGGTGGATGAATTACAAACCTGAGAAACCAGATCAGGTGCTGCCGATGACTTTCTGCGAAGAGATTTATCAAACCTTAATGACAAAGCGCAACCGCCAGTGGAGTGAGCAATTAGATAATTTGCCAGCAGGAAAATATTTGGTTGCTGTCGGTGCCTTACATCTTCACGGCGAGAACAATTTGCGCCAGATGTTGGCAGAACGACACGCATAATACCCCTCATAACAACATATTCATCGTGACAGGAAAAAATATGACGCCCGCGATTGTTTTACTGGAAAAACAAAAAATTAATTTCACACTGCACCCTTATGATCATGATGTTAATGTGCATAATTTCGGTGATGAAGTCGTTAAAAAGCTGGGTTTAGATGCCAGCCAAGTTTTTAAGACGCTGTTGGTTGCATTAAATGGCGATGCTAAAAACCTTGCTGTCGCTGTTACCCCTGTTGCCGGGCAACTCGATTTGAAAAAGGTCGCCAAAGTTTTTAAGGCCAAGAAAGCAGAAATGGCCGATCCTCAACTGGCACAAAAGGTAACAGGTTATTTAGTCGGGGGCATTAGCCCGCTCGGACAAAAAAAACGGCTACCCACCGTGATTGATAGTCAGGCTCAAACTTTACCAACCCTCTTCATTTCTGGCGGCAAGCGTGGCTTGGATATTGAATTGTCCCCCACAGACTTATGCCAGCTACTTAACGGTTCGTTTGCTGATATTGCTAAGATTTGAAAATCGCTTGCAATTCCCGCCGATTTTTTTCGAGCCGGCTCTGTTTTATTTAAAACAGGGCTTTGTGATAAACAATAATGTCGATATACTTTTCTCATCTGGAAAACCTATTTTTTACTATTTCAATTAACTGATTTAAATAAAAGAGGAATAACATGCCGACCTCATCATTTTTCCGACAAATTGTTATCACTGATCCCAAAGCCATTAAGATGCTTAGGAGGGCTAATAGAAGACCGCCCAAGGAGAACTTTGAAAAAATCGATTTTGAAGCACAACAGAAAGAGGCTATAGAGATATTAAGACGAAAATTCTCACGCTAAAGAAAATATTATCCGATTTTGGTCATGAACGAACAAAAGAGTATTTACTTTCTTTCTCATGTCCAATAAATCGCGATGTAGAATCATTTCTACATGTTAAATCCATTAGATTTGAGCAAGCTGATGTAACCAGAACTTATCTTATTCTTGATGAAAATGGTTTAATTCTCGCTTATTTTTCATTAACTTTTAAGGAGTTATCAGTAAATAATTTCACCATTTCAAAAACTAAAATAAAAAAATTTAATGGTATCAGCAAAAATGCTAATACTATAAAGGTTTACTTAATCGGCCAAATAGCTAAAAACTTTTCATTAAGTGAAAACACAGTAAGATTTAAAGATATTTTCTTTTATGCAAAGAATATCATTAATATTTCAAAGACATTTATTGGAGGAAGAGTTATTGCATTAGAATGTGAAAATCACCCCCAGCTTGTAGCATTATATATGAAACATGGACTTGAGAAATTACCAACAAAAGGAGACAACCCTTAATTAATTACTATGTTATTTAATCATTAGATTATTATTCAGTTTCAACCATCCTATTTTAGATTATACATATCACACCTTACCTTTAGTAAACAAAAGACCATCTGTCTTTCAGATGGTCTTTTTATGCAGATAACTAACAACAATCTATTAAATAGGTTTTCATCATAGTGAGAGCTTGCAATCTTGTCCCGCGCGCCACACGGGACAAGGTTTACGCCTATCATTTTGAAACGCTATTTAATCTGTCGTTATTATTTATGCGAAATTTCACCTTTCGGATCATAATCAGCCACTTTCAGTGGAGAATGTTTTTCAATATATCCTTTCAATACTTCCGCATCGACAAACCCTGTATCAACGTAACCCGGCAAATTATCAACCCGTGGATAACCATCTCCTCCAATTGCGTTGAAGTTTAACGTCGCCATACGATAAGTTTTATTTGGGTCCAATGGCTTACCGTCAATTTTTACGTCGCTGATACTTTTGCCATCCTTCACAAAACTCACATTATAGAACTGCCCATAAGCGCCAGAATCCTGTTCCATATTGGCAATAGCCGTCAGATACGGCAAAACATCGCGGCCTTTGAAGTCCACGTAAACCAGTTGGTTCGCAAAGGGATGAACTTTCAGGACATCTTTGTAAGTAATATCCCCGGCTTCAATTGAGTCACGGATCCCACCACCGCTCATCACGGCAAAATCGGCATTTGTCCGTTCCATCTGGGCAGCCAATACAAGATGTGCCATATTTGTTTGAACAAAACGTACTTTACTGCGATCACCCTCTAATTTGTTATCCACCGAGCCTATTTTCACATTAAGTATCTTACTGCCCTTGTCCTGATAAGGTGTCAGCAGTTTTAGCACCTCAGGGTTTTGCTGAATTTCGTGCGTATAGTAAACACGTTCCGTGCTACCGCCTTCTTTTGTCACTTTTTTCTTTAAGTTAATGGGGATCAATTGATAATGCACCAGCTTGAATTCACCATTACGGAATTGAAAATCAGCGCGGCCTACATATTTTCCCCATTCATGGGCTTGCACAATCCATGTCCCATTTTGGCGATCGGGCGAACAAGGTGTTCCCGGAACATAATCGACTTGTTTATAGTTTTTATTCTCCGCCGACATACATACCGGATCTTGTGAATGACCACCGACAATCATATTCAAATAACCCGCAGGCAAACTGCGTGCCATTTCAACATCTCCCGGCGCATTCGAGCCATGGTGTCCATCGTCATAGTGCCCCATATGCGTCGCGGCAATAATCACATCCGGCTTTTCATTCTTTTTCAGATCTTCAATAACTTTTTTGGCTTCTTCGGCAGGAACGCGGAATTCAACATCTGGAAAATTAGCGGGATTACCGACTTTCGCAGTATCATCCGTTGTCAGTCCGAGCACGGCGATTTTCACGCCTTGCTCATCAAAAATGACATAGGGCTTAAATAAACGCTTGCCTGTACTGGTTTGATAAATGTTGGCAGATAGAAATGGGAAATTTGCCCATTTTTGTTGCTGGTGCAGTACATTTAAAGGCTTATCAAACTCATGGTTCCCTAATGCCATTGCGTCATACCCGACAAGATTCATGCCCTTAAAATCGGGTTCAGCATCTTGCATATCAGATTCCGGCACGCCAGTGTTAATGTCACCACCCGACAATAACAATACGCTCCCCCCTTTCTTAGCAACTTCCTGACGAATGGAGTCAACGACTGTTTTTTGGGCGGCTAAACCATACTCACCATGATCGTTATGCCAGAAGTGACCGTGGTGATCGTTAGTATGCAGAATTGTAATGTCATAGGTTTTATCTTTTTCCCAAGCGTTGGCAATGAACGGTGCCAATGACAGAGAAACAGCCAAGGCACATATTGACGCATTAAACGATAATTTCATGGGGTATCTCCATGTTCTTTAAAAAATTCTATGGTTATATGACTGGGATGCCACATTTTGCCGATCAGGATTATATAGTTGTGTCATTAAATAATACCTTCTCTTACCTTTTTGAGGTTGCGGTCAAATTATATAGGGATAAATAAAAATTTTGTTAATTATCTGGGATGTATTATGGTGTGAAAATTAGACAAAAATTCAACAGGCCGACAAAATTTTCTCCGACAAACTATCTATGTTGATAATGTCATTGATAACTACATGGGTAAGTCAATAACGATGAGTGAAAAAAATGAGTGA
>NZ_JAQRFK010000072.1 GCF_028598745.1 Xenorhabdus sp. IM139775
ACAGCTAGAATAAGATTAGATATATACCCTATAAACTTCAAGTTGCAGATCGCAAGACGAAAGCAGCTTGTTACCACCCTATTTTTCTGGCTGCTGACGAAAAATCAGTAACACGGTAAGTAACATCCTTTTTTGTTTAAGGTTTTTATTAGAATAAATGGAGAATCCCAAATGCAGACCCCCATCAAGGCAATTATGGCCGGTATTTTGTTAGCTTCATCAATGTCAGGTATTGCCCATGCAGCAGATAAGATTGTTATCGCCCATCGTGGTGCCAGTGGCTATTTGCCTGAACATACCTTACCCGCCAAGGCTCTGGCCTATGCACAAGGTGCGGATTATCTTGAGCAAGATCTGGTCATGACGAAAGATGACCAACTTATTGTACTGCACGACCACTATCTTGATCGCGTCACGGATGTCGCAGAACGGTTCCCGAACCGCGCTCGGGCTGACGGCCGTTATTATGCTATCGACTTTACCCTGCCAGAAATTAAGTCACTAAAATTTACTGAGGGTTTTGATATCAAGGATGGCAAAAAAGTCCAGAGCTATCCTGGGCGTTTCCCGATGGGAAAATCCGATTTCCACATTCATACCTTTCAGGAAGAGCTTGAGTTTATTCAAGGCCTGAATAAATCCACGGGCAAAGACATTGGTATCTACCCTGAAATTAAGGCACCGTGGTTCCATCGACAGGAAGGCAAAGATATCACAAGCAAGGTGTTGGACGTCCTGAAACAATATGGCTACACCCGAAAGAGCGATAAAGTTTACCTGCAATGCTTTGATGCCAATGAACTCAAACGCATTAAAAATGAGCTGGAACCGAAATTGGGGATGGATCTGAAACTGATTCAGCTTATCGCTTATACCGACTGGAACGAAACTTACGAACAGAAGCCCGATGGCACATGGCAAAATTATAGCTATGACTGGATGTTTAAACCCGGCGCAATGAAAAAAGTCGCAAAATATGCGGATGGAATCGGCCCTGATTACCATATGCTTATCGCCAGTGACTCCACGCCAAACCACATTAAACTGACGGGCATGGTAAAAGAGGCTCACGCCAGCCATATGGCGGTACATCCCTATACTATCCGTATCGATCAATTGCCAAAATATGCCACCAGCGGTAACCAATTGTTCGATATCGTTTTCGACAAGGCCAATGTTGATGGTGCATTCACCGATTTCCCTGATTTGGCCGTGAAGTTCCTGAGAAAACATCACGAACATAAATGATCAGTACGAGTCATGTCACAATGCGGATCATGTAAAAAGAATCATGTAAAAAAACAGAGGGCAGTCCAAGACTGCCCCTCTCGTGATTCCGGTAGATAACGTGAGTCATTGTGTTACGAAATTCCCACAGGAAAAGCAATCACCTCACTGATCCGTTCAGCACCCAACGCCAGCATAATCAGGCGATCCACCCCCAATGCGACACCGGCACATTCAGGCATCCCGTGAGCAAGGGCAGCAAGCAGGTATTCATCAATGGGTTGAACCGGCAACCCCATCGCTTCACGCTTACGGTTATCCTGTTCAAAACGCAGGCGCTGTTCATGGCTGTCAGTCAGTTCACGAAAACCATTCGCTAACTCCATGCCCTTGAAATAGACTTCAAAACGCTCCGCAACACGATGATCTTCCTTGCTGATTTCAGCCAATGCCGCTTGAGAGGCAGGGAAGTGATAGATAAATGTGGGCTTCTCAATACCAATCTGGGTTTCTACCCCCATGACGAAAAGTAGCTGCAATAAGGTATCCCGATCTTCCTCCTGATCAGCGATATTGCTGAGATCGAGTTTCGCCGCCACTTCACGCAATTTTTCTTTGCTTGCAGTCAGGGGATCAATCCCCAGATATCGCACGAAGGCCTGTTGGTAAGAAAGTGATTCAGCACTTTCACAATCCAAAATCTGTTGCAACAAATCATCCACTTCATTCATCAGGCGATACATGTCGTAGTGCGGGCGATACCATTCCAGCATCGTAAACTCGGGATTGTGATGACGACCAGCTTCCTCATTACGGAAACTTTTCCCCATCTGATAAATGGAACCACTGCCGGCGGCCAGCAGGCGCTTCATATGGTATTCAGGGCTAGTCATCAGGTACAGAGTCAAACCATCTGCCGCTCCCGGCCCAACAAACTGTGTCTTGAAAGGGACCAGATGAACGTCGGTGACAGTCGCCTGACTCATGGCAGGCGTTTCAACTTCTAACACCCCACGATCTGCGAAAAAGCGCCGTATTTCTGCTAAGATTTCCGCCCTTTTCAATAAATTGGCGATAGGGGCACTTGGCTGCCAATTCGCGATTTCGTTCATATTCCTATGACTCCAAAATAAAACAAAACGCGCAGTTTACTCATATCAAGGCCGCCAGACAAATTTTCAACACCAAATGGGTAGAACGCATTTTCTCCTGCCATTCTCGGTGATACAAGCGGATAAAATATTCCTTATCTATCATCTTCAGACCAAGGAGGATTCGGGTCAGGGGGAACATCCATATCTGGCGTTTCAATCATAATTCCTGAAATGTAACCAATTCCAACAAGGTTTAAGGATACAGTCAATGAATGGGTTAATGCTGACAGTAGTGTGAGATATATCCCACCTCCACCTATCTGCTGCTCAGGATATACAAGATGGTAATCGATATCATACGATATTTTTGGCGTCTTAAACCTAAAATTAATATTATTACCTGAAAAACCAGTCTCCAAAAAAGTAATTTCCGCATCGTTAACAATGACTTCTCCACTTTTCACTCTATTATCTGATGTTATTTTTTCTGATTTATCATTGCTGTTCATATTATTATTCCTTAAAGTTATTTTTCAGTTATAAGAAAATGCGTTATTTTAATTTTTTGGAAAAAATTCAACGCTTTCAATTAAAGCCATTCCCTGACTGGCCGGCTGTGTAGTGGCTTTTATTTTTACCTTATCTCCTTTCACTAAGGCATTCAATAACCCTGCATATGTTGCAATTCCTCTTATCTCTTCATGAGGGTATTTTAATTCAAAATAAATATACTTATATAATTCACTATAAACGGTGATTCTAACATTATTATTATAACGATCCAGAGAGTAAATCTGTAACCTACAAACTCTTAGATTGAAATACTCTGTGGTATATCCATTTGTGTTTGACGTCTCTGGCAAACAAGGTTTATCTTTAATATTCATATCATTACCTTTTAATCAAGTCGTTATGCAAAAACTTCATGTCATTAAATTAAAAATTAAAATCCCATAAAAACATAACCCTTTATTCTCCTTATAATAGAAAGGCATTATTTATTACCGGTTATAAATAATTTTTCATCATGGTGACACCCGCAAGTTATAAGGATTCATGACTCCTCGCAGAACAAGGGGTTAAGCAAGTGACCTACAATTCCGGAATGCTATTTGTATAAGTTAGTGTATTATTTTTCTCATGTCAAAAAACATTTGGATGATTAGGTTATCATGCTTATTCAATTCGTCAGATTGAATAACCTTTATATTCTTCTTATGTATTCATTCAAAAAAATCATGTATAAAATGACATTTCAATATAATAGAAAAACAGCCTGTGATTAATGGGCTTATTTAATAAACACTTTTTATTTTATTGCGGCATTATTTGATTATTTATTTCAATACCCCCCATGTATTTACATCCTGCCTGATTAATAAGTTTAATGTGTTATCTTCATTCCGGAATATAAAACACAAATACATAAAAACATGCTTCAGATCACCTTTTACCGGTAAAACTCCACAAAATCCGCATTCAAATCAAATTTAGCCACCGGATTATTCGCTATAATTAAACCATACAAAAAGTAACGGATAGTGAAATTAACTCATTATTTTTATTTACTTTGTTTGCTCCCACTTGAACAATGGAGAAGAGCAGTGCAAACCTTCAATGTCGACCTTGCAATTATCGGAGCCGGTGGTGCAGGGCTGCGAGCTGCCATCGCCGCTGCTGAAACCCATCCTCAACTTAAAATTGCCTTAATCTCAAAAGTTTACCCTATGCGTAGCCATACTGTGGCCGCAGAAGGGGGATCAGCCGCCGTCACTCAGTCGCACGATTCCTATGACTTTCACTTCAATGACACCGTATCCGGTGGTGACTGGCTGTGTGAACAAGATGTGGTTGAGTATTTTGTTAAACATTGTCCGACAGAAATGATCCAACTGGAACAATGGGGCTGCCCGTGGAGCCGCAAAGACGATGGCTCGGTGAACGTGCGTCGTTTCGGCGGCATGAAAATTGAACGCACATGGTTTGCCGCTGATAAAACCGGCTTTCATATGCTCCATACGCTGTTCCAGACTTCACTGAAGTACCCGCAAATCCAGCGCTTTGATGAGCATTTTGTTCTCGATATTTTGGTAGATGGAGGACAAGTGCGCGGATTAGTGGCGCTGAATATGATGGAAGGAACGAAAGTTCAGATCCGCGCCAACGCGGTCATTATGGCCACCGGCGGCGCCGGACGTGTCTACCGTTATAACACCAATGGCGGCATTGTCACGGGTGACGGCATGGGGATCGCATTCCGCCACGGCGTTCCCTTGCGCGATATGGAGTTCGTGCAATATCACCCAACCGGCCTGCCCGGTTCCGGTATTTTGATGACCGAAGGCTGTCGTGGTGAAGGCGGGATTCTGGTAAACAAGGAGGGGTATCGTTATCTACAGGATTATGGCTTGGGGCCAGAAACCCCGCTTGGCCATCCTGAGAACAAATACATGGAATTAGGCCCGCGCGATAAAGTCTCCCAAGCCTTCTGGCATGAGTGGCAGGCAGGCCGCACCATCGCCACGCCACGTGGTGATGTCGTCCATCTGGATTTGCGCCATTTGGGTGAGAAAAAATTGCTCGAACGCCTGCCGTTTATCTGTGAGCTGGCAAAAGCTTATGTCGGCGTTGATCCGGTCAAAGAGCCCATTCCTGTTCGTCCAACCGCACATTACACCATGGGTGGCATCGAAGCGGATCAACGGGGCGAAACCCGCATCACGGGATTATTTGCTGTCGGGGAGTGTTCTTCTGTGGGCCTGCATGGTGCAAACCGCCTCGGCTCTAACTCGCTGGCTGAATTGGTTGTATTTGGCCGGCTGGCCGGTGAAGAAGCGGTCAAACATATTCAGGCCGTGAAACCCGCCAATGACAGCGCACTGGATGCCCAGGCCCGTGATGTTGAAGATAAACTCAATAAATTGCTGAATCAGGAAGGCGGCGAAAACTGGGCGAAAATCCGCGATGAACTGGGCACTTCAATGGAAGAAGGCTGCGGCATTTACCGTACACCCGCGCTGATGCAGAAAACTATCGACAAAATTGCCGAACTGAAAGAACGCTTCAAACATATCGCAATCAGCGACCGTTCCCGTGTCTTTAATACCGATCTGCTCTACACCATCGAATTAGGCTTTGGTTTGGATGTCGCTGAATGTATGGCCCATTCCGCCATGAATCGTAAAGAGTCCCGTGGCGCCCACCAACGTCTTGATGAAGGTTGTACCGAACGTGATGATGAGAATTTCCTGAAACATACGCTGGCGTTCTATAACCCAGAAGGTGCCCCGCGCCTGCAATACAGTGAGGTGAAGATCACCAAGTCTCAACCCGCAAAACGCGTCTATGGGGGTGAAGCGGCGGCACAAGAGAAAGCACAGAAGGAGCAAGCGAATGGCTGAGATGAAAAGTATGAACATGGAAGTCATGCGCTATAACCCGGAAATTGACAGTGAACCCTATTTCGTCACTTATGAAGTGCCTTACGATGAGCAAACGTCACTGTTGGATGCCTTGGGTTACATCAAGGACAATCTGGCGCCTGACCTCTCTTACCGCTGGTCTTGCCGCATGGCAATCTGTGGCTCCTGCGGCATGATGGTCAACCGTGTACCGAAACTGGCCTGTAAAACGTTCCTGCGCGACTATACCCAAGGAATGTCCCAGGGAATGGCCGAAGGCATGAAAGTCGAAGCACTGGGCAACTTCCCCATTGAGCGGGATTTAGTGGTCGATATGACTCACTTTATTGAGAGTCTGGAAGCGATCAAGCCCTATATTATTGGCAATGATCGCAAACCCGCCGATGGCCCGAACGTGCAGACACCGGCCCAGATGGCGAAATATCATCAGTTTTCCGGCTGTATCAATTGTGGCCTGTGCTATGCCGCCTGTCCCCAATTCGGCCTGAATCCTGAATTTATCGGGCCGGCAGCGGTCACACTGGCACACCGCTATAACCTTGATAGCCGCGACCACGGCAAAAAAGCACGTATGCCACAAATCAACAGTGATAATGGAGTCTGGTCTTGTACTTTTGTCGGTTACTGCTCTGAAGTGTGCCCGAAACATGTCGATCCCGCCGGGGCGATCCAGCAGAGCAAGGCAGAAAGCGCCAAAGATTTCCTTATCGCCATGCTGAAACCACAATAAGGGAGGAGAGAGTAATGACGACGAAACGTAAGCCTTATGTGCGTGGTATGGAAGCGAATTGGTGGCGGAAGCTGGGTTTTTATCGCTTCTATATGTTGCGTGAAGGAACCGCCATTCCCACCGTTTGGTTCAGTGTTTTGGTGCTTTACGGTCTGTTTGCCCTGAAAGGTGGCCCGGAAAGCTGGGCAGGGTTTGTCTCCTTTCTGCAAAACCCGCTGGTGTTGCTGATTAATATCATCACGCTGCTGGCGGCGTTGCTGCATACCAAAACCTGGTTTGAACTGGCACCCAAGGCACTCAATATTATCGTCCGAAATGAAAAAATGTCGCCGGGGCCGGTTATCACGCTGTTATGGGCAATCACGCTTATTGCTACCGCCGTCATTCTCGGCGTGGCACGGTTTTTCTAACCCCAAGGAGGATCTGATGAATCAAGTCCCTAAGCGTTCCGATGAGCCGATTTTCTGGGGTCTGTTTGGTGCCGGTGGTATGTGGAGTGCCATCGTTGGTCCAGCCATTATCCTGCTGCTGGGTATCTTACTGCCGCTGGGATTGGCCCCCGACGCGCTGTCTTATGAACGCATCCTGACATTTTGTCAGAGTTTTATTGGCCGCCTCTTTTTGCTGTTGATGATTAGCCTGCCCTTATGGTGTGGCCTGCACCGTTTGCATCACGGTATGCACGACCTGCAAATCCCTGTTCCGGCCAGCAAGTGGGTGTTTTATGGTGCCGCCGCGATTTTGACGGTTATCGCTTTGATTGGGGTTGTTACGCTGTAGTGGCGATAGTTGTTGCGATAGATAGTTGTTGCGATAACGATAAGGATCATTTTGAAAAAAGTCTGCGGTTTACCCGCAGACTTTTTATTAACAGAATATCTTGCTACTTTTATCAGAACTTATAAGAAATTGTCGCTTTATAAGCGCGGCCTTTCTCTTCCTGCCCTTGATACGTATTCAGATAGTAAGACTGCTCGTTGTAACGTTTATCGAAGATATTATCGATACCAAGCTGAATTTCGGTGTTTTTGAATGTGCCCGCTTTCGGCGCCCAGGAAATATACATATCACTGACGCCGTAGCCTGGTTTACGTACATTCACAACCTGACCACTATCCGTTCCTTTTGCGTTTGCTGAACGGATAAAACGGGAATTCCAACCGAGTTCAATGTCAGTTCTATCAAACAAGTAGCTCCCGCCAACGGTGAAAGAATCACCAATAGTTGGTGTGAACTCTACTCTTCTGTCAAACAACTCATTGCCTCGCACGATTTTATTATTCGCTTTGGCGTAAGTCGCTCTTAAAGACCAGTTATCCAGTTTATATTTGGTTGCTAATTCAAACCCTTCCAGTCTGGATTTAGGAATGTTGTCCAGTCTTCTCTTAGCTAAGGTCGTAGACAGGTCTTTGAAGTTGGTCTGGAAGACTTTACCGATGACAGTGAATGAGTCATTCTCAGCAAAAACACTCGAATAGGTTCCCGCTACACCCGTTTCTAAGTTGTACCCTGTTGTCGCTTTCAAATTAGCATTGTGATTGCTTGGCCCCAAACCAATTTCTTTGCCCAACGGCCCCCTGAAGAGTTCGGTATAATTGGCAAATAATGTGGTTGACGCACCCAGTTCGTATTTCAAACCCAGTGCTTTTGAGATACGGGCATAGGTTCTCTCAAAAGGTTCAAGGTTTTTATTAATTGTGTTGTATTGGTAATGATCCCATCTGACACCCGGTATGACATGGAAATTAGCCAGTTGAATATCATCTTCCAGATAAACAGATGATGATTTTCCGGTTTCTACCGCTTTTTTGTGGACATTTTCTGATACATCAGTGTATGCCATTCTGGTATCAAAATATTCATACCCATAAGTTAAAACATGGGATAATTTCTGGGTATCAAAATTAGAGACATTACGCGCCCTGATACCTTGGGTTTCAACAATACTGTCAAATCCCTTTCCAGGCCCACCGACTTCTCTCATATGGTTGAAGCTTTGTTCGGTGTGATAGGCCGAAATTTTTAAATCAATGAAATCATTATCGACAGGAACATATCGGTAAGTGAGATTATACGCATCACGCTCTGAAGTGTACTTTCCTTTTCTCCCTTTATTGATATCCGAACCAAAATTCAATCGGAAATTAGTTTCTGCATCATTCTTATAATGTTCTTTGGATACAGTGAGGTACTGCTCATCCGTCAGATTGAATTTCGCTTTTAATAAATAATTAACCAGTTTGCCATCGGTAGGAATTGAGCTTCTTCCGCGGCTATCCCGACCCGATTCAGCATCATTAATATCACGGTGGTTAAAGTAGCCCAATAAATCAACAGCGCCTACTCTGCCATAAGTTGCTAAAGATTGCTGGAACTCAGAACCATTGCTGACATAGCTTAATTTGCCTTTTGCACCAAATAATTGGCCCGGCGCTAATAAGTCACCCGCATCAACGGTTTCAAATTTTAATGCACCGCCAAGGGCGCCGGTATCATAGGTAATGCTGTTAGTACCAACACTGACATCAATTTGCTTCAGCATTTCAGGATCGATGCCGTAGCTACCCGAATGATGGAAGTGATATCCCTCTTGCCTTGCACCATCAATAGAAATATTGATAAATTGATCATCCATGCCACGGATTTTAAAGCGCTGCCCTAAAGCGCTGGGGTGACCCGCTTGGACGCCCGGTACATTTTTTAAAATCTCACCGACACTTTGTGCCTGTCTGACTTTAATTTCGTTACGGTTGACTTTTCCACTCTCTGGTTCTGCATTGTTATCTGCAATAACAACGAGTGTATCGCCAATTGCTGTTGATTTTTTGGTTGATTCTTCGGTGGTTGCAAATGCGTTGGCAGAGAGAGCGACTGTCAGCATCGATGCGGACATCAAAGGAACACACAGGCCATTTTTCGCTAGGCTAGCGTAAATTTGGGTAATTTTAGTCATTTATTTTTAAGCAAAGATACTATTGAGAAGCATTATTATTTACATTTCTATGAGAAATGTAAATAACTTTAAAGGCGGGTTGGGATATATCTGGGTGCGGAAGGCAGGATCAACCGATCCTGCTGTTTTAACCAAGATAACTGCTCGATATCACTACTCTATCTGCGCCAGAACGGACTCTGCATCCTGATAATCGCCGGACTGGGCACAGAATGTGATTTTTCCTGCACAATGCGCATGGATTTGTACTTCCATTTTCATGGCTTCCATCACGGCAATCACATCGCCCTCACTGACTTGCTCGCCTTCTTTAACCACCCAGGAATGCAGGATACCGGAAATAGGGGCTTTGACCTGACGGTGATCTTCCGCCGGTTTTTCCTTGATGGCAGATTGGGAAGATGGCTGTTCACCAACAGGGGCTAAATGTGCCAATCCCGTCAATAAACCCGCAGGCAAGCCTAATTCATGCCTGCGGCCATCAATCTCAATAAACGTGCGGGTAATATTTTTATCTTCAATCGGCAACTGGCGGAGCGAAGCCGCCAGCTCATTCACAAAATCTGTTTCAATCCAACGCGTATGAACATTGAATGTCTCATCAGAAATAAAATCAGGGTGCTCCATTACCGCTTGATGGAAAGGCAAAACAGAGGCTACGCCACGGAGCTTAAACTCGTTCAATGCCCGACGTGCCCGAACAATGGCCTGCTCCCGGTTTGCCCCGGTGACAATCAATTTTGCCATGAGTGAATCAAAGGTTGCCGGAATGGTGGAACCGTTAATCACCCCAGAGTCCAGACGAATACCGGGGCCAGAAGGCGGGATAAATTCGGTGATTGTGCCAGACATTGGCAGGAAGCCTTTCGCCGCATCTTCCGCATTAATGCGGAATTCAAACGAGTGCCCTCTTGGTATCGGTGTCTCCTGAATGCTTAACGGATAACCTTCTGCTATGCGCAACTGTTCAATAACCAGATCCAAGCCCGTCGTCTCTTCGGTCACGGGATGTTCTACTTGTAAGCGAGTATTTACTTCCAAGAAAGAAAGTGTCCCCTCTGCGCTAAGTAAAAATTCTACTGTCCCCGCTCCCACATAATTCGCCTCTGCACAAATGGCCTTGGCTGACTGATGAATACGTTCTCTTTGTTCCTGCGTTAAAAATGGCGCCGGTGCCTCTTCCACCAATTTCTGGTTACGGCGCTGTAAGGAGCAATCTCGTGTTCCCAAAACCACCACATTGCCCTGTTTATCTGCAATCACCTGTGCTTCAATATGACGCGGCTTATCCAAAAATTGCTCAATAAAACATTCGCCACGACCAAATGCCGCTGTCGCCTCACGTACCGCTGAGTGATAAAGTTCTGCGACTTCATCCATGCGCCAAGCAACTTTCAGGCCCCGGCCCCCGCCACCAAAAGCGGCTTTGATGGCAATCGGCAAGCCATGCAGCTCGGCAAAAGCAACCACTTCCTGTACATTCCTGACCGGCTCTGATGTTCCAACAACCAATGGTGCACCCACTTTCCGGGCTATTTTACGTGCCTTAACCTTGTCACCCAGCTCATCGATGGTTTCAGGATCAGGGCCAATCCAAATTAAACCCGCATCTATCACTGCCTGAGCAAATTCCGCTCGCTCAGACAAAAAGCCGTAGCCTGGATGCACCATTGTTGCGCCAGAACGCGTTGCCACATCCAACAAACGAGGAATATTGAGGTAAGTTTCCGTCGGGCTATTTCCGGTCAGGGCATAAGCTTCATCAGCCAATTGGACATGTTGGGCATTGATGTCGGCATCCGCATAAACAGCAACTGTCTGGATTCCATAATCGCGGCAAGCCCGAATGATCCGAACAGCAATTTCACCACGGTTAGCAATCAGTACTTTTTTAAGGTTATTATTTAAATTATTCACGGTGGTGTTCATGGCAAATCATGGCTCCCTTGAATTTCATGGAATTGGCTGATGGGATTGAATCGAATTTTGGCATTAACGGGGATCTGACCAGCCAGATCGAGATGATAATCTGCGACTGAGGCAATCACCGGATACCCGCCTGTCAATGGATGATCAGCCAAAAACAGCACAGGCTGCCCGCTGGCAGGAATTTGTATTGCCCCTGCACACGTTCCTTCACTGGGCAGCTCTTGTTGCTTAGTTCTAGAGAGTGAGCACTTACCATTTAGCCTCAGACCCATTCGATTGGATTGAGGCGTGACCTGCCAAATCTGTTTGCTCAATAAGTCGATGGATTCTTGCGTAAACCAATCGGTACGAGGACCAAATAGGATATCCAATACCACGGTTTCATCTTTATTTGGCATGTCAAAAGCCGGCGTTTCAGAAACAGATATCGCGGCGCAGTGGGATGTTGCACCGATGGCTAATTTATCATTCATTTTCAATGGGGAAGGCCCGATATTAGACAACGTATCAAATGAATGACTGGATAAAATGGCCGGAACAGTGAAACCTCCGCGTACCGATAAATAAGAACGCATTCCCGCGACAGGCATACCCAACGAAATTTCGTCACCCTCGTTAAGATCAATCGGTTGGTAAGTATTCACATAGAATATTTCACCCGATGGCGTTTTAATTTCTATTGGACAGGGCGCCCCCGTCATCGCAATCAACACCTGCCCACGGGCGACCGCTTTAAATCCGCCCTGAACGATTTCCAGACAAACTTGGTCAGAGGCATTACCTACAATACGATTTGCACTGCGCAAGGCGCTTTTGTCCATTGCACCCGATTCCGAGACGCCCAATTTTGCCTGACCCACGCGCCCCAGATCTTGAAATAAGGTTTGTAATCCCACCGACACGATTTCCAGATGACAAGTCACCCCTGAAACAGGCGCTATGTTATTGCCAGACGTTTCAGGCAAACGAGTTTCAGGTAAGCCAGTTTCAGATAAACTGATTGTTGCAGGACGACGCCCGGCATCTCGAAAGTTAACCCGATAACCGGGTTGCAATAAGGCAGGAGATGAGCGGGAAAGATCCCACATACGTTCGGTTGTCATGCCGATAATTTGCCATCCTCCGGGACTCGCCTGCGGATAAATGCTGCTGAACTCTCCCGCCAGTGCCACCGCACCCGCCGGAATGCGCGTTCTGGGGGTTTCCCGGCGAGGGATATTCCACTGCGAGGCATTCGATACCATATAGGCAAATCCGGGGGCAAACCCAGTGAAGGCGACGGTATATTCATTTTCGCTATGTTGATGAATCACCTCCTGAACGGTACACCCCAATATTTCTGCAACCAACGCAAGGTCATCACCGGTGTAATGCACGGGGATCTCTATCCGTTTTCCCGTGGCATGACCACGCTCTTGCAAGTCTCGGTGACGGATTTCTGCCGCCAACTGTTGGCTCGATATTTTTGTCGGCCGAAAACGAATCATCAGCGTTCTCGCTGCCGGGATCATTTCTTCAATCCCCAAAACGGGTGACATATTCAGTGAATCAAGCAGAGCCAGTGTTTCTGCCAATCCACTCAATTCAACCATGATGGTATTGCAATTAACAGGTAAAAAACGCAAGGCTATCTCCCTAAATCATTCGCCGTATCAATGCGATCCATACTCATGGATGAATAAATGCCCGAATGGTCATTCCCGCCTGTTGTAAAACGGTTTTGACCTGTTTTGCCATCGCTACCGCAGCGGGGTTGTCACCATGCACGCAAATCGAATCCGCCTGAATAGGGGTAAATTTGCCATCAATGGACTCAAGCCCTCCTTCTGTCACCAATTGCAACATGCGTTGAGCAACGAGATCCGCATCATGCAAAACCGCACCAGCCTCACGGCGAGAGACTAATTCTCCTTGTGAGGTATAGGCACGATCAGCAAATGCTTCTGCGATGGTTTTCAGCCCTCTTTCCTGAGCCAACTTGAGCATGTTTGAACCCGCCAAACCGACCAACATCAGGTTGGGATCTATCGCCAAAATGCCGTCAATAACAGCAAGCGCCTGATATTTGTCATTCGCGATGGTGTTATACAGTGCGCCATGAGGCTTGACATAACTCACCCTGATGCCTGCCGCCGTGGCCAATCCCTGTAAGGCGCCAATCTGGTAAATAACATCAGCGGTAAGTTCATGACTGGCGATATCCATTTTACGTCGCCCAAAGCCAACCAGATCGGGATAAGAAACATGGGCACCGATTGCGACATTATTTTTCTGTGCCGATTTCAATGTCTGCAATATTCCGGCCGGATCACCCGCATGAAAACCACAGGCAACGTTAGCACTGCTGACAATCCCCAATATTTCTTCATCGTTGCCCATGCGCCATTGACCAAAACTTTCACCCAGATCACTATTTAAATCGATCGTTTTTATCATGATGATCCCCTTAAGCTGATTGCAAAAACTCAAAGATTGAATCGATAGACATGACAGCCATATACCATGTCAGCACACAAGTCAGCGCGCCTGACCACAGCAACCAGCGTGGATAGACATATCCGGCCATCAAGTCGGCGCGTTTCCAGCCAACATAAACAAAGATGGTCAAACCAAGAGGAAGAATGAGTCCATTAAAACCACCGGCGAAAACCAACAGCGCGGCAGGCGGCGTTCCCATTAAGAGATAAACGGCCAGTGATGCGGCAATAAAGAACAAAGTCGCCATATTGCGCTGGCGCTCAGTAAACTGCTTTCGAAAGACGCTGCAAAAAGAGATGGAAGTATAGGCAGCACCGATAATGCTAGTCATTGCCGCAGCCCAAAAAATTAAGCCAAAGATGCGCAAGCCAAATTCACCAATAGCGATCTGAAAGGCTTGTGAGGCAGGGTTTGCCGTTTCACTGGTCACATCAAGGGTAAAACCACTGGCAACCACGCCCAAGATAGCAAGAAATAACAGGTATCGCATCAGACCAACGACCAAGATCCCTTTGGTTGCGGCACTGGAAACAACGTTGATATTTTCAACGCCCACCGCACCTTTATCCAGTAAACGATGGGCGCCTGCATAACAAATGTAACCACCAACCGTTCCGCCAACAATCGTTGTTATCGTCGCAAAATTGATTTCATCAGGCAGTACGGTTTGTCGTAAGGCTTCTCCCACCGGCGGATTAGAAACTATTACAACAAATAATGTCATTCCTATCATGATGAGTCCCAATATCACCATAATACGATCAATGGCGACACCCGCTTGACGAGAGGTAAAAATGTAAATTGCCATCAGTGCACTGAATAATCCGCCCCATTTTGGCTCCAATCCCACCAAGGCATTAAGCCCTAATCCGGCTCCCGCAATATTACCGATGTTAAATACTAACCCACCGAGGATCACCAAAATAGCCAACAAGTAGCCACTTCCAGGGATCGCTGCATTAGCAATATCAGCCGATTGCATTCGGGTTAACGTGACAACTCGCCAAATGTTTTGCTGTACCACAAAGTCGATCAAAATCGAGGCTAAGATACCAAAGGCAAAAGCCGCCCCCATCGTCGCAGTAAATGTCGCTGTCTGAGTGATAAACCCCGGCCCAATTGCGGATGTCGCCATCAAAAAAATCGCAGCAATCAAAGACGAACGCCGATTTGATACAAAATCTGCCGTGTCTTGCTTCTCTGTTTCCTGCATAGCCATAGGCTATTTTCCCCTGTCATCATTATTGTATTTATTGTTTTCTAAGCAATACCTGTACCATTGTGGAACCATGTAAGAAAATTGTTTGATTAGAATGAATATATTGTTGAACAATAAATAAGATCTGACGAGGAAATAAGCAAATAGAATTGTATTATCGATCCTTAAAATCCAATAGAGATCACTTTATTAACATTTCCGATTGAATTTATCGTCAATACGCACAATCTAGGTGCAACTGACACCATAATATTGCCCCATATTGGTTCAATCGCTGTAACTTGCTGGTTATCGGGGAATATGTGAAGATCCGCTTTTATATACGCTTTGAAGGTGTTTGTTATCAGCCATTAAATCTAACGGATGACTATGAAAAAAAACCATTCTCCCCAGATTTTAAGCAAAAGAATCGCCGAAACCATCAGAAATAAACTGGTTGTTGGGGAGTTATTACCGGGACAACGACTATCAGAAGCTACACTGAGTGAGCAGCTTGAGATTTCAAGAAATACGTTACGTGAAGTGTTTCGTCTTCTTACGCAAGAAGGGCTGCTGAAACATGAACCTAATCGGGGCGTATTTGTTGCAACGCCTGATATTGCATCCATTATTGATATCTATCGGGTTCGGCAGCTAATTGAATGTCAGGCTTTGGCTCAAGCTTATCCAATGCACCCCGGCGTTGCCAAAATGAAACAAGCCGTTGAAGTCGCCCAACAATGCCGCAAGCAACAGGATTGGATTGGTGCCGGCACAGCAAATATGCACTTTCATGCCGCAATTGTAGAATTAACTGACAGTGAAAGATTAATTGCTTTCTATCACAATATCTCTGCTGAACTCCGTCTGGCTTTTGGCATTTTAAATGACCCTGAGCTTTTGTATGCACCTTATATCGACAAAAATGCGCATATTCTAGAACTGCTTATTTCAGGGCAAAATAAGGAGGCAGCTAAAAAAATGAAGGGCTATTTAGCATTATCAGAAAGGGCAATATTGGCGGCTTATACACGTAAAAATCACCAAATACCATAAAAAACCCAACGCAAAAAAGCCATCCGGTGAGGGATGGCTTTTCTGACTAAAGTGATGTCTGGCAGTGCCCTACTCTCGCATGGGGAGACCCCACACTACCATCGGCGCGACGGCGTTTCACTGCTGAGTTCGGCATGGGGTCAGGTGGGACCACCGCGCTATTGCCGCCAGACAAATCCTGTTTTCAATCCCGAACAAGCTGTTTATCATCTGAATTCTCTCTCACACAGCCCAAAACACCTT
>NZ_JAQRFK010000073.1 GCF_028598745.1 Xenorhabdus sp. IM139775
TGTTATTAAATTAACAGAAGCATGAAATAGAATGGTTTTTTATATTCAAATCGCTAATTCTTGAATATACCAACAAAACACTAAGGGACGAATTAAATTATATTGATTACATTTTATATGAATAATATGTCTATAAGGAAATTGAATGTTCAATATAACTAATGAAACCGCAGTACAATTTTAATTGTATTGTACTGCGATCATGTACTGCGATAATTGTACTGCGATCGATAAGGTTATTAATCAGCGTCTCTCAGTGATATCACTGACCCTGACGCGCTATTTCTTGTTTGTGTTTGTTTTCATTTAACATAACAATCAACAGCAGAACAACGGACAGTGCGCTACCGCCGATCATAACCATAAAGCCACCGTTCCAACCGAAATAATCAACGGTATAACCGACGATGATACTGGCCGCAACAGAACCCCCCAGATAGCCAAACAGCCCGGTAAAGCCTGCCGCCGTTCCGGCTGCTTTTTTCGGTGCCAATTCCAGCGCATGCAGGCCAATCAGCATGACCGGGCCGTAAATCAGGAAGCCGATAACCAGCATGCAGAGCATATCGATATTAGGGTTACCCTCTGGGTTCAGCCAGAATACGATAGTGGCAATGGTCACCAGGATCATGAAGAATACCCCTGTGGCACCACGGTTACCTCTGAAGACTTTGTCAGACATCCAGCCACACAGCAGCGTGCCCGGAATTCCCGCATATTCGTACAAGAAATATGCCCAGGAAGATTTATCCATGGTAAAGTCTTTCACTTCCTTCAAATAAGTCGGTGACCAGTCAAGAATACCGTAGCGCAGCAAGTAGACGAATACGTTGGCAACGGCGATCATCCACAGTAATTTATTCGGCAAAATGTACTGCATGAAAATTTCTTTTGCAGTCAGTTCCTTTTCGTCTTTTTCCGTATAATCCAGCGGATAGTCGTTCTTATACTCTTCAATTGACGGTAAGCCACAGGATTGCGGGGTATCGCGCATTAAAGCGAAAACAATGATTGCCACCAGAATAGCTGCAAATGCTGGCATATAAAACGCGGCTTTCCAGTCATTGAACCAAGCCATACCCAACATAAACAGTAATGGTGGAATGCCGCCGCCAACGTTATGCGCACAGTTCCAGACGGAAACAATACCACCGCGCTCTTTCTGTGACCACCAGTGAACCATGGTACGTCCGCAAGGAGGCCAACCCATACCTTGGAACCAGCCACAGAGGAACAGCAGAACAAACATGATAGCGATGCTGGAAGTGGCCCAAGGGACAAAGCCCATAAACAACATCACTAATGCCGCCAGGATCAACCCTGCGGGCAAGAAGACACGTGGATTAGAACGGTCGGAAACGGAACCCATAATAAATTTTGAGAATCCGTAGGCAATTGAAATCCCTGATAATGCAAAGCCAAGATCCCCTTTGGAAAAACCTTGTTCAATCAAGGAAGGGATGGCTAGCGCAAAGTTTTTTCTGACCAGATAGTAAGCAGCATATCCAAAGAAAATCCCTATAAAAATTTGCCAGCGCAAGCGACGATAGAGTGGATCTATTTCCTGCGCAGGCAACCGAGCCTTATGAGGCGCCGGCTTGAAAATACTTAACATATTTCTTGTCTCCACGTGACTTTTGTATGAGCGAATCACCACCATTAAGCAGTGATGGTGTTAAACGAAAATTTTGACTATTTATTTTCTATATCGAAGCTAATATTAGCTGAAAACGACCTTATATGACTGTGAGGTATCGCTAACATATAGATATAATTTCGCAAAGTCGATAATTTTGAGTGATTTAGCACTTTTTTTGAATGCAATTTATTTATGTTAGTGTGATTACTGTCACAGTAGACCGCTTTTTGGGTTATTTTTTATTTCCGCGAGTTTAAGGTTTGTTGATATTATCGACCAAATAAAAGCTCATCATTGTTAGGGGGATTTTCCTGATACAAATTTTCCTGATTAAATAACCATGAAAAAAATAAGATAAACAGAACCCACACAAACGTTCCTATTATAAAAGTTATCTAATAAATAAACGGTAGTATTTTTCTGTCCGCTGTATTTAACAAATTATACTATTTACCTTATGGTGTTATTTAAATAATATTCTCATTTTTCCATGTAAATTATTTTTATTTACCTGTTTTGCGTTTTTTATAACGCGGTTACAAATAAAATGTTTGAAATTAAAATTCAAAATAACGGATATTACTACAAATGGTTATTCATGTTTATGATCGCAATGCCTAAGCAGGGGTGAATGGCCATTTTGGTTGTAAAACATAATAATATCAATATGTTGATTAGGCTTGGTGACAGGCTGTATCGGCGTAATACACTCTGTTTTCCAAATGGTGATTAGCTTTATATAAGTTGATTGTTTAATTAATAAAAGATTACAAATTAATATTAGTTAATAGGTTTATTAAATTCGCGATAGATTTTCGCAATTTATTTTTCTCATTCAATTCGCGTCAACATACGGTATTGGCAAATACTGAATGTAGACAACAATTGAAAGATAACAACTACCCGCATTGATGCCTCTATTCATCATGAAAAGTGATGAAACCAATGAGGCTCGGAATGAGAACATCATTATGAATACTGACACACACAAGGCAATATTACACACAGCATTTACTTCCGGGCAAAAAAACGCTTCTGCTGTTAAACCTGAATTTGGTTGTAATATCAGTGATATGACCGCAGAGCTAGAACCGAGGTTTAACAACGTGCCTTCTCGGCTGGCTGAGTTGGCAAGAATGATCCCAAATGACATCGCTGTTTCTGATCCAGATGAAACGTTAACATTTGGTGAATTGGATCAACGCGTTGATGAAATTTGGCGTGGTTTACTGGGGACGGATATATTCGGTATTACTGACGATTTCGTCCAAATCGGCGGGCACTCTTCTACAGGGGAATGATGCCATAAATTGAAAACAAAATAGTGATCACGAGCTGCATGGTTAACTGATAGTGTCTGATGAGGCAAATAACAATGTTATTCGCCTCATAGAATGAGTAGAATGGTTCGACGATTGGCATCATAAGGTGAAATTCAATGTGGATCTGGGAACAAGAACATTGGCCTGACTTCCAATGGGATGAGCATGCACTAAAGCCTATGTTGCGGAAAATCCATTTTCATCAAGGGCTGCTGCTAGGAAAATCTGACGTTGAAAGTACAGAGCAAGCAACGCTGGATACCCTTCTTGCCAGCATTCTCTATTCCTGTGAAATAGAAGGTGAAAAGTTAAATGCGGCATCAGTACGCTCTTCATTGGCAAATCGATTAGGGATCAGTGAAGTCAAGCCCTATCCAACCAGTGAACAGTCTGAGGGGATGGCCGAAATTGCCTTGGATGTGGTGGAAAGATATAACGAACCTCTGACGCTTAAACGCATTTTGAAATGGCACGAATTGATGTTTCCCACGGGTTATACAGTGTTTAATCCAATCAAGGGAGGGCAATTGCGGTATGGAGGAATGGAAGTTATCTCCGGCAGAATAGATAAACCGATTGTTCATTTTGAAGCTCCCCCCGCCGAAAAATTACAGGACGAACTGGCAAAATTTATTGCCTGGTTCAATCAATCTCGTGATGTCTTCAACCTTGATCCGATCTTGCGGGCAGCCATCGTCCATTTATGGTTTGTCACGTTGCATCCGATGGAAGATGGTAATGGGCGCATTACCCGTTTCCTGACTGATTTAGTATTGGCACAAGGAGAAAGCCGCTCGATTCGGTTTTATGCCATGTCAGTGAGTATTTGTGAATGCCGTAAGCAGTATTACGAAATACTGGAACAAACTCAGCGCGGTGGCTTGGATATTACTGACTGGATGGTGTGGTTTCTGCAAACACTCAATAGCACCCTCGTTGCTAAATTGAAGCAAATTGAGGGTACAGTGAAAAAAACGCGATTCTGGCGTCGTGTTGATCAGAGCCAACTGAGTCAGGAACAAGTAAAGGTATTGAACAGAATGTTGGATGGTGATTTTCAACAAGGAATTAATAGCAGCCAATATCAGAAAGTGGCTAAAGTGAGTCGAGCCACTGCGACCCGACACCTAAATCATCTGGCAGCATTCGGTTGTTTGGAAAAAACGGAAGCTGGTGGGCGTAGCACGCGTTATATTGTTCATCATATCTGAATAGCTTAAAAAACCGTCAGGGCGGGAATTCCCGCCCAAAAGCAGTCGAATTATTTTCTCAATCACTTAATACAACCAATCTTTTCCCATCCGGTCTGCGGCCAAAATCGCGGCGTAAACCTGCTCTGGTGTTACCACAAATGGCATATTGTGGATGGTTTCACCTTCGGCGCAGCTTGCGATAGCGACTTGCATGATTTTTTGATGCAGCTTTTCATTATCACGTAAGCCCAATTGTTCCAGCGTGACGGGCAGGCCGACTTGTACGCAGAAATCGAGCACGGTTTCCAACTCTTCACTTGGGCTGTTTTCTAATATCAATTGTGTCAGGGTACCAAACGCCACTTTTTCGCCATGATAGAGGTGATGGCACTCTTCCAGCACAGTAAAGCCATTGTGGATGGCGTGGGCGGCCGCCAAGCCCGCACTTTCAAAACCAATGCCGCTCAGATAGGTATTGGCCTCCACAATATTTTCAACTGCCGGTGTACTGACGCCGGCGTCTACCGCCAGTTTTGCTTTATAACCTTCCGCCAGCAAGGTCTTATAACACAGTTTTGCCAAGGCCAACCCGGTGGTGGACGTCGCACCGCCAGCCATCGTGGGTTTATGGGCGGCGCTATTGGCTCGCGCCTCAAAGTAGGTGGCTAGCGCATCCCCCATGCCTGCCACAAGCAGACGAACGGGTGCTTTGGCAATGATACTGGTATCCATCAGCACGATATTGGGATTTTGTGGATAGAACAAATAGCTGTCGAATTCACCCAGTTCCGTGTAAAGCACAGAAAGGGCACTGGTTGGTGCATCGGTTGAAGCAAGGGTAGGCGAAATAATCACGGGTATTTGGGATTCGTGTGCGATCGCCTTGGCAGTATCAATCGTTTTCCCTCCCCCGATCCCGATGATAGCCTGACATTGATGTTGCAGCAGAATGGCAGACAAGCGTTGGATCTCGCTGCGGCTACATTCGCCATTGAAAAGCTCGAAATGGCTGGTGACTTCGTGTTCTTCCAGACTCTTGCTGACGGTATCCCCAATCAGGTTCATGACGAAATCATCGGCAATGACGAAGACGTGGTCAGCAAGCATTTTGGTGTATCGACCAATGTGGGATAACGCACCTGGCCCTTGGATATATTTGGATGGAGACTGGATCACTTTCAGCATAAGAAATATCCCTTAGTATGAGTTTACCTGCCCATCGACACTATACGACAAAACCATACGACAAAATAGACAAAGAAGTGATGAGCAAAAGCAGGAAATGGGGGATTTTAGCGGAAACATTCGCAGGAACGTTTGACACCCTGATTAATTCAGGGTGCTGTTTTGTTAGTTGACTTTGATCAGCGTCTTATCCACGGCTTGGGCGAAAAAATATCTCAGGATCAAATTCAACAAAATGCCATAAGCCGGCAGGAAGAAGAGCATGCAGATAAACAGTTTGAAAGCATAATCCACTAACGCAATTTCTACCCAATGTGTCGCCATAAATGCGTCAGTGCTGCGGTAAAACGCGATAAAGAAAAAGGCCAGCGTATCGAACATATTACCGAAAAACATGGCGGTAGCCGGTGCTATCCACCAGCGACCTTTTTGGCGAAGGCGATTGAAGACACCGACATCTAATATCTGGCCAAGCACATAGGCCATAAAGCTGGCGGCTGCAATCCGGGCGACAAACAGATTAAAGGTGCCCAATGTTTCGAACCCCTGCCAGGTTCCTTGGAAAAACAGCGCTGAAATCAGATAAGAGATCAGTAATGCCGGCAGCATGACGGAAATAATGATCCGGCGAGCCAATGGCGCACCATAAATACGCACGGTCAGGTCAGTCGCCAAAAAGATAAAGGGAAAGGTGAACGCTCCCCAAGTGGTATGAAAACCCAAAATGGAGATAGGCAATTGCACCAGATAGTTACTGGAAGTAATGATCAAAATGTGAAACAGCGAAAGCCAGATCAATGCCGTGGCGCGTTGTTGCGCAGTCAATTGGAACATATTGTACCTTTTTGGTGGATGGGGTGAGGGAACCCAAAAAATCAGTTTACCTGAAGGATCAGGCAGTCGGATCATACGAATTGCACACTAAAAGTAAAGTACGGCAGTTGACGATATTTTGTAATATAATCCATTGCCATAAATTGTTTGAACCTACAGAGATTGTTATGTCCGATGTTTTTGCCAACCCCGACAAAACACTTGATACATTGGGACTGCGTTGCCCGGAGCCTGTCATGATGGTGCGCAAAACGGTTCGCCATATGACGGCGGGTCAGACGTTGTTGATTGTTGCGGATGATCCGGCGACCACCCGTGATATTCCGGGATTCTGTCGCTTCATGGATCATGCACTGATCGCCCAAGAGACAGAACAAACACCTTATCGATACCTGCTGAAAAAAAACGAACATTCTGTTTAATTGAGAAAAGACTGTATAATTAACTGGCAAAAAAGAGGCACCGTGCTAGGCTTTAAGTATGGCATTTGGTCAACTTATCACCTCGCTGAGTGCCATTTTCCTTTTTTCCTTAATAGCAAATCTTATGTCATCCATTGTTATTTTGAAAAGGTGCGTAGTGTTAGCATGCACCTTTTCAGTTTATTATTACTTCTGTGATTTGATCCTCAGCAGCCGGACTGCGTTTGCGGTGACCAATGCCGTAGCGCCCGAATCGGCCAGAACCGCCATCCATAGCCCGGTGATACCCAATAGGCTCGTGATAAGAAATATCGCCTTTAAGCCCAATGCAATGGTGATATTTTGGCGGATGTTGTAATGGGTTGTTCGGGACAGCGCGATAATTTCAGGTAAGCCGGTCAATCGGTTGTGCGTCAGGGCGGCGTCGGCGGTTTCCAACGCAACATCCGTGCCGCTGCCCATGGCAACGCCGATACTGGCCGCTTTCATCGCCGGGGCATCGTTGATGCCATCGCCGACCATCATGGTGCGGTGTTTTTGATTCAACTCAGTGACCGCTTTCACTTTATCTTCAGGTAACAGCCCGGCACGATAATCAATGCCCAATCGGTTCGCAATGGCGGCAGCGGCACGGGGATTATCACCGGTCAGCATCACAGCATCTATGCCTTGTTTTTTCAGGATACGGATAGCGTCTATGGCATCCTGACGCAAGGTATCCTGCATCGCTATCAGCCCCACCAGTTGTTTATCCCGAATAACAGCAACGGCTGTTTTGCCACTGTTTTCCAGTGCGGTCACTCGTTGTTGCCATTTCTCAGACAACGTATTTTCCGGCAATCTGCCAGGGGCGGCGACGAGAATTTTCTGCCCCGATAATTGCCCTTCAACCCCTTTTCCAGCCAGAGCCTTGCGATGTTCAGCTTCGACAATAGTCACGCCTCGATTTTCTGCGGCATTCAGGATCGCTTTTGCCAATGGGTGATGGGAGCCACTTTCTACCGCACCGGCCAGTGCCAGCAGGGTTTCTGCGCTGATATTTTCCTCGGGTTCAATGTCAGTGACCTGAGGTTTTCCTTCGGTCAAGGTGCCGGTTTTATCCAGTGCAATTGTGCTTACTGAACCCAGTTGCTCTAAGGCTGCCCCGCCTTTGATTAGGGAGCCACGACGGGTCGCTGCGGCCAGTGCGGAAGTAATTGCGGCAGGCGTCGAGATGACCAGTGCGCAAGGGCAACCAATCAAGAGCAGAGTCAGGCCACGGTAGACCCAAGTTTCCCATGAACCGGCAAACAACAGCGGTGGAATCAATACCACCAGCGCCGAGAACAAGATAATCAACGGCGTATAGATACGACTGAACCGGTCGATAAAACGTTCAATTGGCGCCCGACGTTCTTCCGCTTCTTCAATCAGTTGAAGAATGCGATCAATGGCATTATGGCCGGGTTCAGAGATCACCTTCATCTGCACCGCACTATCGACAGAAAGGCAGCCCGCGGCGACCTTTTCTCCCTGCAACCGCTCAACCGGAACAGATTCACCCGTCAGGGCACTTTCATCAAAACTGGCAAATGGGCTGAGTAGCTCGGCATCCGTCGGTAAGCGGGCACCCGGGGCGATTTCAATGATATCGCCCGGACGCAGCTCCGCCGCTGATATGGTTTTCTTTTTCCCCTCTTTAATCAGCAAGGCTTGATCAGGAACCAGTGCCATCAATGCACTGACGCCACGGCGTGCGCGTCCTGCGGCATAAGATTCCAGTATCTCCCCTAATTTGAACAGAAGAATGACCATCGCGGCTTCTGCGGTGGCATCAATGAACAAAGCACCAATGGCAGCAACACTCATCAACGTTTCAATGGCAAAAGGGGTGCCAGAACGAATCAGTTTGATAGCCTTGGTCGCGACCGGATATAACCCAATCAGCGTTGTGATGATGAAAGCGATCCGCCCTGCGGGCGCATGGGCTGCTGATATTCCCCAACTGACGAACATCAGGGCGGCCAGAATCAGGATTGGGGCGAAAGTCTTCCAGTGATTGACTGCCGGAGGCAGTTTAGAGGCCGAACTTGCCTCTTTGATTTCAAAGCCCGCCTGTTTTACGGCCTGCTCAACGGCGGCACGAATATCAATATCCGCATCGACCACCAGTTTCTCCGTGGTAAACAACACCTTGACCTGCTTGGCATCTGGCAGTTTTTTCACCGCATTTTCGATCTTGCCTGCACAGCTTGGGCAATCCATGCCCTGAATAGTCCAATGAAAACGTTGCTGCGCCGTTAATTCGGGAGGGGGGTTATCTTGTATGGCATGGGCATGATCGTGTGAACAGTGTGCACCGCTATTTTCATGAGAATGCTCATGAGAATGTTCATGGGGATGTTTATGCTCATGTTCATGAGAATGTGCTGCGCCGGTGGAACAACAAGAATGATTGGCAACATGCTGATGATCATCTTTTGGAAAAGATGAAGAATTGCCCTGTGATTGCTTATGTTTTTGGGACGTGGGGAACATAGGCGACCTCTTAAAGAGTTAATATTGATTATTAACGTTAACTCTACACGTTGGAGTGAACTCCAGAGTCAAACCCGATAAGCGGGATTCTTTTGATGATTTGTGCTATCTGAGATATGTTCTCATCATCAATATCTTTTCTCTTGTTGTTATGTTCCTCAATCCTTGGCTGAGGATTGGAAAATTATCATAGGAATAGTGAATGAATTTTCAACATCCGTTTTATTATCAAAAACTTTTATTATCAAAAACAGATTTTCCAAGGAACCTGCACGTCAATGAGTCATGCCTTGAGTGACTCATTGATGCGCCAGAATGGATCACGGGATATGGAAAGTTATTTTTTCCCTCGCTTTTGCTCTTTTTGTTGTTTTTTTTGCCAGACCAATAATTCAAAGACCCCGAAAAAGAAGATCTTGGTCTGGAGAAAACTCGACAGTTTTTGATCTTTAGGTTGGGAATTTTTCAGCAGTAGTAACTGAAAAGCATGCATGATGACCGTAAATACCATTGCAATATCCATAAAATATCTTAATGGCTTAGGGAATGGGTGAAACAAATTGAAGATCATGATCCCCCAAACCAAGAGCATGATCCCTCTTCCTAATTGAATAAACATCATCGACTCCAAAATCGTGTTTAAGCTGTTTGGACACCAGACTGCGGGTGACGAATATATAACCGGTAAGCCACTTGCCCGGCGATTTTTTCCCGGTGTAGTTGCCAGTTCGTCGGAACTTCTGTCGCAGCAGATTCTGCTTCTGCCTCAACATAAATCCAGCTTTCTTCTGCCAGCCAACCACGGGTTTCCAATAAATTGATTGTTTCAGCCAACATTCCCTGACGGAATGGCGGATCGAGGAAAATCACATCAAACGGTGTGCCGATGCTGTTAAGGTATTGTAGTGCATTACCTTGTACCACATGGGCATTTTCGGCGCTCAGCGTGGCTAAGTTAGCCGATAATTGTTTCGCCACATTGCGCTCGTATTCAATGAAGGTTGCGTGACTTGCATAACGTGACAAAGCCTCAAACCCGAGAGCGCCACTGCCGGAAAAACAATCTAGGCAACGAGCGCCCTGAATCGTTGGCATAAGCCAGTTAAAAAGTGTCTCGCGGACGCGATCGGTGGTTGGGCGCAGGCCGGTACTATCCGGCACCGGTAATTTTCTCCCGCGCCATTTTCCGCCAATAATGCGGATTTGTCCCAAAGACGCGCGCTGTGGTTTTTTAGTCATAATTTACATAACTTAAGTATTTGTCATCCGATGCGATTAAATCATCTCTGGCGGAGACAAAAAGTGAGTGAAAACGAAGATATCCATTGATTAATTTACCACGAAATCCTTTATAGATATGTGTTGTGGTGTGATGAAAATGTTAGACTGGATTTTATCACCGTTAGAACCTATCTCAGTGGATATAACGACCCATACCTAATATTAACCGCGAGGAGTGTAGTGGCCGATGGCAAAAGAGAAAAAAAAGGGTTTCTTCTCTTGGTTTGGACTTGGTCGTCAAGATAAGCAACAGCAAGAGGAACAAGAAAGCGTCGCGGCGGAAGAAGCCGCCCGCCGTGCAGCAGAGGAAGCCGAGCAGCAGCGTTTAGCGGAAGAAGCCGCCCGTCGTGCCGCAGAAGAGGCGGAGCAGCAGCGTTTAGCGGAAGAAGCCGCCCGCCGTGCAGCAGAGGAAGCCGAGCAGCAGCGTTTAGCGGAAGAAGCCGCTCGCCGTGCAGCAGAGGAAGCCGAGCAACAACGTTTAGCGGAAGAAGCCGCCTTACCGAAGGAACAAGAGCGGCCAACCAAAGAAGGATTCTTTGCTCGCCTGAAACGCAGCTTAGTTAAAACCCGTCAAAATCTGGGTTCCGGTTTCCTGGGGTTATTCCGCGGTAAGAAGATTGATGATGACCTGTTTGAAGAACTGGAAGAGCATCTGTTGATTGCCGATGTGGGTGTCGAAACCACCCGCAAGATCATCACTAGCCTGACAGAACACGCCAGTCGCAAGGAGTTGAAAGATGCGGAAGCACTTTACACTAAACTGAAAGAAGAGATGTCAGACATTCTGGTGAAAGTTGATAAGCCGCTGGCGATCGAAAATAAATCACCTTATGTCATTCTGATGGTGGGCGTGAATGGTGTGGGTAAAACGACCACCATTGGTAAATTGGCGCGTCAATACCAGTCGCAGGGGAAATCCGTCATGCTGGCAGCCGGGGATACCTTCCGGGCGGCGGCGGTAGAACAGTTACAGGTTTGGGGCGAACGCAACAAAATCCCTGTCATTGCCCAACATACCGGTGCCGATCCCGCCTCAGTGATTTTTGATGCTATCCAGTCAGCCAAGGCCAAAGGTGTTGATGTCCTGCTCGCCGATACCGCAGGGCGTTTGCAGAACAAATCTCATTTGATGGAAGAACTGAAAAAAATCGTTCGAGTGATGAAAAAACTGGACGAAGAGGCACCTCATGAAATTATGCTGATACTGGATGCCAGCACAGGTCAAAATGCAGTAAGTCAGGCTAAACTATTCCATGAAGCGGTGGGATTGACGGGTATTTCACTGACCAAACTGGATGGGACGGCGAAAGGGGGCGTTATCTTCGCCATTGCCGACCAATTTGAGATCCCAATCCGCTACATTGGGGTGGGTGAAGGCATTGAAGATCTCCGTCCATTTAAGGCAGACGATTTTATTGAGGCTCTTTTTGCCAGAGAGGATTAACTATCAATGATTCGCTTTGAACAGGTCAGTAAAGCCTATCTGGGAGGGCGGCAGGCGCTGCAAGGGGTGGATTTTCACCTACTTCCAGGAGAAATGGCATTTTTAACCGGTCATTCAGGGGCGGGTAAAAGCACACTGTTGAAACTTATCTGTGGCATCGAGCGTCCCAGTGCCGGTCATATCGGGTTTTCTGGTCATGACATCAGCCGACTAAAACCCCGTGAAATCCCCTTTCTGCGCCGTCAGATCGGTATGATTTTTCAGGACCATCACCTGCTTTTTGATCGCACGGTATACGAGAACGTCGCCATGCCGCTGATCATCTCAGGGGCCAGTGCTGAGGATATTCGCCGACGGGTATCTGCGGCATTAGATAAGGTCGGCTTGCTGGACAAAGCGAAAAATTTCCCCATTCAACTTTCTGGCGGAGAACAACAGCGTGTTGGTATCGCCCGCGCGGTGGTGAATAAGCCAACGGTATTGCTGGCGGATGAACCGACGGGAAATTTGGACGGGGCATTATCCGAGGGGATCATCCGTCTGTTTGAAGAATTTAACCGGGTGGGTGTGACCGTTCTGATGGCGACTCATGATACCGCCCTTATTGAACGAAGAAATTACCGTATCTTGACTCTGAATCAGGGGCGCATGCAAGGAGGACATCATGATTAAGCATGTCCGTCATTCAGCGAAAAAAAAATCGTCCCCCAAATCCAAGTCCAAGTCATTGAAAGGGGGATGGCGTGTGCAGTGGCGTTATGCGTGGAAAAGTACGCTGTCCGATATGTTCCGCCAGCCGTTGGCAACGCTGTTGACTATTATGGTGATAGCCATTTCCCTGACCTTACCGAGTGTGTTTTATATCGTTTGGAAAAACGTTGATCAAGCCGTGATGCAGTGGTATCCGATCCCGCAACTCACGGTCTATTTGGATAAGTCACTGAATGACAATAGCGTCAAACAGGTCATTGATCAGTTGAAAGGCATGGATGGCGTGAAATCGGTGAATTATCTTTCCCGTGAAGACGCTGTCAACGAATTCCGGGCATGGTCGGGTTTTGCCAGTGCCTTGGATTTGCTGGAGGAAAACCCGTTGCCGGCGGTCGCCATTGTCTCTCCTGAATTGAATTTCCAAAGCGCCCAGACACTCACGACATTGCGCGATCAGGTTGCGCAGATTAAAGGCATTGAAGACGTCAGGATGGATGATAGCTGGTTTGCCCGCCTGACCGCCTTGACCGTCCTTGTCGGCAGAATTGCGGCCGTGATAGGTATTCTGATGGTGGTTGCGCTGCTCTTGGTCATTGGTAACAGCGTCCGGCTGAGTATCTTTAGCCGCCGTGAGACGATTAATGTTATGAAGCTGATAGGGGCAACGGATGGTTTTATTCTGCGTCCTTTCCTGAATGGTGGTGCCTTACTGGGGGCGCTGGGCGCAACATTTTCCCTGATCCTCTCCTCTCTGCTGGTGTGGAAACTTTCCGATGTGGTCACAGAAGTCGCGAGTGTTTTTGGCACCAGTTTTAGGCTGCATGGTTTGGGGTGGGATGAATCACTCTTATTAGTCCTTGTTTCGGGTATGATTGGCTGGATTGCGGCATGGTTTGCGACAATTCAGCATTTGCGTCGTTTCAGGCCGGAATAAAGGCGGTTTTAAGGCTCGCAAGTGAACTTTTGCGCTTAATCGTTGTCATAATCACAGTTATGGATTTGTATTGATATTTACACCATTGAGACGATTTGAATCTGATCGCTATGGTGGTAAAATAAGCGTATCTTTGGCTTGAATAAACCTTATGGGTTAACTCAGGCAAACTTGAAGGCCATCAATTTGGATCTAATTTTGAGAGAATTTGAATGACAAAAGAAATGCAAACTTTGGCATTAGTTCCACAAGGTAGTTTGGAAGGATACATTCGTGCCTCCAATTCTTACCCTATGCTTTCCGCAGAGGAAGAGAGGGAACTGGCAAAAAGGCTGCATTACCAGGGAGATCTGGATGCAGCGAAAAAGCTGATTCTTTCTCACCTGCGCTTCGTTGTTCATGTTGCCCGCAGTTATGCCGGTTATGGTCTGCCGCAAGCGGATTTGATTCAGGAAGGTAATATTGGCCTGATGAAAGCGGTTCGTCGATTTAATCCAGAAGTGGGCGTTCGTCTGGTGTCCTTTGCTGTTCACTGGATTAAGGCAGAAATTCATGAATACGTATTACGTAATTGGCGTATTGTGAAAGTCGCAACAACAAAAGCCCAGCGCAAGCTGTTCTTTAATTTGCGCAAGGCGAAACAACGTCTGGGGTGGTTCAATCAGGATGAAGTTGAGATGGTCGCCAAAGAATTGGGCGTGACCAGCAAAGACGTCCGTGAGATGGAATCTCGTATGTCAGCGCAGGATATGGCATTTGATATGTCCTCTGATGATGACAACCATGACAACCACCCTGTGGCTCCGGTGCTGTATTTGCAGGACAAGGCTTCTGACTTTGCGGATGGCATTGAAGAAGATAATTGGGAAAACCACGCAGCGGATAAACTCTCTGTCGCGATGGAGGGGCTGGATGAGCGTAGCCAAGACATCATTCGTTCCCGTTGGTTGGATGATGATAACAAAACCACCTTGCAAGAACTGGCAGACAAATACGGTGTATCTGCCGAACGCGTTAGACAGCTAGAAAAAAATGCAATGAAGAAATTGCGACTGGCGATTGAAGCGTAATTTCTCAGACGACAGCTCTTCTGGCCGGATTAAAAAGCGATAATTTATTTATCGCTTTTTTTATGTGTGTCAGAAAACCGAGGAAACTCCATGATGAAAATTGTGATTGCCCCTGATTCGTTTAAGGAAAGCCTAAGTGCCCTGCAAGTCGCACAGGCGATAGAGCGGGGATTTAAGGAAGTTTATCCACACGCAAACTATCTCAAATTGCCTATGGCGGATGGTGGGGAAGGGACAGTCGAATCACTGGTTGCTGCCACGGGGGGGAAACGTATCGCATGTAGTGTCACCGATCCCTTGGGGCAGCCTGTTGAGGCATTTTTTGGTTTGCTTGGCGATGGAAACACTGCCGTGATTGAAATGGCCGCCGCTTCTGGTTTGCATTTGGTGCCGATGAAACAGCGCGATCCGTTGCTAACGACGAGTTATGGAACGGGAGAGCTGATTCTGGCTGCGTTGGAACATGGTGCGCGCAAACTCATTTTAGGCATTGGGGGCAGTGCAACCAACGATGGTGGCGCAGGGATGATGCAGGCACTGGGGGCGCATTTATGGGATGGTGACGGCCGGATATTGCCATTTGGCGGCGCAGCATTGACTCGGCTGGAAAGTATCGACTTAACCCGCCTTGATCCACGCCTTGGGCAGATTGAACTGACGGTGGCTTGTGATGTGAATAACCCGCTATGTGGTGAATTGGGGGCATCAGCCGTATTTGGTCCACAAAAAGGGGCAACCCCGGAGATGGTTAAATTGCTGGATTCTGCATTGCGTCATTATGGAATGAAAATGGAATCCCTGACAGGGAAAAGCATCATTGATGCCGCTGGTGCCGGCGCGGCGGGGGGAATGGGGGCTTCGTTATTGGGATGTCTGGGGGCGAAATTACAGTCAGGTATTGAGATTGTGATCGAAACCTTGAAACTGGAAGAGGCTATTCAGGGCGCGGATCTGGTCATTACAGGGGAAGGTCGTCTGGATAGCCAAACCCTGCACGGTAAAACCCCGATTGGTGTTGCCCGTGTTGCGAAAAAGTTTGCTATTCCCACGATCGCCTTAGTCGGAAGTATGAGCCGGGATTATCATGTTGTCCATCAACATGGGCTGGATGCCGTATTTTCCATCATACCGGAGGTGTGTACCCTTCCAGATGCCCTTGCCAATGGCGCTGGGAACTTGCAGGTAACAGCACGTAATATCGCTGCGGTTTGGGCGATTTCTCGTCGAAAAACAAACGATAAAAAACGGCATCAGTAAGCAGGAGCAAGATGGTTGCAACCATTGGAAAACAGCGGATATCGCCGATCACACGCGATAATATGTATTAGTCTCTACTTGATCTGACAATTAGCCCTTGCAAGGTTGAGAGTTACCGGTTTTGATAAAGGTGTCCAAACTTCATACAAAACACGAGGTAACTCTCATGCTT
>NZ_JAQRFK010000074.1 GCF_028598745.1 Xenorhabdus sp. IM139775
TATAGCTGAAAAAGATACCGAGGAACAGAACAAGACCGACATAATTATTGTTCATAAACGCTTGAAAACAGGCGGATCGCTCCCGATTTATGATCAGTTTCTGCTGAAAAACGAATAGTGCGGTCGCCAACAATACCGTCCAATAATATATTCCCCCCAGATTCACCACCCTGCCAACGAAAACTAAAATACCCAGCATGATGAATTGCAGAATACCAATGATCAGTTTATCAAAGCGCCCAAAAAGCACGGCGGTCGATTTTACGCCGATCCTCAGGTCATCGTCACGATCAACCATGGCATACTGGGTATCATAAATCACAGACCAGATGATGTTAGCTAAAAATAATAGCCAGCATTCTAAAGGTAAGGACTCACTTACTGCGGCAAACGCCATCGGAATTGACCAGCCGTAAGCAGCACCCAATACAACTTGTGGCAGATGGCTGACACGCTTAACAAACGGGTAAATCCACGCCAGTGCCAAACCAACGACCGACAGTGCAATCGTCATTTTATTCAGTGTCAAAACCAGCGCGAAAGAGATGAGTACCAGTGTGGCAAACAAGATTTTGCTTTCTTTTTCGGTGATGTCACCACTAGGCAGAGGACGAGATTTTGTCCGTTCTACATACCCATCAAATTTTCTGTCTGCGAAATCATTAATGCAGCATCCCGCAGCGCGCATGAAAAATACGCCGACAGTAAAGACGATCAGTACGTGCAAATCCGGCAGATCTTTTGCGGCGATCCACAATGCCCAATATGTTGGCCATAATAGTAATAATGCGCCAATGGGTTTATCGATACGCATTAAACGGCAATAAGCACGCCATTTAGTTTGCGTCATACAGACCTTCAATCTCTTTCTCCCTTTTCATTTTATTGATCTTATATGCTGGTGATTCCGGTAGAAAAACCTCTGTGAGTAGCAGTGGTTTGCCCGACAACCTCAATAAAGAACGACGTGCCCAACGATCCCCCTGCTGACCTATTTGAATATAATCCCGCGTTAGATTATTACCACTAAAAAGATAACGTCCAAGTGGCACAGTGCCTACATCAACCAATTTTTTATCTGGGCCAGTGAGTGTTTCCTCTGGAATAAGGGTACGCCCCAAAAGCCACGGGACATTATCCCCATACAGGACAATTTCACGTAGCCAGTACTTTTCACTTACAGGTAAGTGCTGACTTTCATCACCTAACTGTTCCAACGTAATAAAGCCTTCCCGAAAAGGAGCAACCGATACATGCTGACAATGTTGTTCAAAACGGCGTGTCATTGAACCGACTTCCATCAGCCAATCTAAAATAGATTCAGGAATAAAGTCAGTCTCACTTGCCGATAACCAGTGGATGGAAGTTGGGGTTAATATTGTGTCATCTGCCATGTCATTTTCCCATTGCGGGGAATATCAATTTCCCCGACAGCACAACGAATGGGGAGTGAGGATATCATGTTGCAGACTAATAAAATAAAAAGTTGGTAACAAATTATGTAAATCACAAAAAACTCACCTTAATAACAACACGTATACCCCGGAAACTTCAAATCACAGCCCGCAAGATGAAAGCTGCTGATTATCTCCCCGCAGCGCAGGGAGATAATCAATGCCTCTTAAAATGCAGCGAGCCTATTAAGGTGAGGAGAAATTAAATCATGGGGAACTCAGATTAACGCCATTCTTTGAACCGGTTAATCAGGCCATTTGTCGAGCTGTCATGGCCAGTTACCGCTTCAGCATCATGCAGTTCAGGCAGAATACGGTTCGCCAATTGTTTGCCCAGTTCTACGCCCCATTGGTCAAATGAGAAAATATTCAAAATCGCCCCCTGAGCAAAGATCTTATGTTCATACATGGCAATTAATGCCCCCAAACTGAATGGGGTAATTTCACGCAATAAAATGGAGTTAGTTGGACGGTTACCTTCAAACACTTTGAATGGCACAATATTCGCCACGTCTTGGGCATTTTTTCCGGCTGCCGCAAATTCAGCTTCCACCTGCGCCTGTGTTTTACCAAATGCCAGCGCTTCCGTTTGTGCAAAGAAGTTAGATAGCAGTTTGCCATGATGATCGCTAACCGGATTATGGCTAATTGCCGGTGCAATAAAATCGCACGGGATCAGTTTAGTTCCCTGATGGATAAGCTGGTAGAAAGCATGCTGGCCATTAGTGCCGGGTTCACCCCAGATAATCGGCCCGGTCTGGTAATTCACCGGATTGCCATTCCGATCGATGTATTTACCATTTGATTCCATGTTGCCTTGTTGGAAATAGGCGGCAAAACGGTGCATATATTGATCATAAGGCAGAATCGCTTCAGTTTCCGCACCAAAGAAATTGTTGTACCAGATGCCGATCAGTGCCAGCAAAACAGGAAGGTTTTGTTCAAAAGTAGTCTGCTCAAAGTGGTTATCCATGGCATGGGCGCCACTCAGCAACTGTTCGAAATTGTCATAACCGATAGAAAGTACAATGGATAAGCCAATGGCAGACCAAAGCGAATAACGGCCGCCTACCCAATCCCAAAACTCAAACATGTTTTGTGGATCGATACCGAATTTGGTGACTTCCGGTTCATTGGTGGATAATGCTGCAAAATGTTTCGCGATATGTGCTTCATCAACGGCACGTTGCAGGAACCAATGACGGGCAGAATGTGCATTGGTCATGGTTTCTTGCGTGGTAAATGTCTTGGAAGCAATCAAAAATAAGGTGGTTTCTGGATCTAAGGTTTTGAGTGTTTCGGCAATGTGGGTTCCATCAACATTGGAAACAAAATGCATATTCAGGTGATTTTTATACGCTTTCAGGGCTTCTGTCACCATATAAGGGCCAAGATCAGAACCGCCAATGCCTATATTCACGACATCGGTAATCGCTTTGCCCGTATAGCCTTTCCACTCGCCACAGATGATGCGTTCACTGAATGATTTCATTTTCGCCAGCACCGCATTGACTTGCGGCATCACATCTTCCCCATCCACCATAATCGGGGTATTACTACGGTTACGCAGGGCAATATGCAGCACAGCACGATCTTCAGTACGATTGATCTTTTCCCCAGAGAACAGACTGCGAATGGCACTGGCTAAATCGGTTTCCTGCGCCAATGCCTGTAACTTCTCCAGTGTTTCTGCGGTAATGCGGTTTTTGGCGTAATCCACCAGGATCTGCTGATCAAATGTCGCAGAGAATGCCGTAAACCGTTCTTTGTCCTGTTCAAACAGATCCCGCAAATGCACATCTTTCATTTGCTCAAAATGCTGTTGTAATGCTTTCCAAGCTTCGGTCTGGCTAGGGTTGATGTTTTTCATGAATAATGCTCTCTATCAACGGTCAATAAACAATAGGAATGCACAGATTGTAACGATTTAATGCTGTGATGAGTCTCCCTTTCCTTGTACTTACTGATATTGGTCAAAATAGCCCGTGATTTCCAGCCTTAATTGTGAAGATAGGCAAAAACGATAATCTCATTGCCATCATGAAAATTATTTATGCTTCATCGTCAAACATTGACTCAGTGCGCCTAACCCGATATTTCTAACAGCCGACTCTCCGAACGATTCTCCAAACAAAAGGTTATCATTCATGTGTGCTGTTTCATCTCCTAACTCGCAATATGTTGTAGCAAAATTTGGTGGTACTAGTGTGGCAGACTTTGACGCCATGAGTCATTGCGCCGATATTATTTTGGCAAACGCCCATGTCCGGGTGGTCGTTCTGTCAGCTTCTGCTGGCGTAACCAATTTGCTGGTTGCCTTGGCGGCTGGCTGCAATAGTGATAAGCGGGAGAGCTGCCTGAAACAAATCCGTGACATTCAGTACGCCATTATTGACCGCTTGAATGAAGTTAATGTACTCCGTGAGGAAATTGACCGCCTGTTGGAAAATATTGATATGCTGTCAGAAGCCGCTTCGCTTGCCACTTCAGACGCTCTGACTGATGAATTGGTTAGCCACGGTGAAATCATGTCCACTTTATTGTTTGTGGAGTTGTTACGACAACGCCATACCAATGCCGAATGGTTTGATATCCGCCGGATCATGCGCACCAATGATAACTTTGGGCGGGCAGAGCCAGATATTCTCCAGCTCCACACTTTGGCAATGGAACACCTCTATTCCCGCCTGAACGATACCCTCGTCATCACCCAAGGTTTTATTGGCCGGGAAGAGAAAGGCCGCACCACCACGCTGGGACGAGGTGGCAGTGATTACACCGCAGCCTTACTCGGTGAAGCGCTTGGTTTACAACGTGTTGATATCTGGACAGATGTTCCGGGCATTTACACCACCGATCCCCGTATTGTTCCGGCGGCTAAACGCATCAATAAAATTGCCTTTGATGAAGCGGCAGAAATGGCGACATTCGGCGCCAAAATTCTCCACCCCGCCACACTGCTACCGGCTGTTCGCTGCGGAATTCCGGTATTTGTCGGCTCCAGCAAAGATCCACAGGCAGGCGGTACAGTGGTTTGTGATAAAACAGAAAATCCCCCGCTGTTTCGCGCATTAGCCTTGCGCCGCAAACAAACTTTGCTGACTCTGCATAGTCTGAACATGCTGCATGCAAGAGGTTTTCTGGCAGAAGTGTTTACCCTACTGTCACACCATAATATTTCGGTGGATTTGATTACCACCTCCGAAGTCAGCATCGCCCTGACGCTGGATACCACAGGTTCTACCAGTACCAATGGCAGCCTGCTGACCAATGCGTTACTCACTGAACTTTCTACGTTATGCCGTGTGGAAGTCGAAGAAGATATGGCACTGGTGGCGATTATCGGCAATGAACTTTCACGGGCAAAAGGATTGGGAAAAGGGATTTTTGGCGTGTTGGAGTCCTTTAATATCCGCATGATAAGCTGCGGCGCAAGCAGCCATAATGTCTGCCTGCTCGTTCCGGGTAAAGATGCAGAACAGGTCATTCAGACATTGCATCAGAGTTTGTTTGGGGGATGAAAAGCAAATTCAACATCGATTGCGCGAGAAAGACCCGCATGAAGAGCTGTCTCTTGGTCACATCTTAGAGATCAAGAGACAAGTATATATGGGAATGAACCGTCTCACGCAAAATATTAATGTGTCGCCAGCGCCTTAAAAAAACTCGGGTCGTCTTGGATGATCGCCAGCACCTTTGCCGCCAGACCTGTCGGGTTTCGACGCTTCTGCTCCCAGCTTTTAATGGTATCGAGGCTAGTGCCTAATGCAGCCGCCATCTCTGCCTGTGAAATGTTAAGCTGTGCACGAATGGCTTTTACGTCAGCAACTTCGTAGCGGGTGACTCGATCTGGTGATTTGGCACCATTTTTTATGTCTACTGCTTCTTCGAGAGAAGCTTTTAATTCGTCAAAGAAAGTCATATTACACCTCACCTTTCAGTAAATTAGTCAGTTTTCTCAGTGCTATTTTCTCGGCATCCGTTAAGCTATCTTTCGTATTTTTCGGATAGGCCATCACCAAATAAATAATATCTTCGGTCGCAAGAAAATAGATCACTCTGGCACTACCGCTTTTCCCCTGTGAGCCTGTTGCCATCCTGAATTTGCGCAGCCCCCTGTACCACGTATCAGATCACCTTTATCTGGTGATTCAATAAGTTCCCGCTGCAATTCTTTAAGCTCATCATCCGTGGCGATCTGTTTTATCTGCCGGGTGAACATCGGGGTTTCAATAAACTCTATCGCATAACTCACGGGCAAACCTCCCTTATAATAGAGTACATTGCACTCAATTGTGATGAAATAACCAGCGCTCATTAAAAATTGACGAAACACTCCTATGCCATGTCTTTAAATTCTCACGACCAACACATCGGATGTGTTTTTCCCCTCGTTATCATCCATAATAAGAAAACGAAAATAAATTCCATTTTGTGTCCATCACAGCTACCGTTGCTACAAACAAACGATTATTCAGAGGGCATCTTATGAACACAGCCGTTGCCAGCAAACGTACAAAAAAAACGAAAATAACAGTAAACGGTGCCGCTGCAAGCGGTCAGGTTCAATCTTTAAGCCGAGGCCTGACACTTTTGGAATACATTTCCGATTCGCCTGTTGGTGTTGCCCTGACCGATCTGGCGATCCAATCCGGTCTGCCTAACTCCACCACCCATCGCCTTTTGACTACCTTGCAGCAACATGGTTTTGTTCGCCAAATAGGCGATTTAGGGTTATGGGTGATCGCTTCCCATGCTTTTGTCGTTGGCAGCAGCTTCTTACAAAGCCGTAATCTGATGGTATTAGTTCATCCTATATTACGTCAGTTAATGGAAGACTCCGGTGAAACCGTTAACCTTGCCATCCTTAATCTTGATGAATATGAAGCCGTGATTGTCGATCAAGTGCAATGCAATGCGCTGATGAGAATGTCCGCACCCATTGGAAGCAAACTCCCGATGCACGCTTCCGGCGCGGGTAAAGCCCTGCTTGCGACGCTGCCTGAACAAAAACGCCTCCAATTGCTGCATAAAAAAGGCATGCATACTTATACCCAACATACTTGTACCACCGCCGCCGCATTAACAGAAAACCTCGAACAGATCCGCAAGCAAGGTTTTTCATTTGATGATGAAGAACATGCGTTAGGATTACGCTGTATTGCTGCCTGTATCTATGATGAACATCATGAAGCCTTTGCCGCTATTTCTATTTCCGGTCCAGTATCGCGTATCTCTGATGAGCGTGTTACTGAACTTGGCGCCCTGGTTATGCGCGCGGCAAAAGCCATTAACCGAGAATACGGTGGAATTAAGTGATTTTGCCAGAATGCCATTCAAACAGTGGATTTATTGGTAAGCTGTTACGTTTCAGCTTTAAAAATTGATGTAGATCACAGATAAATAGTGTGGTTGGCGAAAGTTGATTGCATCCTTTAATTATTGCATTAACAATGTTACCGGTAACAATAAAGCCATAGTCACATACCATTGTGGTGTCGGGAGCAATTATCATGACAATAAACCAGAACAGTACAGCCACCAACGAAACCGTCGCGCGCATTACACAACGTATCATTGAACGTTCAACAGAGACTCGACGCCAATATTTAGCTCGTATTGATGCCGATCGTTCAAAAACCGTCCATCGCGCGCAACTGGCCTGCGGTAATCTGGCTCATGGGCTTGCTGCCTGTCAGGGTGATGAAAAAATTGCATTGAAGAATATGGCACATAATGACATCGCCATTATCACCTCTTACAACGATATGCTCTCCGCCCACAAGCCTTATGAAGACTACCCACAAAAGTTAAAAAATTCTCTGCGGGCTGTGGGGGCTGTCGGTCAGGTTGCCGGCGGGGTCCCCGCCATGTGCGATGGCGTAACACAAGGCCAGGATGGTATGGAGTTATCCCTCCTTAGCCGTGATGTTATTGCCATGTCAGCGGCTGTTGGGCTTTCTCATAATATGTTTGATGGTGCCCTGTATCTGGGCATTTGTGACAAGATTGTGCCGGGATTGGTGATGGCTGCCCTGTCATTTGGTCACCTGCCCGCTGTTTTTATTCCCGCAGGGCCAATGACCAGTGGTTTGCCAAACAAAGAAAAAGTTCGCGTTCGCCAACTTGTTCGAGCGGCATGGCGGCACAAAAGTCATGACCGGAAATCTTGGACGTGCAGTCATGAAAACGTCGGCAGTTCCGGCAGATAATCAAATTATCGAAGCACCCGCAGTGGTTTTTAATAGCCAGCATGATATCGTTCCCGCTTTTGAAGCTGGCAAGCTAAATCGTGACTGTGTTGTGGTTGTCCGTTATCAAGGCCCACAGGCTAATGGTATGCCAGAACTGCACAAGTTGATGCCACCGCTGGGTGTATTAATGGATCGGGGCTTTAAAGTTGCGTTAGTGACTGATGGCCGATTATCCGGCGCTTCCGGCAAAGTTCCTTCAGCCATTCATGTCGCGCCAGAAGCCAAAACAGGCGGATTATTGGCAAAAGTACACGATGGTGATGTGATCCGTGTTGATGGTCGAACCGGAGAGCTTATGCTTCTGGTCGATGAACAAGAGCTGGCACAAAGAACGCCGTACCAGCCAGATCTCAGTGAAGGGCATACTGGCTGTGGCCGTGAACTGTTTGGTGCGCTGAGAACCCAACTTTCAGGCGCAGAGCAAGGGGCGTGTTGCATTACATTTTAACAAGCGAGGGGGTTTAAATCCCTTGTGTTCGATTTAACGAGAGAAACGGCTAATGAATCATTGGAAAACCACCGCAGAAAATATTCTGACTGACGGCCCTGTCGTCCCTGTCATTGTGATCAATCAGATTGAACACGCCATTCCTTTGGCAAAAGCACTGGTTGCCGGCGGAATTCGTGTCTTGGAAGTGACCTTAAGAACCAAATGTGCACTGGCGGCCATTCGTCTTATCGCTCAAGAAGTTCCTGAAGCGATTATCGGTGCAGGTACTGTGATTAATCCAGAGCAACTGGCTGCGGTCACTGACGCTGGCGCTCAATTTGCCATTAGTCCGGGATTGACTGATGAGTTGTTGAAAGCGGCAGCTAGCGGTTCAATTCCTCTTATTCCGGGGATTTCCACGGTTTCTGAATTAATGCTAGGAATGAGTTACGGTTTGAACTGCTTTAAATTCTTCCCGGCAGAAGCAAATGGCGGTGTTAAGGCTCTGAAAGCCATTGCCGGCCCATTCCCGCAAGTCCGTTTCTGCCCAACGGGGGGAATTTCTCCTGAAAACTATCGTGATTATCTGGCACTGGATAGTGTTCTGTGCGTGGGTGGTTCATGGTTAGTACCCAATGATGCGTTGAAAAAAGCAGATTATGCCCAGATTACGGAATTGGCACGTATTGCTATTGCAGAAACAAGATCATAATTGTTTTATTTAAACGCCAATGCGGAAATTTATTGTTAAAAAATTTTCGCATTGAGAAAATTTTTTATCGAATATCTATCCAAATCAGTTTATTTCAATACGCTGGCTGAATCGCTGTCTACGGCGATAAGCAAAAACATCTTCTACATATCCATTCTTGATACGTTCCTGCAATGCTCGCCAATAGCCTGCTTTAAATAGATCACTGTGACTTTCTTCGAAATAACATCGAATACGTTTGTCAGTACATAAAAAATGCCGAAACTCTTCTGGAAAAACATCGTTAACAGCAACACTGTACCAAGGTTCACCAGCCAACTCATCTTCTGGATAGCGGGGCGGAGGAATATCCCGAAAGTTCACTTCGGTCATATAACAGATTTCATCATAATCGTAGAAAATCACCCTGCCATGGCGTGTAACACCAAAGTTTTTAAACAACATATCGCCGGGAAAAATATTTGCAGCGGCCAGTTGCTTAATCGCATTTCCGTATTCTTCGATCACATCCTTCAATTGCACCTCATTGACTTGCTCCATATAAATATTTAGCGGTATCATTTTACGTTCCATATAAAGATGCTTTATCAAGATTTTATCGCCCAAGTCATCTAATTTTTCCGGTATCTCTTTTTGCAATTCTGCCATTAGTTCAGGGCTGATATGGCGTTTATCAATGACAAAGTTTTCAAATTCCTGTGTATCAGCCATTCTTCCTACACGATCGTGCTCTTTTACCAAACGGTAGCACTCCTGAACGCGCTCATGGGAAACCTCTTTCTGGGGCGCGAACTTATCTTTAATCACTTTAAATACCCGATCAAATGAAGCGGAAGTAAAAACCAGCATCACCATGCCTTTCACTCCCGGCGCAATCGTAAACTGTTCTTGAGTAGAATTAATGAATGACAGATATTCACGATAGTATTCTGTCTTCCCGTGCTTCTGACAGCCTATCGCCATGTATAATTCTGCCGTGGATTTCGTAGGAAGAATTTCACGCAACCACTCAACCAGAGCCGCAGGCAAAGGGGCATAAACCATAAAATAGGAGCGGGCAAAGCCAAAAACGATGCTGGCATCATCGTGGTTGGTCAAACAGGTATCGATAAAAATACCCCCCGATTCATTGTGATGAATCGGCAACAAAAAGGGATAAACAATCGCCCCCATTCTGATTTTTCCTACCAACCACGCTGCCTTATTACGGTAAAACAATTCATTCGCAATTTGGAACGTGGACTGTAATAAATCATATCGGGAAAAGGTATTCTGTAAATATTGCGTGATATAACCAATGTCCCGCGTTAAATCTTCCCACTTAAGGCGTAATGGCAAATCATTTAAGAGGGTTTGCAGCATGGATGCGAGATTACCATTAGGCAAAAAGTCCCGTGCCAGTGGACGGGAAATATGACGAAAACGAGAGGGTGGCTGGGATGAAAATATATAGAGATTTTCTGGCCTTAAGTTACGATGTTTGAAAAAACGACAGTAAACCGAATTAAAAAAACTTTCTGCAATTTCAAAACGCGGGTAGTCAGGCAGTAAACGCGTATAAATCGCTTTGACCTCAGCAATGTAATCTTCATCATGCTGTAATGAAGAGTGAATACGCTTCAGTTGCTCCACCACCAGTCCGACATGGTGATCGTACAGGTTAATCCGCTTTTTCATCGCCTGTTGTACCGCAGGCCAATCAGCCTGCTCAAAACGTTGCTGTGCCCCAGAAGTGACTTCCAGAAATCGACCATATTGCGCATCAAATCCCTGCAAAATGGTTTGTGCAATTAAATGAGCGAGATCTATTTCCATATTTAGTCACCTTTATCCGGCACGTAAAGGGGTATTCCTTCTGGAATCCCCCAATCATTTATTATCTCTATCGATATAGTGAATTTAAAATTGCTGTTCTTCTGTCGATCCTGTTAATGCCGTAACAGAAGAACCTTCTCCCTGAATAATCGTAGTCACTTTATCAAAATATCCCGTTCCCACTTCTTGCTGATGTGAGGAGAAGGTATAACCACGATCCAGAGCAGCAAATTCTTGTTCCTGAACTTTTTCAACATAATGTTTCATTCCTTCACCACGTGCATAATCGTAAGCTAAATCAAACATGTTGAACCACATGCTATGTATGCCCGCCAGTGTGATGAACTGGAATTTATATCCCATGGCAGACAACTGCTCCTGGAAGCTGGCAATGGTTTTATCATCCAGATTCTTTTTCCAGTTAAAAGAAGGCGAACAGTTATATGCCAATAATTTGCCGGGATATTTCGCATGGATGGCTTGCGCAAAACAGCGAGCCGCTTCAATATCCGGTGTAGAAGTTTCGCACCAGACAACATCAGCGTAAGGGGCATAAGCCAGTCCGCGACTGATGGCTTGTTCAACCCCCGCCCGTGTACAATAAAATCCTTCACTGGTTCGCTCACCGGTAACGAACGCCCTGTCATACGGATCACAATCCGATGTCAGTAAATCGGCTGCATCTGCATCAGTGCGCGCAATTAACAAGGTTGGTACACCGGATACATCCGCCGCCAGCCGTGCAGCTATCAGCTTCTGAATGGCCTCTTGAGTCGGAACCAACACCTTGCCGCCCATGTGACCACATTTTTTCACCGCGGCCAGTTGGTCTTCAAAGTGAACTGCCGCAGCACCCGCTTCAATCATCGCCTTCATCAGTTCAAATGCGTTGAGTACACCACCAAACCCGGCTTCCGCATCCGCAACAATTGGCAGGAAATAGTCAATATATTCCTGACTATCTGGATCGATACCATTTGACCATTGGATCTGATCGGCACGACGGAAGCTGTTATTGATACGTTTGACTATATTAGGAACAGAATCAACTGGATACAGTGACTGATCAGGGTACATGCTCGCCGCAGTATTTGCATCCGCCGCCACTTGCCAGCCGGAAAGATAAACCGCCTCAATACCGGCTTTAGCCTGCTGAAGTGCCTGACCGCCGGTCAGCGCCCCAAGCGCATTCACATACCCTTTTTTCGAATTGCCATTCAGCAAATTCCACAACTTTTTCGCTCCCATTTGCGCCAAAGTGTGTTCAGGGTTGATCGAACCGCGCAACTTGACCACATCTTCAGCACCATACGGACGAGTCACCCCTTTCCAACGTGGTTGTTGCCATTCTTGTTCCAGTTGAGCGATTTGTTGTTTCCGGGAAATGGTCATGATGTTCTACTTCCTATTCTTGATTAATCGGATATTTTTGCCATGATTGTGTTTAAACTAGTCTAATAACTGATAACCAGGTAACGTCAGGAAATCAATTAAGTCGTCCTGAGTGGTAATTTTTTCCATCAAATCAGCAGCCTCTATAAATCGCCCTTGATTAAAGCTCTGCTCCCCGACTTCCTGTTTAATCACGTCCAGCTCTTCTTTCAACATTTCTCTGAACAGTTCCTTGGTCACTTTTTTACCATTAGAGAGTGACTTTTCATGGCGAATCCATTGCCAAATAGAAGTTCGGGAAATCTCTGCTGTCGCCGCATCTTCCATCAAGCCGTAAATAGGTACACACCCATTCCCGGAAATCCAGGCTTCTATGTATTGAACTGCAACACGAATATTGGCACGCATTCCTGCTTCGGTTCTTTCTCCCGAACAAGGTGCGAGCAATTGTTCAGCCGTAATCGCTTCGTCTTCCTCGCGCAAAACGGTTAATTGGTTTTCACGCTCGCCCAGTTTTGCGTCAAAGACCGCCATGACAATATCTGCAAGCCCTGGATGCGCGACCCATGTACCATCATGGCCGTTATTGGCTTCCAGTTCTTTATCCGCCCTGACTTTGTCCAAAACTTGCTGGTTTTGCACAGGATCTTTACTGGGAATAAATGCCGACATGCCTCCCATGGCAAATGCGCCACGTTTATGACAGGTTTTAATCAGCAAGCGAGAATAGGCACTCAAAAAAGGTTGGGTCATCGTAACGGATTGGCGATCCGGCAAAACGCGGTCAGCATGGTTTTTCAGTGTCTTGATATAACTGAAAATATAATCCCAGCGTCCACAATTTAAGCCAACGATGTGATGACGTAAGTGATACAGAATTTCATCCATCTGGAACACGGCTGGCAATGTTTCAACCAAAACCGTCGCCTTAATTGTGCCTGTTGGCAAATTGAAGCGCGACTCTGTAAAACTGAAAACATCACTCCACCACTGTGCCTCATGGTAACTCTGTATTTTTGGCAGATAAAAATAGGGGCCACTGCCTTTTTGCAGTAACTTCTGATGATTCAAATAGAAATAGAGGGCAAAATCAAACAATCCGCCAGAAATCGGTTCATTCTTGTAGAGGATGTGTTTTTCTGACAGGTGCAATCCCCTCACTCTGGCAATCAATACTGCGGGGTCGGCTTTCAACTCATAACGTTTCCCCTGCTCATTGGCATAGGAGATTGTCCCATTAACAGCATCTCGTAAGTTAATTTGCCCATTGATGACCTTATCCCATTCAGGCGCTAATGAATCTTCAAAATCTGCCATAAATACCTTCACATTTGCATTTAGGGCGTTGATGACCATCTTGCGCTCTACGGGACCCGTTATTTCAACCCGACGATCTTTGAGATCATCAGGTATCCCCTGAATTTTCCAATTCCCATCTCTAATGGAAGCAGTTTCCGAAATAAAGTCTGGTAATAAACCATTATCTATTTTTTTCTGCCAATCTACACGCACATCCAATAATTTTGTACGTCTGCCAGAAAATTCAACGATTAAATCCTCTAAAAAGCGAATAGATTCAGGTGATAACACCTGCTTCTCCGCCTCGCCAAAAGGTTTAATAAAAGTTAATTTGGTTGCTGATGCCTGCTGCATAATCTCCCCACTTTTCACTTTTAAATAGTCACTTGATTAAGACTAACCAATTCAGAAAATAAATCAAAAACCATTTCCATTATTTTACAAAGTAAAAATTAACTAAATAAAATCAAATAATTAAGATAATTCAAGGAGAAAAAAAACGGGGAAATAAATTCCAAAAAATCAGGCACAAAAATGTTAAGTTTTTGTTATGTTTGAGAAATGACGAATGACTGTCGAACAACAATACTGGTAAGAAAATTAACAAAATGAGAAATGGCTCGCTTCAGCAACTTCTCATTTTTCTCTCTGAAACTTAAACCAAGTTCAATCTAAGCTGGGATTCATAAAAGCCAGATCGTATGGCGTAATTTGGTAGACGTAATAATTTAACCAATTTGAAAAGAGTAAATGACCATGACTACGCCAAGATGCAACAGGTTTACTGTCAGGATCGTTATTCTGAAAGTAATTGACCGGCAATGCCGGCTCCAAACCAGCAGCGTGATCACGCCAATATTCAGCGGCTAGTGTCCCTGCATCATATTCAGGATGCCCTGTCACAAAAACTAATCTTTTATCTTTGCTGGCAAATAAATAAGCTCCCGCCTCTTCTGAACCGGCTAAAATGTCTAAATCTGTCTGTTCACGAATTAAATATTCAGGAAAATCAGCAAAACGCGAGTGAGGGGCAAAAAATGTTTCGTCAAATCCACGTGTTAATAATGCCAAAGGATCTAAAGTTGAATGGGAATAAACACCAGATAGTTTAATTTTTCGGGTATATTTAGGCAGGTGATAAAGAACTTTTAATGCAGCTTGAACCGCCCAACACACAAAAAGTGTTGAGGTTACGTGTTCTTTCGCCCAAGTCACTATTCTTTCAACCTCACTCCAATAAACAACATCCTCAAATTCAATGAGTCCTAAAGGGGCACCAGTCACAATCAAGCCATCGAAATTTTGATCTTTTATTGAATCAAAATCACAATAAAAGGTATCTAAATGTTCAATAGGGGTATTTTTACACTGGCGACTATCAATACGTAGCAATTGAATATCGATTTGAAGCGGTGTGTTAGATAATAGCCGAATAAACTGGCTTTCCGTTTCTATCTTCTTTGGCATTAGGTTAAGTAGCAATACTTTCAATGGACGAATATTCTGAATACTGGCCCGCGTTGAGGTCATGACAAAGATGTTTTCATTGCGAAGAGTGTTCACCGCAGGTAATTCATCTGGTACACGAATTGGCATTACTCAAAACCTCGACTATTTCAATTTGAAATTTTAGACTTCTAGATAGCTAAATTTACCCCAAAGGGAAGGGGGATGTCGAGTTATTGAACTCAAATTGAAATTATTTCATTTTATTATATAGAAAACCATAATCAGAATAAGGAAGAAAAAATAAGTTGATATCGTCACTATACTACGTGATCAATATCAACCTTTCATAAATAAAATTAAAGATAGGCAGGATTCATAACTTGATAGGTCAGACAATCTTTAAACGTCTGATAATGTTGTTCACTGAGTTGCTCAGGATAACTTAGGATATGGACAAACGGCCCTGATGACTTCTCTGTTCATGTAAAGGAAAAGCCGTATTGTAGAGTTCATTAATGAGGCCAAAAAAATGATCTTGATGATGATTGATTTTTATAAATTTTAACATTCGCTTATCATTAACTTTATATAAATCAGTGGGTTTCGTCGTTGATAAATGAAACTAACACTGAACTAAAGTTATGTCTATTGTTATCACTTTTTAAACTTCATCATCACTGGTTTTTCCAACATATTTCCAACGATAAA
>NZ_JAQRFK010000075.1 GCF_028598745.1 Xenorhabdus sp. IM139775
GGCTTAACGGTACCGGATTTGCATCAAACGGGGATTCTGGCATGACAACATGCTCCTTTATCGCCAAGGCGAGATCACTCAAGGTGGGATGGGCGAACAAGGTGGTCAGTGCGGCGGCCATACCTTGTTCACGCAGACGGTTCAACAACTGTACCGCAAGCAGCGAGTGACCGCCAAGCTCAAAGAAATGATCATGGCGGCCAAGGTATTCGAGATTGCCGTCGGGCAACCAGCGGCCAAGGTCACCGGTTACGCCGAGGGGCACCGGTTGACCGTGCGTATCCAGAATATAAATCTGGGTATTGGCAATCGGGCGGCCAATCGGAATGGCGCGGGCCATATTAACCGGGGAGGTCATGGCATAGGTGGTGGCAAACGTGGTGGTTTCGGTCGGACCATAGCCGTTAAGCAGGTGTATTGGCTGTGAGCCTGCCTGTTGCACCTGCCGGATTTTCTGCGGGTCGAGCGCCTCACCGCCGATCAGCAGGTAGCGCAATTGTCCGAACAGCGGCCTGAGGGCTTCAAGGTACTGGTTAAATAAGCCGGCTGTTAACCAGAGGGCGGTGACTTGCCCCCTGATCAGGGAGGCGCAGAACCGTGCCGGATCAAGCAAGACAGCCTGCGAAACAATGTGCAGGCACCCGCCGTTTAACAAGGCCGACCAGATTTCCCACGTCGAGGCATCGAAAGCGATATTGGCACAGTGGGCAACGCAGTCATGTGCGCCTATATCGGCATAAGCATTATTGATCACCAACCGATTGACACTGCGATGTTCGACCATCACGCCTTTGGGCTGGCCGGTGGAGCCGGAGGTGTAGATCACATAAGCCAGGTGGCGGGATGTCAGCCCCCGTGTTTGTGCGTGCGGATTGCGGGTCGGCTGGGCTGCCAGCAGGGGATCTGGTGTATCAAGTAATACCGTCGGCAGGGAAAAAGTCAGTCGGTTAACGTGTGCGGCTTGGGTCAGCAAAACCACAGGGGCGGCATCTTCCAGCATATCGGCCAGCCGTTCAGTCGGATAGGCGGGATCGAGGGGAACATAGGCACCGCCGGCCTTGAGGATCGCCAGTAAACACATTACCGTTTCGGGGCTGCGTTCGAGACACACTGCGACGCGATCATCCGGGCAGACGCCCAGTGCAATCAGGTGATGCGTCAGTTGATTGGCGCGGCGGTTCAGTTCGCCATAGCTGATGCGTTGATCGTCAAACACCAGTGCAGTAGCGTCAGGGCGTTGTGCTGCCTGAGCTTCAAAAAGCGAATGGATCAGCGCCTCCTGCGGGAAATCCGTTTGCGTCGCATTGAACTCCACCAATATCTGTTGCTGTTCTGATCCCGGCAACATCGGCAACGTGGCAATCAGTTGCCTTTCATCAGCGACCATTGCCGTCAATATATGGGTTAAATAACCGACCACGCGTTCAACGGTTGCTGCATCGAACAAGTCAGCGGCATAGGATAACGCGCCGGCTAAACCTGTTTCAGTTTCGATCAGCGATAACATCAAATCAAAATGAGCACTCACTTGCGCCGGTTCAAAGGGCGTGAATTGTAGCTCTGGTAGCGTTAGTTCCTGAGCCGGCGTGTTATTTAAGGCCAGCATCACCTGAAAGATCGGGCTGTGGCTCAGGCTGCGTTCCGGCTGGAGCGCTTCCACCACCTGCTCGAAGGGCAGATCCTGATGGGCATAGGCCGCCAGTGCCCGCTCCCGCACCTGTGCCAGCAGGTCGGCGACACGGAGGTCATCCCTGCATGTCACACGCAAGGCCAACGTGTTGACAAAGAACCCGATCAATCCCTCCAGCTCATGGTGCTGACGGCCGGCATAAGTTTGTACCGCCGGGCGTGGCCGGTCGGTGGGCAGGGTCAGTAAGGCGGGTGCGCCCTCAAGCTGGTCACGCCAGAAATCACGCTGTGCAGCGAGCACCTTGTCGTTTAACTGTTCACGCTGCCATCCGGCGGAAAATCCATTCGGGTGGCATTAAACGCTGCCAGCCGTTGTTGTTCCGATTCTGGCAACATCGGTAAATTTCGGATCGGCATCTCCGGAGACGCAAGGGCGGCTTCGATCAGCACGCTAAGACGTGACTGGAGTGTGATCACTTCAGCACGACTCAGGTAATCGGGAGAAAAATCAAACTCAAACGTCACTGGCTTATGGGTATCCTCACTGTTAGCGAAGGCATATTGGTGAACCGCGATAATCAGGGGGAACGGTGCGCCACGTTGTATTTTTGAATAGTTGAGCGTGGCGTTGGGGATATCGGCATTCACTGCTATCCACTCAAATGACAGCATGATATCGAATAGCTGAGTACGTCCGCTCTTCTGCTGGGTTTTTATGAGCCGATTGATTTCTGCGATTGGCAAGCGCTGGCGTTTATAGCAACGACGCAATTCTGCGGCGGTTTTGTTCATCACATCAAGGAAGGTATCATCAGGCGAAACGGTGATTCCGACCGGAATAACTGACGAAAACATGCCTATTGTGCGTTTTTGTTTGGCGTTTTTACGGTTGTGTACGGGAATACCCATCACAATTTCTTCACTACTGTTTACCTGTGAAAAACCTACCTGTGAAAAGTCTGACCGTGAAAAATAAGTTGTCCGTGAGAAATAGCAAGCCAAGACCGCATACATAAAGTGCAGGACAGATAAACCCTGTACGGCGACAGTATCTTCGATGCGCTGAAAAAAGGCTTGATCCCATTGCCAGACCAGCGGTTCTGGGTGTTTATTATCGGCTTTTTCCGCTGTATTTGCCGGTTGGATTAATTCAGGCGGCAAATTTTTATAACGTTCAAGCCAGAATTGTTTATCTTGCTGATAGCGCTGTGAATTTAAATAGGCATGATCTTCATCAATAAAATCGAGATAGGAGGGCGCAGCTTGTGTGATTTCCTCTCCCCTGATTAAGCAACGATAAATATTGGCGATATCTTCAGCGATGAGTCCTAACGTGATCGCATCGCCGATCAGATGATGACAACAGAATTGCCAGTACCAACGATGATCACTCACCCGTAACAATTCAAAACGCCATAGTTCACCATTTAAATCAAACGGGCAGGTAAAAACCGCATGGATAGATTGTTTCGCCTGCTCTTCTGCGTCCGCATGGCCTGAAAAATCACGGATTGCCACGGATACATTGTCTGGGGTTGTGAGTTCTTGCAGTGGTAATTCCTGCGTATTGACGAGTCGTAAGCGCAACGCATCGTGACGATAAACAACAGTTTTAAAGGCGCGTATTAACAGGGCCTCATCCAACTCTCCCTCAATCAGAACCACGGAACCAAGGTTGTAACAAGTGCTGTCAGGACGGAGGTATTGATCGAGCCAAACGACTTGCTGAGTAGAACTGAGAGGGAATTTACCCGAGGGAGATACAGGTGGAGCCGCTGGCGGAAGTGGATCTCTGCTGTTAGTACTGCCGTTATTAATATTCTTGTTGTTAATACCATTGCATGACATAGGCATTGCTTAACTCCTGCTCGTGAGGCTGGTGCACTTGGCTAATGAATTAAATGTCAGTTATGTGACGCATGAGTTACATTAAAAGATATTAATGATCTGAATTGCGTATAAGTTGGGTACTTTATTTTTTAAACCCACACTATGAAAGTGTTTTTATCCATTTATTTTTGATAGGAATTATTAAAAATTCTGGTGGGTGTCTTGGAGGGGATGGCGCTAAAATAGTCAGGGCATATTCAATGTTAATTTTTGTGCGCCAGCGTGATGCGATTGAAATATATTGAAAAATCACCGCCAGTCATTCGGCGGTGATGATATGCAGGCTGAACTTTATAACAATTCAAATGCCCGCTTGATGACGGCATCAGAATAAGGCTGCTGGCCGTTTTCCATTTGGATAATGGCCTTAACCAGCCGGCTCATGGTGGTGATATTGTCCACATCGACGACGGCGCTGTCAGGTACACCAACGGATTTGCCCACATAAGCAATATAGCTTTCGGTATTATTTTCATTGGGTGGCGCCCAGCGGGAAATAAACTGGCGGATCGTGTTATAGCCATATTTGCGTTCATAATTACGCAGAATTTTCAGCATCGCCCGTATGCCATATTCCGGCGCAATAAACTGGCAAAATGATTTGTCTGTCTGAATATCACGCAAACCCTGCCACTGATCGCCGTGGCGAATATTGCCCGGGTTATGGTTACGTATCCCTCTTGTCATTATTTATCTCCTAAACGTTTATTGATGGCCCGAAGCGCAAATTCGCGCATTTTCTCAACGCCAATAAAACCCACCGCACCGCCGAGTGCAGGTGAAATACTGTTCGGAATGCCAAATAGTTCCAGCCCGCTGGAGCATCCCCACGACAGTGCTCCGCATAGTAGCGGTTCGACCCAGCGATTTTTCCGCTCCACACCGTCATAAATCAGTCGGCCATAACAGATCATGACGGCCAAAATAGAGCCAGAAATTTGCGGCCAGGCGTTTTTCAGGCCATTTAACAGGTCGGCCCATAAATCAGGATGTTCTTTCATTAGTAGTCCCATAATTTAATGATGGGCGTCATCAATGACGTCCCGTACTTTTCCATAGTAACGTCAGTAAAGAAGATCCACATGGTTACGCCATTGTGCGCTGGCTCTTACTAAAGCGGCGGTTAAATTGACATCCTCATTAAGGAAAAACGATGGCAATTTGGAAGGAATATTCAATAAATACATTGTGAAGATAAAAAACATCACATCACAGATTAAATGAATTTTCATAATAGTGAGAGTTTGTAACCTTGTCCCCCGCGTCGCGGGGGACAAGGTTTACTCCGATCATTTTGAAACGCTATTTAATGATACGAAAAACCAATAGAATAAATAAATTCTAATCAAAAAAGTAATAATAATAAGATATTAAAATAACCGTTTTTGACCATTTTTCTTGTCATTTCAATATCGATGGTGTTGGCACCGGGGAATAAATGCTTTTTCCTGCCGATGGGCTTAAATTGCACAAATTTAAATAGATACTATATTGTCCAATATGATTTTTAATAAGAAACTATATTTTAACAAATAGTTAATTAATACGACTATGTTTATGACGACTATGTTTATGACGACTATGTTTCTGGCAGTTTTTGCTACGACTCACCCGGCATCATAAAAAATACTTTTCACCCTTTTATCTCAGGTATTGTCAGGTAAGCCTGAATTTATCCTGTTAGTTCCAATAGAGATAGAGTAAGGAATAATGTCATGAAAGTGTTGATAGCAAAAAACGAAGTGGGTACACGATATCATAGTCATTATATTGAAAATGCGGTGCATAGGCTGGCAGATAAATTGATCGAGAAAGACGTTGATGTTGTTATTGCTGAGTCTTTTGAGGATAGCTATACCATAATTTCAGCTAATGAGCCGTTCGATTGTTTAATGATAAGCTGTGCGCTCATGGATGATGATTTATATCTGCAAATACAGAGGCTATTGAATAAATTATTTGAGCGACAGGAAAATGTGCCGGTCTTTTTATTAAGTGATCGGGAAAAAACAGTATTTTTGCTCAATCACGAATTACTGGAACAGTTAACGGAGTTTGCCTGGATATTGGAAGATTCTGCGGATTTTATCGCGGGTCGGGCTATTGCAGCCATGCAGCGTTATCGTCAACAATTGTTCCCGCCTTTAATGTCCGCGTTGATGAAATACAGCCAAACCTATGAATATTCCTGGGCTGCACCCGGGCACCAAGGGGGCGTCGGATTTAATAAAACCCCGGTTGGCCGCTTTTATCATGATTATTATGGCGAGAATCTTTTCCGTACCGATATGGGGATTGAACGCGCCTCATTAGGTTCACTGCTGGATCATTCCGGTGCATTCGGTGAGAGTGAAAGAAATGCCGCCAGAGTGTTCGGCGCAGATCATTCTTATTCTGTCGTGGTCGGCACATCCGGCTCTAACCGCACGATTATGCAGGCTTGCATGACCGAAGATGATGTGGTCATCATTGACCGAAATTGCCATAAATCCATCGAACAGGGGCTGATCCTGACAGGTGCAAAACCGGTTTATATGCTGCCAAGCCGCAACCGCTATGGCATTATCGGGCCTATCTACCCACAAGAAATGCAGGCCAAAACCTTACAGAAAAAACTGAAACAAAATCCGCTGACTCAGGAAATGGCCGGTCAGAAACCCGTTTATAGCGTCGTGACAAACTGTACTTATGATGGTGTCTGTTATAACGCCAAACAAGTTCAGGAACTGTTGGATAAAAGCGTCGATAGGATCCATTTTGATGAAGCGTGGTATGGTTATGCGCGGTTTAACCCGATTTATCATGACCATTATGCGATGCGGGGGAAACCGGAAAACCACGCCGGGCCGACCGTCTTTGCTACCCATTCCTCCCATAAGCTGTTGAATGCGCTCTCCCAAGCCTCTTTTATTCATGTCCGCGATGGACGTAACCCTGTGGACTTCTCAAGATTTAATCAAGCCTACATGATGCACGCAACCACCTCTCCGCTGTATGCAATTTGCGCGTCCAATGATATTGCGGTTGCCATGATGGAGGGGAATAGCGGCTACTCCTTGACGCAGGAAGTGATTGAAGAAGCGGTTGATTTTCGTCAGGCACTGGCGCGTTTGCATCGGGATTTCAGTAAGCAGGGGGACTGGTTCTTTAAACCCTGGAATCAGGAAAAAGTGACCGATCCGGCGACCGGCAAGAAAATGGCGTTTGCCGATGCCCCAAGGGAATTGCTGACGAAAGAACAAGGCTGTTGGGCCATGCGTCCGGGCGACAGTTGGCACGGATTTGACGATTTACCGGATAACTGGAGCATGCTTGATCCGATTAAAGTCAGCATCCTGACGCCGGGCATGGGCGATAACGGTAAGCTGAAAAAACACGGTGTACCGGCAGCCTTGGTCACCGCATGGTTAAGCCAGCACGGCATTGTACCGACCCGCACCACCGATTTCCAAATTATGTTCCTGTTTTCAATGGGCATCACCAAAGGAAAATGGGGAACCCTACTCAACACCTTACTGTCTTTCAAACACCATTATGATGCCAATACGCCTTTGAGTAAGGTCTTGCCAGACTTAGTGGATCAGCATCCGGAAGTATATGGGCATTTGGGCTTGCAAGCGCTGGGCGATAAAATGTTCGATTATTTACGCCAGAATAATCCGGGCGAAAAACTCAATCAGGCCTATGCCGGCTTACCCAAAATGGAAATGACCCCGCGAGCTGCTTATCAAACCATCGTGACCAATGCGGTGGAAATGGTGGCACTGGACAATCTGCCTCATCGTATTGCGGCAAACTCCATCATCCCGTATCCGCCGGGTATTCCCATGCTGCTTTCAGGTGAAAACTTTGGTGATAAGGGCAGTCCGCAGATTGGATATTTGCACGCATTACAAAAGTGGGATCACCAATTTCCTGGCTTTGAGCATGAAACGGAAGGCACGGAGATTATCAACGGTATTTATCACGTCATGTGCATAAAAAAGTGAAAACGGGAAGATAAATTATGGCTACGGTTTCAGAGGCAAAAAAAGTCGGATTGATCCCGGTGACGCTGATGGTGGCGGGTAACATCATGGGATCGGGCGTTTTCCTCCTGCCGGCCAGTCTGGCGGCAACAGGAGGCATTGCCATTCTTGGCTGGCTGGTGACCATCATTGGTGCCGTGGGGTTATCGATTGTCTATGCGAAGATAGCTTCACTGGATGACAGCCCCGGTGGTTCTTATGCCTATGCGCGACGGGCCTTTGGCCCCTTTTTAGGTTATCAGACGAACGTGCTGTATTGGCTGGCGTGTTGGATCGGTAATATCGCCATGGTGGTGATTGGCGTGGGTTACCTGAGTTATTTTTTCCCGATCCTGAAAGATCCCATTGTCTTAACCCTCACGTGTACCGTCATACTGTGGGTATTTGTCATTCTGAATATCATCGGGCCACACGTGATTACCAGAGTGCAGGCGGTCGCGACAACGTTAGCCTTGATTCCGATTGTCGCCACTGCGGTTTTTGGCTGGTTCTGGTTTAGCGGCAAGACTTATATGGGGGCGTGGAACGTCAGTGGATTGGATACCTTTGGCGCGATCCAGAGCATCTTAAACGTCACATTATGGTCGTTTATTGGTGTTGAAAGTGCTTCCGTTGCGGCGGGTGTGGTTAAAGATCCCAAACGCAACGTGCCGATTGCGACGATTGGTGGTGTGCTGATTGCAGCGGTCTGTTATGTGCTGTCCAGCAGCGTGATTATGGGCATGATCCCGAACGCTGCGTTGAAAATCTCATCTTCACCTTTTGGTGATGCGGCCAGACTGGCCTTGGGCGATACCGCCGGCGCAGTGGTTGCCTTTTGTGCGGCGGCCGGCTGTTTGGGATCGCTGGGCGGCTGGACATTACTCGCCGGTCAGACTGCCAAAGCTGCCGCAGATGATGGGTTGTTTCCTGCCATTTTTGCCAAAGTGAACAAAGCGGGGACGCCTGTCGCGGGTCTGTTAATCCTCGGCATCTTAATGACGATTTTCCAGCTCAGCAGTATTTCCCCCAATGCCGCGAAAGAATTTGGCTTGGTTTCATCTGTCTCGGTTATTTTTACCTTGATCCCTTACCTATATACCTGTGCGGCCCTGTTATTAATTGGTCATGGTCATCTTGGGCAGGAGAAAACGCGATATATCGCCATTACGTTTATTGCTTTCATTTACTGTATCTGGGCGGTTTTGGGAACCGGAGCGAAAGAGGTGTCATGGACACTGGTTGTCATGATGGTTATAACGGCCATGTATACTTTTAACTACAACACAAAACATCCTGTTCCTTTTCCGTTAGATAAAAAAGAGTAATCCGATTTTGGGTGTCACATACTTGGCGTTATTTTGGTGCTGAATATCAGCACCTTTTTTATGTTTATTTTTAGTTTAGAAATGCTTTTTTAAAAGCCAGTGAATAATTGTGCTGAGTCAGTTTACTTTCTGTTATGTGTGGGTATTATTGTCATAATAATTATCTATACACAAAATACCCTTATAAGGGGTTTTAATGTGGAAATAGTGGAATGGATAAGATCACGGCAATTAAAACATTAGACGAATTCGGCAAGATGGGGAAAAACATCTTCCTCTTGCAAGATTTGGCGGTCATCTTTGCTGATGAAGCGCCACGAACATTGAAAAAGTCCATTGATCGTCTTATCAGGGCCGAGTTACTGGTGCGCATCACCAAAGGGGTCTATGCAAATGCACGCGCGAGTTTGGGAGCTTATCCGCTGGAGAGCATCGCAATCAATATTCGACGTGGCGAATACAGCTACATCAGTCTGGAATCAGCATTATCCCAATATGGGATTATCTCCCAGATCCCTACCGACAGACTCACGATCATGTCTACCGGCAGGTCAGGGGAATTTGAAACTCCGTGGGGGGTCATTGAGATCACGCACACAAATAAGAAACCGAGTGAAATCCTGAAAGGAACGCTGGAAAACCGTGGACCGATGCGTATCGCAAGAAAAGAAACAGCCCTTCGTGATTTAAAGAGAGTGGGCAGAAACACCCACCTGATTCAAAAAGGGGAATTGGAACATGCCTGATAAAACTGATTTTAATATTCTTGTCGATGAAATCGTTACGCAGGACGGGTTTACTAACATCAGACCCGTAGTTGAAAAAGAGCTGCTGCACTATGACATTTTGTATTGCTTGGCTAAAGAGGGTTTGCTGAGAAAACTCACCTTTCAGGGAGGCACATCTTTAAGGCTCTGCTATGATTCCAACCGATTCAGTGAAGATTTGGACTTTGCAGGTGGTCGTGACTTTTGTTCGGCAGATCTGAGTAGGATTAAAGAGAGCGTCGAAAGCTATTTGGGCGCACGTTACGGTCTTGAGGTCACTGTAAAGGAACCGAATGAACTCAGAAAAGAGCCAGAGTATGCCGATATGAAAATCGATAAATGGCAAGTTTCTGTCACAACAGCCCCAGAGCGTAAGGACTTGCCAAAGCAGCGCGTCAAAATTGAGATCGCTAACATCCCGGCCTATACAAAGAATCCGCGCCCATTAAAGCGCAATTATCCTGTGTTGCCTGATGGTTACTCCGAGACTATCGTGTTGGTAGAAGAGTTAACCGAAATCATGGCGGATAAACTGGTTTCATTCCCTGCAACAACGAAGCATATTCGTTATCGTGATATGTGGGACTTGGTCTGGCTGAAACAGCAAGGGGTTGAGCCTGACACCACTCTGATCAAACGCAAGATATCGGATTATCGTTTAACTGATTTTGGCGAGCTGCTCCAGGCACGATTGGACTCGATTGAAAACCTTATCACTTCAGGCACCTTTCAGGAAGAAATGAAACGGTTTATTCCTGCGCCCGTTTACAACAGGACTATCGGGCAGGAAGACTTCATGCGCTACCTCGAAATCACCCTGAAAGAATTACTCATTACAGTGCAAAAGGCGTTGTATTCACCTGTGATCAATGTCGTTCCTTTCAAAATGTAACGATTTAATGTGTTCTATCTCAAACTTGGCCTGCCAGCATATTTTCCGTTAAATCAAAAAGAGTGATTCGATTTTGGGTGTCACATACTTTGGCGTCATTTGGTGCTGGATATCAGCACCTTTTTTTATGTTTATTTTTAGTTGAAAAATACTTTTCTAAACAGCCAGTTTGAATAAAAGGAGGTTTTTAAGTGGAAGCAGTAACATTTTTTACTTATTTTTTCATCCATAAAATATTGTGAAATAAATCATAATCTGATGTAACAGATAATTCCCTGACAGTCACAAAATCAATAATAATAGAAAATAAACATATGTTGGTTTAATTCTTCGCTTAGTGGATATGATTGTTTTTATTGTCGTTATTACAACATAAAATATTATGCGTTCGATTTATTGATATAAAATTCTTCCTTTTTGTAAATTATCACCATTATTATAGTGATGATTGCCGCATTTATCGGGTATGCCCCTTTTTTCATACGCTCTACGATCACTTTCTCACAATGACCATAAACTCCATAAATCAATTTTACTATTACGCAATGATGAAATAAAAAACGGGTCATGTTCAAAACATCAATAAGGACATGATATGGAAAATCGAGAAAAACAGATCTTGCAGATTATCAGGCGTGACCTTTTATTCAGCAACAGGAGATCGCCGAAATTCTTGGCATTAGCCGTTCATGTGTTGCGGGACATATTATGAATCTGACTAAAAAATGGAATATAAAAGGAAAGGGTTATGTTCTTTCAGAAAATAGTTATGCTGTAACAGTCGGTGCCGCTAATATGGATGTTACAAGTTACGTGTTCTCTGAATTAATCTATGGGGATTCTAATCCGGGGAAAAACAAATCTACGGTGGGTGGGGTCGGAAGAAATATTGCTCATAATATCGCGTTGTTAGGTAATGAAAGTTATCTGATTTCAGTTATTGGTGACGATATTTATGGCGAAACACTCTTTGAGCAAACAAAATTATCAGGTGCTTATACGGATTATCTGCATAAATTGTCAGGTGAAAGTACCTCAACTTACCATTCATTGATCGATGAACAAGGTGAAATGCAGGTTGCTGTTAATGATATGAGTATATTGGAAAAACTGACACCGGCTGTATTATCTCAATCTAAGGCACTCATTCAAAATGCAGGGATATTGATTATTGACTGCAATTTAACGGAAGACGCATTGGCGTGGTTATTCAGTCATGCAGGAAATATACCGATCTTTGTTGATACCGTCTCGACATTTAAAGCCAATAAAATTCATTATTGGTTATCCCACATCCATACCTTAAAACCCAATCGGCTTGAAGCTGAAATACTGAGCGGAATAAAAATCACGACATTAGCAGATGCGGCAAAGGCGGCCTTTTGGTTCCATCAGCAAGGTGTCCAACGACTCGCTTTGAGCATGGGAACAGAAGGGGTGTATTACAGCGAGATCGGTGGCGTTGCAGGGTGTTCGCCCGCCATTCCAGTCAATATTGTCAATGCCAATGGCGCCGGTGATGCAATGATGGCTGGCCTTGCCCATTGTTGGCTGGAAGGAATGTCATGGGAAGAGAGTATCCGTTTTTCCCAAGTCTGTTCTGCACTGACTTTATCCTCAGAACTGACTAATTACCCGAATTTATCCTGTAGTAGAGTGAAAAAACTGTTGGAATCAAAATCATGAATAAAAATATTGCACTAAATGAGTATTTGGATATTTCTCCAGAAGTGGTTCACGCATTGGCGGGCAATCGTCCTGTCGTTGCGTTGGAATCGACGATTATTGCCCACGGAATGCCTTATCCGCGCAACAGGGAAACCGCCTTGCAGGTTGAACAGTGTATTCGGGAAAATGGTGCGGTTCCGGCAACCATCGCGATTATTGGGGGGCGCATAAAAGTTGGGCTATCCCATGATGAGATTGAGTTTCTGGCGAAAGAACGGCATCAGGTTACCAAAATCAGCCGGCGTGATTTGCCTTTTGTAATTGCGGCGGGAAAGCATGGCGCAACGACGGTTGCCTCAACCATGATTATTGCTGAAATGGCCGGTATTGCGGTATTTGCGACAGGCGGTATTGGGGGTGTTCATCGTGGGGCTGAACACTCTTTTGATATCTCGGCCGATTTACAAGAGTTAGCCATGACCAACGTTGCCGTTGTATGCGCTGGTGCCAAATCCATTCTTGATTTGGGTCTGACCGTAGAGTATCTGGAGACTCATGGTGTGCCTCTGGTGGGTTACCAGACCGAAAAATTGCCGGCATTTTTCTGCCGTAGCAGCCTGTTTCCCGTTAGTGTCAGGCTGGATGATCCTCAACAAATCGCTCATGCCATGCGCGTCAAATGGCGCTCCGGGCTGAAAGGCGGGATTGTGATTGCCAATCCTATCCCTGAACCCTTTGCCATGGCGGAAGAACGCATCAATAGCGCGATTGAACAGGCTGTCCATGAAGCAGGAAATCAGGGTATCGTGGGTAAAGAAAGTACGCCTTTCCTGTTGGCGAGGGTGACGGAAATCACTGGCGGCGAAAGTTTACAGGCGAATATTGAATTGGTTTTCAATAATGCTGAATTGGCGGCTGAAATAGCGATTGCTTACCAAGAGATAAATAAAGCACGATAATTTCCATTCAATATTTTTATCCAAAATCATCATAAAATAAATGCCAGCCTGAAAAGACGGGAAATAATAAATGTATCTTGACGTTCAATGAGTATATTTGTTTTTTAGGCTGGCTGAAAAGCAGAAAGATAATCATGGATATTTTACGCAGCTTATTGGGTGTGGTTATACTGATCTTTATTGGTTACCTGTTTTCTGTCAATAAAAAAAGAATCAATTTACGTACAGTGGGGGCGGCATTATTTCTGCAAATCAGCCTTGGTGCAATGATGCTTTATATTCCCGCAGGGAAATGGTTAATTAATCATGTGGCGAATGGCGTCAATGCGGTGATTTCTTACAGTTCAGCCGGTAGTGCATTTATCTTTGCCCGTTTACTCAGTCCGGCGCTGGAACCTTCCCAAGTCCGGTTTGAACAAATTTCATTTAGTGACAAGCGTCCTGCCAGTATTATCGAAGCTGCTGCGGGGGGTGCAATGCTGGGGCTGAAAATCGCTGTTGGCGTTGCGACGGTGGTCATGACCTTTGTGGCCTTGATAGCGCTAATCAATGGTTTTATCGGCGGTTTCGGCGCAATGTTCGGTTGGCAAGGCGTCAGTTTGCAAAGCCTGTTTGGTTACCTTTTTTCGCCGTTGGCTTACATCATGGGCGTGAACTGGGAACATGCCGATTTGGCCGGGAGCCTGATTGGGCAGAAACTGGCAATCAACGAATTTGTGGCTTACGTGAACTTTTCTCCCTATCTGAATAATCCGGCTGTGGTACTGGATACGAAAACCATTGCGGTTATTTCATTTGCCTTGTGTGGTTTTGCCAACTTTGGTTCGATTGCCGTGGTGGTCGGGGCATTTATTGCCGTTGTCCCTGAACGGACATCAGAGATTGCACTGCTTGGCTTTCGGGCACTGCTGGCGGCGACTTTGTCCAATCTCATGAGTGCTACGATTGCAGGAATGTTTATGCGTTTATAGGCTAATCTCTACCCATGAATCTGAATAGGCGATAACATGTTTTAGTTGTTAGATGACTCACAGTAAGTTTCCCGCATTTCAATATACTGAAGAAATCAGGATAACTTGGTATTTCAATAAGTAGGAGCGTGCACATGTACAAAACTATTTTAGTACCAGTCGATATTTCAGAAGAGGATCTCACCAACAAGGCAGTTGGCTGCGCGCTTAAAATCGCTGGAGAAACCGGGGCTAAATTGCATTTTTTACATGTATTACCCATTTCATCAGCGATTATTAATGCTTATGCCCTTGGCTATATGGAGATAAAGGACAAGGCGACGATCAAGGCAGAACACGATTTGAAGAAGCTGGTTGATTCCCTTGGATTACCTGATCATCAGATCACCTATTCGATTGCATTTGGTTCTCCAAGAGATGAAATCGCCGCGACAGCAGATGAAATTGGTGCTGATTTGATTGTCATTGGTTCAAGGCGTCCGAATATCACAACTCATCTGTTAGGTTCCAACTCGGCCGGTGTTGTCAGATATGCAAAAACATCGGTATTAGTCGTGCGATAATTATTCAGTCACTGGCGGTTATGTCCGATTACAGGGGAGTATATATGTATAACACGATTTTAGTTCCCATTGATATTTCAGAAGATATATTAACTGATAATGCAATCAAGCATGCAGAGTATTTGGCAAAAATAGCGAATGCAAAGGTTCATCTTTTTCACTCGGTACCTGATATTTCCCGATTTTCTGTGAATTACAGTTATCACTATGATTTGTTGAGCGCTTTTGCCAAAAAAGCTATCACGAATTCTGAAGAGGAACTTCAAAAAGTCGTAGAACGAATTGATTTACCTAAAGATAAAGTGTCGTTTTCAGTTGCCTTTGGCTCCCCACGCGATAAGGTGCTGTCTACTGCACGCGAGATTAATGCTGATTTGATTATTGTCGGTTCGCGTCGGCCTGATATTTCGACGCATTTACTGGGTTCAAATGCGTCGGGTATCGTGGGATATGCCAATATTTCTGTCTTGGTCGTAAGATAACTCGAATAAAACAGCCTTGAAGTATGATGAGTATATAAAACCGTGCTTGAAAATAGCACGGTTA
>NZ_JAQRFK010000076.1 GCF_028598745.1 Xenorhabdus sp. IM139775
TTTTCGATGATTCTTCAATATTTCTGCCGAGTTAGCACAATATTGCTTATCGTTTGCATTGCGTTTCAGTTCACGTGAAACCGTGCTGGCATGTACACCCAGCGCTTCAGCGATCTGATATTGTGGAAAACCCTTGTTATACAGGGCTTGAAGCTGATATCTTTGCCCAAGAGTCAACTGTCGGTACTGTCTGGTTTGTTTATGCATATCAGGCCATGATTTCAGGTGTGAGAGCCATGAAATGTATCACAGTTGACTCACTCCTTTTAATATCCCGCCGATTGCACTTAATATGTTAATTCAGCGTTTGTCATTACTGTCACAGAACAGAGGATGTTAAAGGGCATGGAAAAGGATCTCGTGGGTATCCCCATTATCACTGCTATGCCTGCCGTAAAACCTTTCAATTGAACTACACCTATCAAGCCTGCAATCCCGATTTGAAAAAGCAACTTGTTGATGTGGCAATGAATAACTCGGGTGTCAGGGATACGATATTCCAAATCAGCAGAAATGCACGACAAAGTGATAGGCGCGTTCATTGAAACGGAATATGACTTTCTTTAAGTGATCTAACTATTGGAATCGTGACCCCCTTGATCACGCAAACAACGCTCATTTATCATGGCGATCAATCAATTTTGTCATGTGGCTGTTTGCGCCATGCCGGAAGCCTCCGGAAAAAAGAAGGAAAGAAAAAATATGCGAATCCCCCGCATCTATCACCCTGAACGGCTCTCAACCGGCACTGAAATCTATTTGAGTGATGATGCGGCCAATCACATTGGTCGCGTGCTGAGAATGAGTCACGGGCAAGCATTGCAACTCTTTGATGGCAGTAATCAGGTTTTTGATGCAACAATCACTGAAACCAGTAAAAAAACGGTCAAAGTCGCGATCCTTGATGCCACATTGTCTGATCATGAATCCCCACTCAATCTGCATCTGGGGCAAGTCATGTCCCGTGGTGAAAAAATGGAATTTACCATACAAAAATCCGTTGAACTGGGTGTCAACACGATTACACCACTCCTGTCTGAACGTTGTGGGGTAAAACTGGATGCAGAAAGGTTAGAAAAGAAATTACAACAATGGAAAAAAATTGCCATTTCTGCCTGTGAACAGTGTGGACGTAACCAACTCCCTGAAATTCGTCCCGTTATGTCACTTGAAACCTGGTGCGCGGAAAACGATGGCAGTCTAAAATTGAATCTGCATCCCCGCGCCAAGCATAGCATCAATACCCTTCCACTCCCGGTGGAAAAAGTACGCCTGCTGATTGGGCCTGAAGGGGGATTGTCTGCCGAAGAAATAGAAATGACAGCAAAATATCAATTTACTGATATCCTGTTAGGGCCTCGCATCCTGAGGACAGAAACGACGGCACTCACTGCAATTACTGCATTACAGGTGCGTTTCGGTGATCTGGGTTAAGGAGAAAAAATGATCAAGCTCGGTATTGTGATGGACCCAATTTCATCCATCAACATCAAGAAAGACACTAGTTTTGCCATGCTGCTGGAAGCACAGAAACGCGGGTGGGAAATTCATTATATGGAAATGAATGATCTCTACCTGCATCAGGGAGAAGCCCGCGCCCGTACACGGTTACTCTCGGTAGAAGAAAATCTACAACAGTGGTATCAGTTTGGCGGTGAGCAAGAGATCGCGCTCGATACTTTGCACGTCATTTTAATGCGCAAAGATCCCCCTTTTGATACTGAATACATTTATGCAACCTATATTCTGGAGCGCGCAGAAGCGAAAGGCAGCCTGATCGTTAATAAGCCGCAAAGCCTGCGCGACTGTAACGAAAAGCTGTTTACGGCCTGGTTCCCGGAATGGACCCCCGATACACTCGTCACCCGTAATGCCAAAAACTTACGCGAGTTCCATAAAAAACATGGCGATGTTATTTTTAAACCCCTGGATGGCATGGGGGGCGCTTCTATCTTCCGGTTGAAGCAAGATGACGTCAATGTGGGCGTTATCATTGAAACACTGACTGAACATGGCCATCGTTATTGTATGGCGCAAAATTTCCTGCCCGCCATTAAAGACGGCGATAAACGCGTACTGGTTGTTGATGGCGAACCTGTGCCTTACTGCCTTGCCCGTATCCCGGCCCAAGGGGAAACCCGTGGCAATTTAGCCGCAGGTGGCCGCGGAGAAGCACGCCCATTATCAGAAAGTGACTGGGCAATTGCCCGCGCCGTTGCCCCTGCACTCAAAGAGAAAGGGTTGATTTTTGTCGGGCTGGATATCATTGGCGACCGTTTAACTGAAATCAACGTGACCAGCCCAACCTGTGTACGTGAAATAGAAGCGGCATTCCCAGACATTTCCATTACCGGCATGCTGATGGATGCCATCGAAAAACGATTGGAAAAACAGATAGCATAACAGGCCAAATAACGGGCGTTCCCTGACAACATTTGCCATTTATAATAAGAGCCCACATAATACCGTGGGCCAAGTCACTCTTACATTGCCAAAATAATTACCAGAATACACATGAATCTACAGCATCATTTTCTTATTGCCATGCCTTCGCTCTCTGATCCTTATTTCAATCATTCTGTAGTTTATATCTACGAACATGATCAAAATGGGGCAATGGGATTAATTATCAATAAGCCGATAGCCCAAGTTTCTATCCAAAGTATCTTACAAAAATTAGATATTACCCCTAAAGATAGAGACGATACTATCAATCTCAATCGGCCAGTGATGGCGGGTGGCCCCCTGTCAGAGGAGCACGGTTTTATTTTGCATACGCCACAATCAGGTTTTGGTTCCAGTATTCAGATTTCTGAGCACACCATGATCACTACATCCAAAGATATGCTGGAAGCACTGGGCACACCACGCCAACCGGAAAATGTTTTAATGACCCTTGGCTGTTCCAGTTGGGAAACGGGTCAGTTGGAAAAGGAGATTATGGAAAACAGTTGGCTGACCGTGAACGCTGAGCCTTCCATTATTTTCAATACCCCTATCACTGCTCGCTGGCGTGAAGCAGCGTCTTTACTGGGAATTAATATTTCTAATCTCGCATCGCAAGCAGGACACGCCTGATGAAAAACCGGACAATTATTGCCTTTGATTTCGGAACCCGCAGTATTGGTGCAGCCATCGGGCAAGAAATCACCGGTACAGCCAGGGCATTATCCTCTTTCAAAGCCAACGAAGGTTCCCCCAATTGGGAACTCATTGGGAAACTACTTAAAGAGTGGCAACCCGATCTGGTCATTGTTGGCCTGCCACTCAATATGGATGGCACAGAGCAACTTGTCACTGCGCAAGCCCGTAAGTTCGCCAATCGCATACATGGGCGCTTCGGCGTACAGGTTGAACTGCACGATGAGCGATTGACCACCGTGGAAGCGCGCGCGCACCTGTTTGATCACGGTGGCTACAGGGCACTGGATAAGGGTAAGGTTGATTCCACATCTGCTGTGATTATTCTGGAAAGCTGGTTTGAACAGCACGATACCTGACCCCTGACCACCGTATCAGTCATCTTTATAATAATCCCAACAAATTGCGTTGTTGTCGGCTTTGCTCGTAAGTTTGCATACCACAAGCGGCGCCAGTCTGCATTAATGATGCAATTTGGTGATTTTTGCCTTCTCTTATCAAATGGCCAACCGCCTGATTGATGACCAAAACTTCATGAATAGCCACTCTGCCATCGTCTTTGGCAGGGAGCAGTTGCTGAGAAATGACCGCCTTTAAACTTCCGGCCAACTGGCTGCAAATCCAACCTTTTTCTTCTGCGGAAAAAACATCAACCAAGCGATCTATTGCCTGAATTGCCCCACGGGTATGCAGGGTTGACAAGACCAGATGCCCCGTTTCCGCCGCCGTCAGCGCCAGCCGGATCGTCTCTTTATCCCGTAATTCGCCCAGCAGGATCACATCGGGATCTTGGCGTAATGCCCCTTTAAGTGCCGTTTGATAATCCGCAACATCCTTACCAATCTGCCTTTGCTGGATCAAACAGTTGCGGCTTTGGTGGACAAATTCGATCGGGTCTTCCAGTGTGATGATGTGTTTACAAGTCTGGCTATTCAAGGCATTAATCATGGCTGACAACGTTGTGGATTTACCGCTTCCCGTCGCGCCTGTCACTAATATCAACCCGCTCATCTCCTGTAAAATAAGCTGCTGGATAATATCAGGCGCATAAAGTTGTTCCAATGTCGGACATTTATTTGCAATCAACCGCAATACCAATGACAAATGCGATTGCTGATAGAACAGATTTGCCCTGAGTCGCTGTTTATCTGGCATGGTGACCACAAAGTCGATATGGCCGTGCTGCTGTAACTGCTGTTTCTGCGCATCCGATAATATTTCCTCACTCCACGCTATCAGGGAACTGGATTGAATTTCTGCCAGTTGTCTCTGGGGATATAACACCCCATCGATACGCAAAACCGGAACTTGCCCGACACAAAGATGCAGATCGGAAGCATTATGCTTTACACTAAGGGACACCCATTTTTCCATATTCATTTTTTATCTCCTGAGTCAATTATGAACAATATTGAACAAAATCTTCACGATGTCAGGAACCGCATTGCTCTTGCAGCGCAAAAATGCGGGCGTTCTCCAGAAGAAATTACCTTGCTTGCAGTCAGTAAAACTAAACCTGTGGAAGCCATCGCAAAAGCCATTGCCAATGGTCAGCGGGAATTTGGCGAGAATTACGTTCAGGAGGGAGTGGAAAAGATCCAACACTTTAATCACCGTAACGATTTAATCTGGCACTTTATTGGCCCGTTACAATCCAACAAGAGTCGTCTGGTCGCCGAAAATTTTGCTTGGTGCCATACCATTGACCGGGCAAAAATCGCCCAACGGTTAAATGAACAACGTCCTGAAAACATGCCGCCTCTCAATATCCTGATCCAAATTAATATTAGTGGAGAAGAGAGCAAATCAGGCATTTTGTTGGAAGAGTTGACCAACTTGGCCGCAACAATTAGTGAGTTGCCTAATCTGGCATTGCGTGGATTGATGGCAATACCTGCACCAGAAAGCAGCGTTGAATGCCAAATAGCCGTTTTTCGCCAACTGGAACACGCCTTTATGGAACTAAACGCGCGATATCCCCAAGTTGACACACTGTCAATGGGCATGACGGATGATATGGAAGCTGCGATTACTTGTGGTTCTACCCTGGTTCGGATTGGAACGGCCATCTTCGGTGCTCGTCAGTACAGGTCATAACGCTCTTAAATTAGTAGACGAGGTTATCTCATGAAAAATCGTAAAATTACCTTTATTGGCGCAGGAAATATGGCCCGTGCCATCATTGCCGGATTAGTCAGGAAAGGTTACCCTGCCGAACTTATTACTGTCTGTTCTCCAGGCACAACCCGCCGTGATGTGCTGGCAAAAGAGTATGGCGTTAATAGCCAAAGCGATAATATTCGTTACGCGCAAGAAGCCGATGTTATTGTTCTGGCGGTTAAACCGCAAATGATGGCGGAAGTTTGTGCGTCACTGCACTCACACGTCAATTTCAGTAAAAAACTGGTTCTTTCTATCGCGGCGGGTATTCCCGTCTCCCGTTTTTACGCGCTTTTGCAGGATAATCTCAATATTATCCGCATCATGCCCAATACTCCTTCGCTTATCGGACAAGGCGTCAGCGGGCTGTTTGCGCCCGAACGGATTGAGCAACCGGATCGCGAGTTTGCTGAGTTATTAATGGGCAGCGTCGGCAAAGTTTGCTGGGTCAATGATGAAAACGGGATTAACGATATTATCGCCGTAGCAGGCAGTGCCCCAGCTTATTTCTTCCTGTTTATGGAATCGATGCAACAAGAAGCGGAGCGTCTGGGATTCGACAGTGAAACAGCCAGAGAACTTGTTCTGCAAGCCGCCATAGGTTCAGCTAAACTTGCTGAAACGCAAAAAGATCTTCCTTTTGCTATCCTGCGTGAGCAGGTAACATCTAAAGGCGGGACAACGGCTGAAGCACTGCGCATTTTTTATGAGGGCAAGCTGCCTGAAATTGTGTCCAGTGCCATGCAAGGCGCTATCCGCCGAGCGCAGGAAATGGAAAAATTATTTTAATTGGGTTAATTCAATCAGGGCTGCTACATGCAATTCTTAAACTTTCTCTTTTTTACCGTTCTGGATTTATATACTGCTGTTTTACTGCTGCGTGTCTGGATGCAGTGGGTACGTTGTGATTTCTATAATCCATTTGCACAGTTTATTGTCAAAATCACCCAACCTGTAGTGCGCCCATTACGCCGGTTCATTCCTGCCGTGGGTCCCATCGATACGGCGTCCGTGCTCCTTGCCTACCTGCTCGTTATTCTCAAGGTTCTGTTACCTATCTGGTTAACGACAGGGCAGTTTCTTATTCCTTCTGCTGCCATATTCTTGTTTGGCGTGATTGAATTCCTGACGGCGGCCGGAAAGCTGGTATTCTGGTTGGTGATCGCCCGCGCGTTATTGAGTTGGATCAGCCAAGGACGCAACCCTGTGGACTATGTTCTGATTCAATTAACCGAGCCGCTAATGGCACCTATCCGCCGCATTATTCCTTCTATGGGCGGCATTGATTTCTCAGCCATGATTGTCATTCTCATTCTCTACGCACTGAATGCGCTGCGTTACGATATGATAAGCTGGCTGGCTTCCATCTTCGCAGGCTAATAAGATAAATAGATCAATAAGATATATAGGTTAATGAAATATAATGGCAATGCAAAAAGTTGTTCTCGCCACGGGAAATGCGGGTAAGGTACGTGAACTGGCTGATTTATTGGCTGGCTTTGGTCTGGAGATTGTCGCTCAAACCGAATTAGGCGTTGATTCAGCCGATGAAACAGGTCTTACCTTCATTGAAAACGCAATAATCAAAGCCCGCCATGCCGCAGCGGTGACTGGCTTACCTGCAATTGCAGACGATTCAGGATTATCGGTGGATATATTGGGCGGTGCACCGGGCATTTATTCCGCACGTTATGCAGGTAGTGATGCCACCGATCAGGAAAATCTGGAAAAATTATTGGCAGCCATGCGCGATGTGCCTGATGAGCAGCGTCAAGCTCAGTTCAATTGTGTGTTGGTTTTCTTACGCCATGCCGAAGATCCGACGCCGTTGGTATTTCACGGTCGCTGGTCGGGCATGATCACCCGTGAACCGGCTGGAGCAGGTGGTTTTGGTTACGATCCCATTTTTTATGCCCCAGAATTTAGCTGTACCGCCGCTGAACTCACGCGTGAGCAAAAAAATACCGTTTCACACCGTGGAAAGGCATTAGCCATGTTGTTGGAAGCCCTGCGTAATGCTTAAGTTACCACCGCTAAGTCTTTATATTCATATTCCGTGGTGCGTGCAAAAATGCCCTTATTGTGATTTCAATTCACATGCCTTAAAAGGCGATGTCCCGCATCAGGAATATGTTGATCATCTATTGGCGGATTTGCAGGCTGATCTGCCCATGATTGGCGATCGTGAGGTAGCAACGATTTTTATCGGCGGAGGAACGCCGAGCCTGTTAAGTGCCGAGGGTATGCAGCGATTGCTTGATGGCGTCCGGGATTCATTGTCACTCTCGCCACAGGCAGAGATTACCATGGAAGCCAATCCGGGAACCGTTGAAGCCGAACGTTTCAGTGCTTATCAGCAAGCGGGTATCAATCGAATTTCTATCGGTGTACAAAGTTTCGGTTCCGATAAACTTATCCGTTTAGGGCGTATCCACGGCCCGGAAGAGGCTAAACGGGCGGCAAAATTGGCTGATGGGCTTGGATTGCGCAGCTTCAATCTGGATTTGATGCACGGTTTGCCCAACCAGACACTCAATGAAGCCCTGAATGATTTGCGTCAGGCGATTGAATTATCGCCGCCACACCTGTCCTGGTATCAACTGACGATTGAACCCAATACGAGTTTTGGCTCTCGACCGCCGGTTTTACCGGATGATGATGCGCTGTGGGATATTTTTTCCCAAGGCCACCAATTACTGACGGCTGCGGGTTACCAACAATATGAGACTTCGGCCTATGCCAAACCGGGTTACCAATGTCAGCATAATCTCAATTATTGGCGTTTCGGTGATTATTTAGGCATTGGTTGTGGCGCCCACGGCAAGATTTCGTTCGCCGATGGCCGTATCCTTCGTACCGTGAAAACCAGACATCCACGCGGTTATATGCAGGGGCGTTATTTGGATCAACAAAATCCGGTCGATAATGCAGATCGCCCATTTGAATTTTTCATGAATCGTTTTCGTCTACTGGAATCCATGCCACGTCAGGATTTCACCAATTTTACCGGATTGCCAGAAAGTGCCATTCGCCGACAACTAGATGAAGCCTTGTCTAAAGGCTATATCACTGAAAGCGAGACACACTGGCAAATTACGCAGCACGGAAAATTATTCCTGAATTCCTTATTGGAACTGTTTCTTTAACAAATAAACTGCACCTGAAAATTAAAAGGTGCAGTTTGTTTCACATTATTTAATCCTGCCGGTCGCCCGCGCGTAAGCAAACAGCCCGCCGGCAGAGACAATATTGGCTAGTTCACCAATCGGATCAGTTTGATATTTCTCGCCATTTTTCAGCAGAATAACGGTCTGGTTTTCGATATCAATCTCAATACTGTCCCCCGTCACTAATTTGTCACACAAACGCTCTTGCCCTGCCACGGGCAACAACTGTCCGGTTGATACGCAATTGCGGAAGAATATACGGGCATAAGATTGAGCCAGAACGGCTTTCACACCGGAAGCCCCCAATGCCGCCACAGCGTGCTCACGCGACGATCCACAACCAAAATTCTGTCCTGCCACGATGATCGGGTATTTCGCTTTTCCTTTACTTTCATCAATAAAAGGCAGTGAGCCTTCCGGCAATCCACACATCGCCAACGAAGCCAGTTGTGCATATCCTTCAGGCGTGGAAGGATTTACCTTGAGGTATTCGGCTGAGAGGATTTGGTCAGTATCAATATTGTCGGTCAATACATACACCTCACCCCGAATGATATTTTCCTTTAACTCACTCATAAAAACTCCTCAGGATTGGTTATTTGACCGGTAATGGCGGCGGCGGCAACAGAATAAGGGGAAGCAAGATAAATATTGGCTCGTTTATGCCCCATCCTGCCGACAAAATTGCGGTTGGTGGTGGATATCACGGATATGGGATCATTGACCCGCCCAAACGTATCCGGCGGGCCACCACAACAGGCGGCACATCCAGATTCAGAGGACAGTTTCACCCCCGCATCACTTAAAATCTGGTAGACAGAAACGCCATCAATTTGAGTCGTAATCGTTTTATGGAAAACTTCTTTGGTGGCCGGCACGGCATAAGTCGGAATAGTCACTTTATGCCCTTTGATAATCCGGGCTGCCGCCACAAAATCTTCCAGCTTGCCCCCTGTGCAAGAACCAATATAGGCCTGAGAAATGGCAACATTAGCCACCTGATCAATAGAAACAACGTTGTCCGGTGAATGCGGTTTGGCAATCTTCGGTTGCATCGCGGAAACATCAATATTTAATACCCGGCTATATTGTGCATCTTCATCAGGGTAAACAATGTCAAACGGGAGAGGGTTTCGTTCTGCCAAATAATCCAGCGTCGCCTGATTGGGAACCATAATGCCGTTTTTGGCACCACATTCAACGACCATATTGCAAATCGTCATGCGCTCTTCTACCGATAACTCATCAATGACATTACCGCCGAACTCGATGGCCTGATAAGTCGCGCCATCAACGGTTAATTCTGACAATACAGATAAGATCATGTCCTTAGCCAAAACATGAGCGGGCTTGGTGCCGGTAAAATTAACACGAATGGTCGTTGGCACCTTAAGCGGAATTTCTCCCGTCCCTAACGCATAAGCAGCATCAGTAATCCCCAGCCCGATGGCAAATGCACCAAACGCCCCCGCGGTCACCGTATGAGAATCGGTGCCCAATAACACTTCGCCGGGGCGGGTATGTCCCCCTTCTGCAAGCCCTATATGGCACACCCCTTTATAATCGGGTGTCCCGACATCATAGAAATATTTTATGTTCTGTTCGGCGGCAAATTCACGCATGACCCGAATGTTTTGATTGGCTTGTGGATCCGCCGAATAGACAAAATGGTCCGGGATTAAAATAAAGCGCTCAGGGTCCCATATCTTCGCATCCTGCCCGAACTCCTTTTTAAATACGCTGGCGACACCCGGGGTGCAAGGATCGTGAGACATGAGAATATCCACTTTCGCCCAAACCACTTCACCCGGAGTGACTTGTTCACGCCCACTTGCCCGCGCAAGAATTTTTTGTGTCATAGTTTGGCTCATCTCACATGGCCCTCCAAAAAATAGAAACAGACTCAACAGATTGTCATCCTAACAAGATTACTACGCCTTAATGTAGGGAAATACCATGATAGTGTTCACTGTTTCCAGTATGGGACAGTTGTCCGCAAAATGAGAATATGTGATATGTTATAGGGTAGTTCCCACGCGTAAATCATCAGGTTATTGCATGAATAATATTGAGAATCTTACCTCAATGGTGGTCTTTGCCCGTGTCGTAGAGACATTGAGTTTTACCGAAGCGGCAAAATCGTTAAGGCTGTCCAAATCTTCCGTCAGCCGCGAGATTGCCCAGTTGGAAGTCAGATTAGGCACCCAATTGCTCAACCGTACTACGCGCAAAATCCAAGTGACAGAAGTCGGCATGAGTTATTACCAATACTGCCACCGCATCCTGACCGAAGCCCAAAATGCTGAACATTTTATCCGTCATTTCCATGAAGCACCGATGGGAAATTTGCGCTTGATCGCGCCGGTATCCTTTGGCAGCCAATGTATTGTCCCCGCCTTAAACAGCTTTATTGCCGGCAACATTCATATCAGCGTTGATCTGGAACTGACCGACAGAACCATCAATATGGAAGAAGATCAATGCGATATTGCGATCATTATCGGGCGCGAAACTCCCCAATATCCGCTTGTCATGCCTTTAATTGATATCACTTGGGGTCTTTACGCAACCCCTGACTACGTAAGTCAATTTTCACCCATAGAGAAACCCGAAGATCTCCCCCGTTACGATTACCTGCTATTTCGTGGCCCCGCCCATACGATTTCCCTGCCGTTCCGTAAAGAAAGAAATAAGCTGGCTATTGAAGTTCGCAGCCGATTTCGCATCAATAACAGCGTGGCGTTAATGAGTTCCGCCCTGACCGGGGCAGGTATTGCCTATTTACCCGACTACGTTGCCCATGAAGCGGTAGCAGAGGGGAAATTAATACGGCTCCTGCCAGAATGGAGCATGGATATCTATCAGGCTTGGATACTGTTTAAATCAGAAAGTACGCTGTCTTCGCGTGTGCAACAATTTGCAAGCTCTTTGCAACGCAAGCTAAGGCAGAATCTGGAAAGCGGAAAAAAAGCGTAACGGCGGCATCAATGCGGGCACAGTAGTACCCGCTAACGATATCGGTAATGACGTGTCAATCGGCGTAATGATTAATCCATGCTCATTAATAGTAGTTGCCGTGACGGTAGTCCCAAGTCGTGAAAATGTCGGACATCAGCGCCATAATTTGATTGACGCCCAACCCCTTGCGAATTAACACCGGACACGGGGTAATATCGCGCTGCCCCTGTTGCAGGGGAACTAATTTCCCCTTTTCATCGACCATTGAAACCATCACACCTTGTTCATAACGGGTTTGCTCAGTTTCATTTGGCTGGATAGATTTAACATAGTCGTTGGCACAGATAATCAGGTCAGCCCGTTCTTCTATTCTCTCACCAATACATTCGACCAATCCACGATTACCCTTACCTGATGGGTTAGCTGAACTGGCAAAAGAGAACTTGCCATATTTTTCCCACAGTTCTTTGGCCAAGATTTCGCCGGGTTTACCAAATTTAATCACAAAACAGCTTGTACCACGCTGATCCATCATCAGTTCTTTAGAGCCATCATCGGGGATACGGGCGACGGCTTCTTCTTTCCACGGCAAAATACAGCCTAATAATCTGTCTTCATCCCAATGCCGTTGATAAAGTTCTTCAATTTCCGCGTTAAGTTGAGCCAGCTCTTTCAACTGTTCCAAAGATCCACATAAAACAACACCCGGCTTGTTGCGATTGCGCTGTTTAGCTTCAAACTTGCGCTCCAGACCTTGCGCATCCGATGTCATGATAATGTAGCCAACTTTGGTTGGGCAGACGATCATTCCTCCGTCATGAGAGAGGATCTCTACCGCTTCCTGCTGCACCCCATAGTTCCATTGAATTTTTTTGCTGCTCATATTGATACCCCTTACTGGAAACGGAAGAATTATTAATCAGTTAGCGCTGGTAGTAGCCCGTAATAGACGCTGTTGCCAAGGTATTGGCTTGGATCATAAAACGCGCAATCGCATTGGTTGTTTCAGCATCAATGCCCAGTTTTTCTACCGATAAGGCATGTACAGTGAAAATATAGCGATGGGCTTTATCACCCACGGGTGGGCAAAAGCCACCGAAACCAAACTGGCCGTAATCATTTCTGCTTTGGATCGTACCGACCGGCAATTTGCTACCATCGCTTTGCCCCGCGTTTGCAGGTAAGACATGTGTTTCAATGGGGATATCAAAAGCGACCCAGTGCCAGAAACCGCTGCCGGTTGGTGCATCTGGATCATAGACCGTTATCGCAAAACTTTTACTTCCGGCTGGCGATTCTGCCCAAGCAAGTTCGGGGGAACGGTTATCACCATTGCCACCAAATTCATTAAATTCATGCTCTTTTTTCAAGAAATCATTATGGTTAAATTCAATTGAACTGATAATCATGCTTGTGTCCCCATTGGATGCCTTTTGCAACATCCTAACGCAGATTTTCTCTGCCGCAAGATCAAGCCATGATTTTGCCTCATTGTTTCAATTTAGGAACAATATCAGTTTAGGAATAATAAGTGATTATGAATAGAAAGCAGCTTATTATCGCCCCGCGACGCGGGGTGATAATAAATATATCTTGAAGTACGACAGGCATATAACTATTTAGATTTAAGGGTAAATTCAGAGAAAAGGAATTTTACTTTGCCCAATTACAACGCATCAGCGACTGCATTAACTTGTCGCGTCATACTGTCCAAACCACCACCGGACAAGTACCAGAGATCAGATTGCAAATAGACTATTCTGCCATTTTTATAGGCATTGGTTGATTTGACTTGATCATTTTCAAACTGATCTTTTTCCAACTTACCCGCACCAATCGCTTCGCTACGATCGATAATAAAAATCACATCAGGATTGGCTTGTGCAATCATCTCTGCTGTCACAACCCGACTTTTGTTTTCATCCGATTTAGCCGGTAATACCGCACGAGGTGCTTTAATCACGTTGTAAACAATCGCCTGATTATTGGGATAGAGTTCCCCTGCGTTGTGCAGTAATACCAATACCTTGCTGTTCGCTGCTTTCGCTTTTTCCTGAGCGGCTGCAATCGCCTTTTCCAAATCAGCAAATTGGGCTTTCACCATCACCTGCTTATCGAACATTTCTCCCAACAATTTAAGATGATTATCTACGGATGACAGGTAATTTTTATTGTCCGTACTTAAATTAATGGTGGGGGCTATTTTTGACAGATCTTCATAAGAAGCACCTTGGCGTCCGGTAATGACAATCAAATCGGGCTTGATTTCCGCTAATTTTTCCAAATTCGGTTCTTTCATTCCCCCGGCATTGTGCATCGTTGCAGGCACGCCATTACGTATATACTCAGGTAAATTGCTGATAGGTAATGCAACCACGCGATCAGATAACCCCAGTTTCACCATCGAATCGTAAGTGCCAAAATCGAATAAAACAACCCGTTGTGGGTTCTTTTTCACTTGGGTTTCACCGGAAAGATGTTTTATCGTGACATCATCACCAGACTGAGCGGTGACTGAATTTGGGGTAAATGATTCGGATGATTGACTAAATGCAGAGTAACTGGTCACAGAAAGCAATGATGCAATAACAATTGGCAGGATTTTCTTCATTGTTACACCTAAATTGAGCCTATGAGTAAAAGGTGACTTGCATTCTAGGTGGCAACATAAATATGTCAACAAAATAAGAATCAATTTCATATTGATTCTTAT
>NZ_JAQRFK010000077.1 GCF_028598745.1 Xenorhabdus sp. IM139775
TGGCTTTACCGTGGGAAAACAGTATAAGGCTATTAATTACAGTATGTGCCACTAGTTATCACCCTGCCATGATGCTCAAGCTCTACATTTACGGTTATTTAAATCGAATTCAATCATCGCGGCGGTTGGAGAAGGAATGCAACCGCAATGTCGAGAATCTGAGTTAAGCGATAAAGTCGCTTAATTTCACCAAAATCTGCCCCCAACGTTCAAGGCACGATGCATTTAAATGACTTCATATTATAAGTCACCAATCTTCATCAGAACATTGTGAATGTGATGAGCGCTATTCGGATGCTAAAATGCAACCCAACTTGATATTTGTTCGATGAAATCACGGTTTTTACACAGTCTGTGCCAGAAGCGGACGTTACAAGCACCACGGCGAGTTAATAAATCAGGGCGGGATTCTACTTTGTACAAAAATCAATCATTGTGTGAATGTTGATAATTTTACACATTCAATACTATTTTATTGATAGATTTTAGTATCTGAATTGTATGTTTATTAATCTCAAAAAGAGCAATTTACACCCACAATAACCATATAAAAAATGTGAAATCCCGCCCTGGTTAATAAATGGGGAGCAGGTCAATCCCTGCAATATATACATGTGGATCTTGCTATGCCGCTTTATAAGGATTCAGCTTTCTTCCTAATTTCATTTTCTTCCTTTCTGAAGTGCTCCGGAGCCTCTGCCCGGAAAACGCCACATTTCACCAGTTCCTGAGCATCACTGTTCCTCCCAAGAAATGACATACCAATGCAACGCACCAGAACATCATTCCAGTAAAATTCCTCGGCAGGATCTGGAATTGAGGCTGACATTTTTATGTTACGACCACTATAGATTTTCATCACTGACAAGCTGAATGGGATCTGGGATTTATTGAGCTTGTACTCGGAGCGCTCTTTCAGGATTCCACTAAGACGATTCGCCTGCTCAAACATGCTATGGGGGACTGGTTGATCATTTATCTGTCGGGCGGATGTTAACGCGATGGCTTTCATCGACTCCATCCCGGGAAGGATAAAATCATTCAGAATGTAATAAAACTGCAATTGCTGATTTACAGCATCCTCTGCTGTTGTTCTCATTTCTTTGAAAACATCTTTGTTCTGTTGTTTTTCAGGTAAGCACATTACCTTCAGGCTACGAATGATATTGTTTTCAAAAAATCTAGTCATTTCCACGGCAATTAATCCCTGCCAGTGATCCTCACGTAAAACTTCAATCATTCTTCTCATGTTGTCATATGCCCTAGCATCAATGCTCAGGCTTGCTTTTTGAACAAATTTATCAATAGAGTCAAGTTGCTTTGCAATGGGGATAGTACAGAATTGTTTGAGCTCAAATGAGGATGAAAGTATATTGGCATTCATCATCTCATCACAATGCTTATATATCTTGATGAGCTTATCATTTAGTGCCACGAATTCTTCAGTATCTTTAGATGTTGCTTTTTGTTGTGCTGACGTTTCACTGTAGTAATTCACATATCTATAGACACCCAGAATACTTAAAGTAATAAGCAAGCATCCTGTGGCAATCAGTGTACTGTATTGCTTTATGGAGAATCTTTTAAAAAATCCACTATAAAATGCATGTTGGATAGAATCATGTTCGCGGATAATATTCTCAAGCGTTTGCCAGCCAAGTACATGTACGGTGAAGCTGTCTGTTTCACTGTGAGAACAACTAAGTTCAAAGGCTCTTTGTTCGAGATTTTTATCGTCCGGTCCCGTTGTGAGAATATAAAACTCGTCAATTTTATGCGGGAATTTTTCTGTACTTTTTACAGCGTTGGTGATGTCTTCTGGAGATAGAAGACTGCCGTATCTCTGGTTTCGCCCTTTACACTGGACTGCAATAAATGTGCCGTTATGCTTACAGTATAGATCCACTCCATCCTGACGCTGCCCACTTCTACCGTACTGACGGAAACGTTTTTGGAAGATTGCGCTCATGATTGCAACACTTAAACGTTCAAAATGCTGCCAGTCTGCTGGGGGAGGGTAGTTTACTGTGTTTGGTGTCGTCATTGTATGTCTCAGAAGATTCGAAAATATACTTTAAATACTTACATCATTTTCATAGTATTACTGCTTGAAGATATCATATCTACTTGTTAATTATTAAATTTATATTAATAGTAAAGTGTATTGTTTCAGCACTGTGAACAGTTGTGTTTGATCTGATAAGCATGATCGATTCGTTATACATGTTGAATGTCCAACACGCCAATGCCTCGTGATCAGTGAAGGACATTATCGAGTACTTTAAGCATTATTTGGGATCAGATGTCTTGCTACATGTGTCAAGCGATGTTCGCTCTTCGCTCTTAACCGACTGACAAATTTATTCGTGCCCTACCACAGGATACCGTCAGGTTAAGTCGCAACTAATACATCTGTTGCAACAGCCAGCGGCATAAATAGTTTGTTCTTTGTCTGAGGAAATTCCTGAAACCCCATATTCATATAAAATTTTTTGGCGCTATTCTTAGTATCAACAATAATCATCGGAGTGGGGATTAATTCTGATGACTCGATAGATTTTCGGATCGCATCAATTAACAGACTTTCTCCCAATCCCTGACGCTGAAATGCTTTGCTAACGGCCAGTCGGCCAATCAGTGCGCAATGTAATGCCGACGGGTATTTTTTTGATATTTTTTCTGGTAGCTGATCCAGTTCTACCGTGCAGAGTGCCAGCGAATAATAACCCCATATTTGAGATTCATTTTTACCGGTCAGGACAAATGTTCTCGACAGATTCTTCTTATCATGCTGCCCCGACACCGCTTTCAGATAATTATTTAGCGCAGGTTCACCACAATCAAAATGGTTTCTATTGTGTTTGTTTTTATCGAGACGCTCAATCTTCATTGCTTATCGTTTCTCTATGTCGACGAGCAGCACGCAGGAAGCGTTCGTTTGCCTCAATGGGTTTTTCCAGCGCATGAACAAACGCCAGTGCATCGTCCCGACACAATTTAATGCGCATATCTTGTTCAATCAATCGTTTAGCTTCTGTTACAGCCGCATTTGTAATAAAACTATTCAGACTGGTATAGCCTGATAATGAGAGTGCCATTTCGAGCAATTCTTTGGTCTCAGAACTGACTCGTGTGGTGATGCGTTCATTTGCTAATGTGGACATAACCCTGACTCCTACCGCATTGAGGTTGTGAGTTAAATACGACATTGGTTAATTTATCATCAAATTTAATCAGGGTCAATAAATGCGTCAAAATGACGTCATACCAGTAAATTAAGCTGTCAATTATCGCGCCCCTTATTTGGGGCGCTGACAGTGATTTATTATGACAAGAATCACGATAAGATACGTTCGGCAGTAGCGGCATCGAGCCAGTCTTTAAACTCGGTCAATAACAAATCGTACAGGACATCTTCTTTTATCGTGGCAAAATTATCGATGGCGAAAAAATGGGTATTATCCAGACGACGATCGGTGAAGTTATCGAGATTTTCGAGTATGCCATAATTTGATCCCCCCAAGCCGACAAACTTCCAGAAAATAGGGTAATTGGCTGAACGCCGGATAGCATCTTTAATTTGACGGGTCTTGCTGATCCCTCCGTCGGTAATAAATACGATATAAACAGGGAGATCACTGTCTTTAAAAAAGTTGATAATGTCTTCCATGACTGGCGGTTCATTGTTTACTGCACCGAGGCCAGGGAGAATTTCCCATCGGGAGAGTTTTGTGGCGGTCTGGATGGCATGGATATAGCCATCCAGGTTATCAAGGCTGACATCCTGATATTTCTTGTGTTTCTCGGCAAAGCCCCAGACATCCATTGCGCCGTCATCGTCAAATTGCACGGCCAGTACCGCAATACGATCCAGAACAGACTGAACATTGCCCTTTTTGAATTGGCTTTTCATCGATCCGGAGGCATCAAGCACAAAGGCGACCCGTGCCTTGATGGATTGCAGTTTATGCTTACTCAGGCTGATAGTTGCATTCTTGGCAAGGTTGATGAGGCGTGGCGCTTTACCCTGTAGTTTTTTCTCAAGGCTGATAGTTGGGATCGGAGATGGGTTTGCCGGCGCGGGTTGTTCCACATCGACACCAAAATTGACCGCCAGAGGCTCCAATCCCCCATTAAACCCTTGCCCAAGTGCACGAAGTTTCCAGTTGCCGGAATGCCGGTAAATTTCCGCAACAATCATGGCCTTTTCAGTTCGGTTCGCTGTTGCAACGGTGAAAGTCGCAATATTTGGGGCTTCAAATTTCAGTTGCTGGAGGCCGGCAACTGAATCCGAACCATCGATGACCAGCGTGATAGCAATTTTGCTCACATTGGCCTCTATTTTGCTGAGATCCAACGTGATAACGCTGTGTTGGTGAAACGTCTCTAAAACCAGACTGTTATCGGCAGCAGCGGGATTATTGTAAAAGTAGAAATCCCCATCTCCCCTGACTTTCCCACTGGCATTTAACAGGAAAGCGGAGGCATCAATTTCACTGTGAAAAGAGGGAGTTGTTGGGTAAGAGAGCGTGAGCCGAAGAGAAGTTGTAGATAAAACGATATTCTGCCCTGCTTGAAGATGCATGGATGATGTCCTTATTGAGTGAGTAATGAATATCCCTGATGGATGTTCTTTGCCAGATGTCATTTTAATCGAAGGATTATCCGCTTATTGACATTAATAAACTTTTAAATAAGCCTCAAAACGCGCAATGACTCTTGAATGTAATCGTCAATAGGGTATTTACCGCGCCTGTTTGGTTGGGCGTTATTTTCACCCACGTTTCAAACTTTCACTCGGTGTCTCACCATAACGGGCTTTATATTCTGCGCTAAAGCGCCCCATATGGGCGAATCCCCACCGCAGGGCGACACCTGTGACGCTGGGGGTTTCTCCTGCCAGTAGTTCGGTGCGGACATGTTCCATGCGCAGGTCACGTAAATATTGCATCGGGCTGATATGCAGAAACTCTTTGAAACCCGAGTAGAGGCTGCGCAGGCTGACGCCTGCGATTTGGGCAAGCTGCTCTACGGTGATGGGTTCGTGGGCATGAGCCTGCAAATACTCCTGCACTCGCCGGACATGTCGCGGGCGGATGGAACAGCGGCGGTTGGCGGGTATTTCACTGTAATTATGCTGATGCGTAGACAACAGGGTAACGGAAATCAATTGCTCTATCTGGTTGGTAATCAGTTTGTGTTGCAGGATATCGGGGACTTGGGTGGTACATTCCAGCAGATAAGGCATTAAACAACGCCAAGCCTGACAATGCTGCCATTCAAATCCCAGTTCAAATACCAGCGGTTGTTCCAGAGGATGCCCCAATTGGCCGACAAGGGTTCGCTCCAGCAGGGAACGGGAGATCCTGACCATAAACTGATCGTTATCCGCATTCCAGCGCATAAACGTGTGCTGGTCGGGACTCAGTACAGAAGCCATATTGGGAGTAGAATCAAGGCACTGGTCACCGCTTTCAATGCTGGCACCGCCTGACAGCGGCATCTGGACGAGAAAGAACGAACTCAGTTCCCCTGGGGTGATTTCGACGCTGGCACTGTAACGCAGCCGGCTCATGGAAATATCCCCCAGCGGAATATAGTGCATTCTGGCATCCAGCTTTTGATTGTTGCCCACGATATTAAGTTGATGGGGCTGCATGACCCGCCCGACCATCGATTTCACTTCATCAAAATCGTTGGATGAAAAAAGCATATGCTCTGAGGAATTGAGATGAGTCGTAATTTTTGTTAGCGCATATTTGGGGTCTGAACATCTCGATTCTGATTCAGAATAGTAGCGAGACCACGAATTGCCCATAGTGAGATACCTCTAGCCAGTAACATCATGGTTATTAGGATATCCCGCTAATAAAGTGATCATTCCCTGTGTGGATTATTCGGGATACTCTTTAGATTCTTTAATTGGTCTAATCCTTATTCCTAATTATCTGTTAACAGTATCCACAGATTGTTTAAATGAAATATATATGATTATGAATATATTTATGGTGGGTATGGGATCAATGTTTAAACAGGCGGCATTAATGAAACTCGAGCAGGCACGTAGTCTGGAATTAGGAAAAGACATCACAGCAGAGGAGGCGGATAAACTTTTTTCTCAATACAGTAGAAGGGAAGCTACATCTGAGGGATTTTTTCATCAAAATCAATGATAGCAAAGAGTTGAGCGAATACCCGGATGAACCGAGGGTCTACTTTGGAAAAGCGTGGCTTAACCGCAAAAATGATTACTATCTCGTTCGCTTCGATAGCAAGATGCAGGCTGGTAAAATAAAATGTAAACCAACGTTTTTCATACCAGCACGTCTTATTGATCGTTCTGACTACCGCCGCACCTCTCGGGAAAAACTGGATGAGATCGCAATGGCGACGCCTGCAAAACCTTTGTATCTTTTCATTTTCAGTGAATTGCCTCCTGTTAAGAGTAATATAGGTGATTATATTAATTTCAAGTTAGATGATTTAACTTATTTGTATTATTTACCATGGGGTGGAAAATAAATTGTCCCGCATTTGGACTAACTTGCAGAATGTGAGCTGAAATATTTTCAGTGGATCGGCAATGTTTTGATTATTTATAGTGATTCGGTCGATTATTCCGTGGTTAGAGTTACAATATTATTGTTAATTAAAATCACTGATAAAACAATATTACACTGAATAATCTCTACTTACTCATCTTACCCAACATTGATAAAAGCCCTACGATTATGGAAGAAAGTATCAAACAACGTACAGAGAGTTATATTTCAGCAAGAAATCAACATCCTGCTTGGTTACTGCTTGCCACCCGACGCGCCCCGCTCGTCTTGAGCTGTCTGAAAACCTTGTTTGAGGAATCAAACGATGGTATTCCTCTTGAAGAGGCGATTGTGCAGCTTACTAACATCCTCATGGATCACATCAATCAAGAACAATATGAAATTAATCAGGATAATCTTCCTCTTCAGGCAAGCCGTGAACTACGGGAATGGATTAAACGCCGTTTAATTGTCGAGCGTGATGGGCGTCTATTTGCAACCGATGCGCTTGAGATTTCCATCACGTTTGTTGAGACGCTTGATAACCGGTTCATGACTTCAACCGCTTCCCGCTTATCCACGGTACAAAGAGAAATCGAAAACCTGGAAACCCATCTCAATCCTAATCCGGCAAACCGGATTTCTGTGTTACGCCGCCGAATAGCCGATCTTGAACGCGAGTTGCAAGAGGCAGAAGCAGGACACATTGAGGTACTGGAACCACATCAGGCCATTGAACATATTCGCGAAGTCTTCAATCTGGCCACCAGTCTGAGAGCCGATTTTCGGCGGGTTGAAGATTCCTGGCGTGAAGCCGACCGTGTTCTCCGGCAATCGATTATTGGCGAGCAATATCATCGGGGGGAAATCGTTGATCGTCTGCTCAACGATCAGGAGGCGCTGCTCAATACTCCCGAAGGGAGGGTGTTTGACAGTTTTCAACAACAACTTCGCCAGTCTGCTGAACTGACCGCAATGAGTGAACGATTGCGTGTGATCCTTAGCCACCCTGCTGCTTCTGATGCGTTGAGCCGCATACAGCGCCATGAGCTGCGCTGGCTGGTAAAACGGCTGGTCGATGAGTCGCAGACGGTACTTCAGGCGCGGGCTCGCAGCGAACGCGATGTTCGGGGATTTATGAAAACCGGCCTCGCAGCGGAGCATCATCGCGTCGGGCATTTGCTTAATGAATTCTTTAATCTGGCATTAAACCTTGACTGGCAGCGTCAGGCAGTACGTAAAAAGGAAGTGCCGCTTCCTGCGGTTGGCGTAGCTGTAGGGGGGATCCCTATTATTGAGCGCCTTCGTTTCAAAGAGGTCGATGATGAAGCGGAGCAAACCCTTGATCTGAGTCACCATGCTGCCGATCTGGCACAAATCGGTGATGATTTCTGGGATGCGTTTAATGGGTTGGATCGAGAAGCGTTGCTCCGTCAGACATTACAGGTACTCGCGAAGGAGAATAGGCCCGTCAGTCTTGCTGAACTGGCGATATTGCTGCCGCCTGTTCACGATCTCGAAACGTTTGCCTTCTGGATTGGCATGGCAAAAGAAGCGGGTATCGACGTGAGAGATGATCAACGTGAATATGTTGAACTTCGTGATGATGAAGATCACCTCTGGCGCTTCGATCTTCCCACCACAGGGCTGGAAAGCAAGGCACTGAAAGATATTGACTGGGAGTGACAAGCATGGCGGGAATTTTTGACCGACTGATCAATCAGCATAATGCAGCGGGTTCTGACAGTGATTCAGCTCAGCAAAGCAACGACTTAGTCGAACATGATTTAGTCGAACATGTAGAAGAAAACATCACTGGCAGCGAAACACGAACCCAGAAAAAAATACGGGAGGCCGCTCAAGAACTGCTTAAATTTGGCCTATTGGAAGAGGCCAATAAACCCAACCTGTACCGCGCTGTGCTGACCCATCCTGAAGAAGTTAGCCGAATTTTGGAACCGCTGGATCTGGACATTGGTATCGATGAGATCCGCGGTGTGCTGTATGTCAAAGTCAGGCTTGATGATGCACAGGAACAGGATGAATGGTCGCACCCACTCGTGCGGCGGCAGCGGCTCAATCTGGAACAATCGTTGTTAGTCGCCATTTTGCGCCAGCATTTTATCGCTTGGGAACAAGAGAGCGGAACCGGCGCTAATCAGGCGCAGATAGCCATAGACGACCTGCTGCCACAATTACAGCTTTACCTTGGCGATCCGGGCAGCGAATCAAAAGAACGAACCCGGTTGATTAATCTGTTGGATCAATTGAAAGGCCACGGGTTAGTGACATCGCCGGATGCCCATGAACGGATCACGATTCGACCCGTCATTGCCCATCTCGCTGATCCGGTAAATCTTCAAGCATTATTGGTTTGGTTGCGGGAGCAGGTCGCACATCGGATACCCCCGGATGACACATCCAAAAACGATAACAGTGAGGAGGAAGCATGAATCAAGAGATACACCTGATGGGAGATGACTCTTTTATTCTCACCCGTATCGAGCTGTTTAACTGGGGTGGCTTTCAGGGACTGCATCAGGCAACCATCAATCAGGCAGGCACGGCAGTGATTGGCTCGACCGGAAGCGGTAAAACCACGCTGGTAGACGCGCTGATGACACTGCTTTGCGCTAATCCCCGCTACAATCTGGCTTCAACGGGTGGGCATGAAAGCGACCGGGATTTGATCTCTTACGTACGGGGAGTCTCCGGCCCCGGTGACGGGGGAGAGGGACAATCACATATCGCCAGACCGGGAAAAACCGTGACGGGGATTGCTGCAACACTGGAGCGCAAAGGGCAAATGGTACGTCTGGGAGCGCTGCTGTGGTTTGACACCACCAGTTCCAGCGTGACGGATATGAAAAGGCTCTGGTTATTCAGCGATAGCCCAGAGCAGACGCTTGAACACTGGCTGAATGTCTATCATGACGGCGGAATGCGATTGCTAAAGAAAATGGAAAAAGAGACGACCGGGATCTGGGCATGGCCGAATAAAAAACAATACCTGGCGCGCCTGAGAGACTATTTCGACGTAGGCGAAAACGCCTTTACCTTGCTAAACCGTGCCGCAGGATTAAAGCAGCTAAACAGTATTGATGAAATTTTCCGCGAGCTGGTGCTTGACGACCACTCTGCTTTTGAACGAGCGGCAGAAGTCGCCAACAGTTTTGATGACCTGACCGAGATACATCAGGAGTTGGAAACCGCTCGCAAGCAACAAGGATCCTTACAACCTATCGCCCTTAGCTGGGAAAAACACCAAGATAGGCAAAGGCAGCTTGCTGACAAACGGGTGTTGGAATCGCTGTTACCTGCCTGGTTTGCGGAGCAGGCAAGCCATCTCTGGCAACAAGAAGTCAGCCGCCTTGAAACCACGCTTGATGAGACTAAAGTCAGCGAAGCGCATCTGCGGGCGCAGCTTGAATCGCAGAAAAAGGTCGTTACCGACTGCCTACAGCGTTATCTACAGGTTGGCGGCACAAATATTGATGAGTTGAACAACCGTATCGACGACTGGCAAAACACCCTCAATCAACGAGAAACACTGGCACACCAGTACCGGCAACTGACCCATAATCTCGGACTTCCCTCCGCATTGACTCAATCGCAGCTGGAGGCGAACCAGCATGAAGCCGAAGTCATGCGAGAGCAGCTCACCCACGAGATCAAGCTAAAACAAGATGAGGCGTATCAAAAAGGGGCACTCAGGCACAACGTGTCCGAGCAACTTCGTCAATTAGAGGCGGAAAGCGCCGAGATTGCGCTGCGGCCGGACTCCAACCTCCCAGCTCATTATCAGGCGTTTCGCAGTGAGCTGGCAAAGGCTCTGGACATTGATGAGGCGGAGCTTCCTTTCGTGGCAGAACTGGTTCAGGTTAAGCCGGAAGAAGCTTCATGGCGTGGTGCCATTGAACGCGCTATCGGTAGCCACCGGCTGCGCATCCTTGTCTCACCGGAATCCGCGCCGGCAGCGTTAAACTGGGTAAACCAGCGCCATAATCGCCTGCATGTGCGATTGATGGAAGTCAAATTGCCGCACTCTCCCGTCAGTTTTTTTGATGATGGTTTCACCCGCAAACTGTTGTGGAAGGATCATCCCTGGAGAGAAGCCGTAAAAGGGCTACTGGCGGGTATTGATCGCCACTGTGTTGACAGCCCTGAACAGCTACGCGCGATCCCCCATGCCATGACCGCTCAGGGACTCATGTCCGGCAAGCAACGTTTTTACGACAAACAGGATCAGAAACGCCTTGATGAAGACTGGCTGACAGGGTTTGATAACCGGGACCGAATGGCCTTTCTGGCGAAAGAAATTGTCAGGCTTCAGGAACAGATGACCGTCGCCACTCAAGAGCTTGAGTTGGTAAAAGGCGAGGTAAACCAGCTTCAGCTCCGGGACGCTTTATTTCAACGAATTCAGCAACTGGACTTTAATAATATCGATGTTCCGGGCGCAATAAAGCAGCTAGAGGAATTAAAGGAACGGCTGGAGAACTTAATCCATCCGGATTCTGATGCCAGCGTCGCCAACATGTTGCTAAACGAGGCGCGACAGATTGAGGAGGGTATTGAAAAGCAGCTTCAGGAGGCCAATAAAGAGCTCGGTGGGCTGGAAAAAAGCCTCGACAGGGCTTTGGGAGCAGAGCGACAGGCTCAACGCGTTGCACAACAGGGTATGACGGACGAAGAGCGGCAACTAAGCGGCTTACATTTCCCTACGGTAGCAATGGAACAACTGTCTGATATTTATGATCTTGAACGCCAGCATGCGGGCAAACTCCAGCGTGAAATCGAAGGGCTTAAGGGAAAACAGCACGACCTGAATATCAAGTTGACCAAGTTCATGTCTGGTGCCAAAAACGTGGATACCGGGGCACTTGCCGAAGTTGGTACCGAGCTGGACGATATCCCGGCTTATTTGCAGCGTTTACAGGAACTGACCGAAGAAGCCCTGCCTGAAAAACTCCAGCGCTTTCTGGACTACCTGAACCGCTCGTCCGATGATGGCGTCACGCAATTGCTCAGCCATATTGATCAGGCTGTGTTAATGATCGAAGAGCGTTTGAGCGAGCTAAACGCCACGATGTTCAGGGTTGATTTTCAGCCGGATCGCTATTTGCGGCTGGTCACAAAAAAGGTGATCCATGAAAGCCTGCGCACACTTGAAAAAACACGGCGTCAGTTAAATGCCGCACGGCTTATTGATGATAACGGCGAGAGCCATTATAAGGCCTTACAATCGCTGGTTGCGTTGCTTCGGGATGCCTGCGAAAGGAATCGAACGCTGGGAGCAAAGGCGTTGCTGGACCCGCGTTTTCGTCTGGAATTCGCTGTGTCGGTGATGGATCGTCATACGGGTAATGTGATTGAGTCCCGCACGGGTTCACAAGGCGGTAGCGGTGGGGAAAAGGAGATTATTGCCTCTTACGTACTGACCGCCTCGCTCAGTTATGCGCTTTGCCCCAAGGGCAGCAGCCATCCGCTTTTTGGCACCATTATTCTTGATGAAGCTTTCTCCCGTAGTTCCCATGCGGTTGCAGGCAGGATCATTGCCGCACTCAAGGAGTTTGGTCTGCACGCGGTATTTATCACGCCTAACAAAGAGATGCGACTATTGCGCCACCATACTCGCTCGGCTATCGTCGTCCACCGACGCGGCCAGAATTCAAATATGGTCTCCCTGAGTTGGGAAGAGCTTGAAAATCACTACCAACGGCGAACGCAAGAGCAGCATGAACTCACCTGACGACATCGCAAAAAAACTTGCCCGCCAATGGGATAGCGCAAAGCGCCGGGCGGAACGCTTACTCCCTCCGGGTAACTGGCCATTGCGGCTGCCCATTGGTAAACCCACCCCAAGGGAATTTACTGAACATGCCCGGCAAGTTTTGGAACATGTTAAGGCATGGAGGAGTGTGCAGACCGGACGAGTCGAGTGGGAATTAGTGAATTATCGGGCGAGTAGTGAGCCGGTATCCATGCCAGTGTGCTGGGTTCTGGCCGGGCCTTCAGAGTGGATTGATGCTGCCGCAGATCGGGGGGTCAGCTGCGAGTTCAGGTTGCTTGAGGAAATTATCGAACAAGTCGATGCGGTTTTTCATCCACTCTTGATCAAAAGCCGTTCACTCTGGCAACATCGAAATCCTCAAGAGGTTATTACGGCCGCTGGGCTGGCCAACCGTTTAACGCCCGGCTGTGCAAACGGACTGCCATTGAGATTATTGTCCGGACTGGGAGTGGATACAAAATTTATAGAAAACAATACCTCATTACTGACCCGGCTTTTGGACGAACGTTTTGAGGGCGAAGCCAGTAAACAAGGATTAACCACTTTTCTGGATGCGCTTGATAAAAATAACCATTGGGTACTCGTCATACCGCTATCATCAGGATTATTGCCCTTCAAAAAAAGTAAGGTCACCACGGTAGAACTGGCTGACGTTAAACTGCCTGCTTCACGCTTGCTCGTTGTTGAAAATGAACAATGCCAGCATCAGTTACCGGCCTTGCCTGACACCATCGCCATCTTGGGTGCCGGCCTTGATTTGCAATGGTTATCTAATCCTGATCTGGAAGGAAAATCCGTTGCCTACTGGGGAGATATGGATACTTGGGGGCTTCTGATGCTGGCAAGAGCCAGAAAACATCACCCAACGCTTTCTGCATTGTTAATGCATCGTGAATTGTTTGATGAACATGCCAGTGATAAGGCTGTTCCCGAACCGGTAAAAGCGCAGGATACTATTCCTGATGGTTTACTGAACGAAGAAGCCGATTTTTATCATTATTTGGCTGATCGACAACGTGGGCGCCTTGAACAAGAATTCCTCCCGATAGATGTAGTCATCTCAGTGTTGACTCGTTGGGGAATGGATTAATTTTATCTTTTA
>NZ_JAQRFK010000078.1 GCF_028598745.1 Xenorhabdus sp. IM139775
ATCGCATAATTTTTTTTAATGTGTTCATTTTGGAAGGGCATCGATAGATGCCCTTTTTATACGTTGTCTTAAGAAGAACCTATCTCATCAATAGTTGTTTATAATGGATTAATTAATAGCAGATAAATTGCTATTTGATTGCTATCCTTAATTATTGGTGAGATAGGCTCTGATACAACGGATGGGCTTAAATATCATTGAGATACAAAAGTCCTACTGAATTATGGCGCCGAGTCAGATACAATTACAATTATCTTTGGGTTCGGTCTGATTTGTTTTGCTCTTGCGAGGCAAGCTGGCTATCTATTTACATCATAGTTACTTATATCATAGTTACTTACATATATAGTTACAGGTTGATTTATGAGTGCGAATAGCAATGCTCAAGAAAGCGGGCGTGGTCTTGATATAGCAAAATGGCTATTGGTAGCAGTGCTGCTGGTGGTTGCTATTGTGGGTAATTACTATTACCGAGAGTATAACCTGCCTCTGCGCGCGATAGCCGTGGTTGCTATTGCTGTCCTTGCAGGAGCAGTTGCATTGTGGACTGTAAAAGGTAAAGCGGCATTATCCTTTGCCCGTGAAGCCCGCATTGAAATGCGTAAAGTCATTTGGCCAACTCGCCAGGAAGCACTGCATACGACTTTGATTGTTGCAGTTGTGACGGCTGTTATGTCTCTAATCTTGTGGGGGCTTGATGGTATTCTGGTGCGTTTAGTTTCATTTATTACAGGCCTGAGGTTTTAAAAAATGTCTGAATCCCCAAAAAAGCGTTGGTATGTCATCCAGGCATTTTCTGGGTTTGAAGGTCGCGTCGCTCAATCTCTGCGTGAACATATCAAATTACAAGAGATGGAAGATTCTTTTGGCGAAGTGATGGTGCCAACAGAAGAGGTTGTTGAAATCCGCAGTGGTCAGCGCCGTAAAAGCGAGCGTAAATTTTTCCCGGGTTATGTCTTGGTACAGATGGTCATGAACGATGCGACTTGGCATTTGGTTCGTAATGTACCTCGAGTAATGGGTTTTATCGGTGGCACTTCTGACCGCCCTGCACCAATCAGCGATAAAGAAGTCGATGCTATCATGAATCGCCTGCAACAGGTTGGCGATAAACCACGGCCGAAAACGCTGTTCGAACCAGGCGAAATGGTTCGGGTCAGCGATGGTCCGTTTGCAGACTTCAATGGTGTGGTAGAAGAGGTCGATTACGAGAAGAGCCGCTTGAAAGTATCGGTTTCTATCTTTGGCCGTGCTACACCCGTTGAGCTGGATTTCAGTCAGGTAGAGAAAGCCTGACCTGATGATTAAGTAATCGGTCCTGCTTGCAAAAGGGGGGGAAGTTAGCATACAATTTCGCGCCTTTTGTTTTTTATCTGGGTGTCATTTTAGATGATGCTTTCTGGGTAATTTAAGTAATACTAGGTAATAGTTTTAATTGGTCTGGTCTTTTAGACGGGGCCTAAGTCGTCAGGGGAGCCTCATTTTGAGGCGATAAAACCCACATAGAGGAAATATAAATGGCTAAGAAAGTACAAGCCTACGTTAAGCTGCAAGTTGCAGCTGGTATGGCTAATCCAAGCCCACCAGTTGGTCCAGCTCTGGGTCAGCAAGGTGTTAACATCATGGAATTCTGTAAGGCGTTCAATGCCAAAACTGAAAGCCTTGAGAAAGGCTTGCCAACTCCAGTTGTTATTACTGTTTATGCAGACCGTTCTTTCACTTTCGTTACCAAAACCCCACCAGCGGCTGTTTTGCTGAAAAAAGCAGCAGGCGTTAAATCTGGTTCTGGCAAACCGAACAAAGACAAAGTTGGTACAGTAACCAGCGCTCAAATTCGTGAAATTGCTGAAACTAAAGCTGCGGACATGACTGGTGCTGACGTTGACGCGATGATGCGTTCAATCGAAGGCACTGCTCGTTCCATGGGCCTGGTAGTGGAGGGTTAATCAATGGCTAAACTGACCAAGCGCATGCGCACTATCCGTGAAAAAGTTGATGCAACTAAACAATATGACATCAACGAAGCTGTTGCTCTGCTGAAAGAACTGGCTACTGCTAAGTTCGTAGAAAGCGTTGACGTAGCTGTTAATCTTGGCATTGATGCCCGTAAATCTGACCAAAACGTTCGTGGTGCAACTGTACTGCCACACGGTACCGGTCGTTCAGTGCGTGTTGCTGTATTTACTCAGGGTGCAAACGCTGAAGCGGCTAAAGCTGCTGGCGCAGAACTGGTAGGTATGGAAGATCTGGCTGAACTGGTTAAGAAAGGCGAGATGAACTTCGACGTTGTTATCGCATCTCCAGATGCAATGCGCGTTGTTGGCCAACTGGGCCAAATCTTGGGCCCACGCGGTCTGATGCCAAACCCGAAAGTGGGTACTGTAACGCCTAACGTTGCTGAAGCGGTACAGAACGCTAAAGCAGGTCAGGTTCGTTACCGTAACGACAAGAACGGTATCATCCACTCCACTATCGGTAAAGTTGACTTTGACGCTGACAAACTGAAAGAAAACCTGGAAGCTCTGGTGGTTGCGCTGAAAAAAGCTAAGCCATCTTCTGCTAAAGGCATTTTCATTAAGAAAGTTAGCCTGTCTACTACCATGGGTGCAGGTGTTGCGATCGACCAGTCCGGTCTGAACGCACCAGTTTAATTATTTAAGCTGAGAATAACGCTTTACCTTAGCGTCAGATTTGTCTAAAATCTGACGCTTCAAATTTGCCTAATGGTGTGTTTTATGACACACAGCCTTTGAAAAATAAGGCCGTATCGGCAAATAACAGATTTTCGGTTGGAGCTTGGCCTTAATCCAAGCCCCGTCCAAGACCGCAGGCGTAAGTACGTAGAAATAAATTACTTACTTAATATCCTGCGTAGACGGTGACAGAGCCAAATGAAATATTATTTTCTGGATTCTGCTCACCGTGTTTTAGCGCTCAAGCACATCCTGTGTTTTGAGTGAAGTGAGTTCCGGGTTTTCCCGGTTAATCCAGGAGCAAGAAGCTAATGGCACTAAATCTTCAAGACAAACAAGCGATTGTTGCTGAAGTCAGCGAAGTAGCCAAAGGCGCGCTGTCTGCGGTTGTTGCGGATTCTCGCGGCGTTACCGTAGATAAAATGACTGAACTGCGTAAAGCATGCCGTGAAGCTGGCGTTAGCGTACGTGTTGTACGTAATACCCTGTTGCGTCGTGCTGTTGAAGGTACTGAATATGAGTGCCTGAAAGAAGCGTTTGTTGGTCCAACCTTGATTGCTTTCTCTTTTGAACATCCGGGCGCAGCTGCTCGTCTGTTCAAAGATTTCGCGAAAGCGAACCCAGCATTCGAGATTAAAGCAGCAGCCTTTGAAGGTGAGTTTATCCCAGCGAGCAATATCGATCGCTTGGCGACACTCCCAACTTACGATGAAGCAATTGCACGCCTGATGGCAACCATGAAAGAAGCCTCCGCAGGCAAACTGGTTCGCACTCTGGCTGCGCTACGCGATCAGAAAGAAGCAGCTTAATTGGCTATTTCCTTCGTTGCTTTTTAACGTATAAACTTTTTCTGAATTTTAGGAACACTTGTTATGTCTATCACTAAAGAACAAATTCTGGACGCAGTTGCAGAAATGTCTGTAATGGACGTTGTTGAACTGATCAGCATGATGGAAGAAAAATTCGGCGTTTCTGCTGCTGCAGCTGTAGCTGTAGTTGGTGGCGCAGCTGAAGCAGTTGAAGAAAAAACTGAATTCGACGTTATCCTGACTGGCGTTGGCGCTAACAAAGTTGCTGTAATCAAAGCAGTACGTGGCGCAACTGGCCTGGGTCTGAAAGAAGCTAAAGACCTGGTTGAAAGCGCACCAGCAGCACTGAAAGAAGGCATCAGCAAAGACGACGCTGAAGCTCTGAAAAAATCTCTGGAAGAAGCCGGTGCTTCTGTTGAGATCAAGTAAGATCAGTTTGAAGTTCGCAGCCTGATTCTTTAAGGCTGGCGGCTGGCGGTTTTTTAATCGCCAGCCTTTTTGCGCTGTAAGGGCATTATCTGAAAACAGATCATCTGAAAGTTAATTGCCCGAAAGCCATGTATGTAGGGAATTAGTCGCATTTCACACTGTTTGGCGACTAATAAACCCAGAATACTTCTTCCTATTGACGACTTAATATACTGCGTTCTCAGCTACGATCCAATCGGGTAGCTCGGTAGTAAAGTAATGCAACGAAATGATTTAAGAGTAATAGCAATGGGTATTACGGAAAATATTCTGTTTTCTGTTCGAAAAAATAGTGTTGCAGAGAGCTGTCCTTAAGGGCGGACAGAGTGGGTCACTTATCAGCGAGCTGAGGAACCCTATGGTTTACTCCTATACCGAGAAAAAACGTATTCGTAAGGATTTTGGTAAACGTCCACAAGTTTTGGATGTTCCATACCTTCTTTCTATCCAACTTGACTCGTTCCAGAAGTTTATCGAGCAAGATCCTGAAGGCCAGAATGGACTGGAAGCGGCCTTCCGTTCTGTGTTCCCAATTCAGAGTTACAGCGGCAATTCCGAGCTGCAATATGTAAGCTATCGTCTTGGCGAACCTGTCTTTGATGTTAAAGAGTGTCAGATCCGTGGCGTCACTTTCTCCGCGCCCCTGCGCGTTAAGCTGCGTCTGGTGATCTATGAGCGCGAAGCGCCAGAAGGCACAGTTAAGGACATCAAAGAACAAGAAGTCTACATGGGTGAAATCCCACTCATGACTGATAACGGGACCTTCGTTATCAACGGTACTGAGCGTGTTATCGTATCTCAGTTGCATCGTAGCCCCGGCGTTTTCTTTGACAGCGATAAGGGTAAAACCCACTCATCCGGTAAGGTACTGTATAACGCACGTATCATCCCTTACCGTGGTTCGTGGTTAGATTTCGAATTTGATCCAAAAGATAACCTGTTTGTGCGTATCGACCGCCGCCGTAAGCTGCCGGCTTCGATTATTCTGCGCGCGATGAGTTATTCTACTGAAGACATTCTGAATCTGTTCTTCAAAAAAACCGTTTTCGAAATTCACGCCAATAAATTGCAGATGACTCTGGTTCCAGAACGTCTGCGTGGCGAGACAGCTTCATTTGATATCGAAGCAAACGGCAAGGTTTATGTTGAAAAAGGCCGTCGTATCACTGCTCGTCATATCCGCCAGTTAGAAAAAGATCAGGTAGACCGTATTGAGGTACCTGTCGAATATATCGCGGGTAAAGTTGTCGCAAAAGATTACATCGACCAGAACACAGGTGAAATCATCTGTGCTGCTAACATGGAACTCTCTTTGGATCTGCTGGCGCGTTTGAGCCAGTCTGGTTACAAATCTATCGAGACCCTGTTTACCAATGATCTGGACCACGGTGCTTACATTTCCGAAACTCTGCGTATTGACCCAACCAATGATCGCCTGAGCGCACTGGTTGAAATCTATCGCATGATGCGTCCGGGTGAACCACCAACACGTGAAGCCGCAGAAAATCTGTTTGAGAACCTGTTCTTCTCTGAAGATCGTTATGATCTGTCGGCGGTTGGTCGCATGAAATTCAACCGTTCCCTGGATCGTGAAGAGGTTGAAGGTTCCGGTATCCTGAGCAAAGAAGACATCATTGACGTGATGAAGAAGCTCATTGATATCCGTAACGGTAAAGGTGAAGTTGACGATATCGACCACTTGGGCAACCGTCGTATCCGCTCCGTGGGTGAAATGGCTGAAAACCAGTTCCGCGTCGGTCTGGTTCGTGTAGAACGTGCGGTGAAAGAGCGCTTGTCTCTGGGCGATCTGGACACGCTGATGCCACAGGACATGATCAACGCCAAACCTATTTCTGCGGCGGTGAAAGAGTTCTTTGGTTCCAGCCAGCTTTCCCAGTTCATGGATCAGAACAACCCGCTGTCTGAAATTACCCATAAACGCCGTATTTCTGCGTTGGGTCCAGGCGGTCTGACCCGTGAGCGTGCAGGCTTTGAAGTTCGAGACGTACACCCAACTCACTATGGCCGTGTCTGTCCAATCGAAACACCTGAAGGTCCAAACATCGGTCTGATTAACTCATTGTCCGTTTATGCGCGTACCAATGAGTATGGTTTCCTTGAAACGCCTTACCGCTTAGTTCGTGATGGTGTGGTGACTGATGAAATCCACTACCTGTCAGCCATCGAAGAAGGTAACTACGTCATTGCACAGGCGAACACCGTATTGGATGAAGAAGGTCACTTCGTTGAAGAATTGGTAACTTGCCGTCATTACGATGAATCCAGCTTGTTCAACCGTGATCAGGTGCAGTACATGGACGTTTCGACACAACAGATCGTGTCCGTCGGTGCTTCCTTGATCCCATTCCTTGAACACGATGACGCCAACCGTGCATTGATGGGTGCGAACATGCAACGTCAGGCAGTGCCAACCCTGCGTGCTGATAAGCCGCTGGTCGGAACAGGCATGGAGCGTGCGGTAGCGGTTGACTCTGGTGTTACCTCAGTGGCTAAACGTGGTGGTGTGGTTCAGTACGTTGACGCCTCCCGTATCGTTATCAAAGTTAACGAAGATGAAATGTACGCAGGTGAAGCGGGCATTGATATCTATAACCTGACCAAATATACCCGTTCAAACCAAAACACCTGTATCAACCAGATGCCATGTGTTTCTTTGGGTGAATTGGTAGAACGTGGTGACGTACTGGCTGATGGTCCATCCACCGACTTGGGTGAACTGGCACTGGGTCAGAACATGCGCGTGGCGTTCATGCCTTGGAATGGTTATAACTTCGAGGACTCGATCCTCGTCTCTGAGCGTGTTGTTCAGGAAGACCGTTTCACCACCATTCACATTCAAGAACTGGCTTGTGTGTCTCGTGACACTAAACTGGGGCCTGAAGAGATTACGGCTGACATCCCTAACGTGGGTGAAGCTGCGCTGTCTAAGCTGGACGAATCCGGTATCGTTTATATCGGTGCGGAAGTCAAAGGTGGCGACATTCTGGTTGGTAAAGTGACACCGAAAGGTGAAACTCAACTGACGCCAGAAGAAAAACTGTTGCGTGCGATCTTCGGTGAGAAAGCGTCTGATGTGAAAGACTCTTCACTGCGCGTACCAAACGGTGTTTCTGGTACTGTTATCGACGTACAGGTCTTTACCCGTGATGGCGTAGAGAAAGACAAGCGTGCGTTGGAAATTGAAGAGATGCAGTTGCGTGAGGCGAAGAAAGACCTGACAGAAGAACTGCAAATCTTCGAAGCTGGCTTGTTTGCCCGTATTCACTCTGTACTGGTTGCCGGTGGTATTGAAGCAGAAAAACTCGGCAAACTTCCTCGTCAACGTTGGTTGGAACTGGGTCTGGCTGATGAAGAAAAACAGAATCAGTTGGAGCAGTTGGCAGAACAGTATGACGAACTGAAAGTCGAGTTCGAGAAAAAACTGGATGCTAAACGCCGTAAGATCACTCAGGGCGACGATCTGGCACCAGGCGTGCTGAAAATTGTCAAAGTGTATCTGGCCGTGAAACGTCAAATCCAGCCTGGTGACAAGATGGCCGGTCGTCACGGTAACAAAGGGGTTATCTCCAAGATCAACCCGATCGAAGACATGCCTTACGATGAAAACGGCACACCAGTGGACATCGTACTGAACCCGCTGGGCGTACCATCACGTATGAACATCGGTCAGATTCTGGAAACCCACTTAGGCATGGCGGCGAAAGGTATTGGTGACAAGATCAATGCAATGCTGAAACAGCAGCAAGAAGTTGCCAAACTGCGTGAATTTATCCAGAAGGCTTATGATCTGGGTGATGATATTCGCCAGCAAGTTGATTTGAACACCTTTAGTGACGAAGAAGTGATGCGTCTGGCAGAAAACCTGAGAAAAGGTATGCCTATTGCAACGCCAGTCTTTGACGGTGCAAAAGAGACTGAAATCAAAGAGTTGTTGAAACTGGGTGGCCTGCCGACTTCCGGTCAGATCACGCTGTTTGACGGCCGCACAGGTGAACAATTCGAGCGTCAGGTAACCGTTGGTTACATGTACATGCTGAAATTGAACCACTTGGTTGATGACAAGATGCACGCCCGTTCTACTGGCTCTTACAGCCTGGTTACCCAGCAGCCGCTGGGTGGTAAGGCACAGTTCGGTGGACAGCGTTTCGGTGAGATGGAAGTGTGGGCACTGGAAGCATACGGTGCTGCGTACACCCTGCAAGAAATGCTCACCGTTAAATCCGACGATGTTAACGGTCGAACCAAGATGTATAAAAATATCGTGGATGGTAACCACCAGATGGAACCAGGCATGCCGGAATCTTTCAACGTATTGCTGAAAGAAATCCGTTCGTTGGGTATTAACATCGAGCTGGAAGACGAATAAATCGTTTACTAGTCAGTGGTTATACAGGTGAGTGGCATGGGCCACTCACCTAACAGGTCTAACTCCGACAGGAGCCATTTCGTGAAAGACTTATTGAAATTTCTGAAAGCGCAAACCAAGACCGAAGAGTTTGATGCGATCAAAATTGCTCTGGCCTCCCCAGATATGATCCGTTCGTGGTCATTCGGGGAAGTAAAAAAGCCGGAAACTATTAACTACCGTACGTTCAAGCCTGAGCGTGACGGTCTTTTCTGTGCGCGTATTTTCGGGCCAGTAAAAGATTACGAATGTTTGTGTGGTAAATACAAGCGATTGAAACACCGTGGTGTGATTTGTGAGAAATGTGGCGTTGAAGTGACCCAAACCAAAGTTCGTCGTGAACGTATGGGGCACATCGAGCTGGCATCTCCAACCGCTCACATCTGGTTCCTGAAATCTCTGCCATCCCGCATCGGTTTGTTGCTGGATATGCCTCTGCGCGACATTGAACGCGTACTGTATTTCGAATCCTATGTCGTTGTCGAAGGCGGCATGACCAGCCTTGAGCGCAGTCAAATCCTGACCGAAGAGCAGTATCTGGATGCCTTGGAAGAATTCGGTGATGAATTTGATGCAAAAATGGGTGCGGAAGCGATCCAGGCTTTGCTGAAAAGCATCGAGTTGGAAAACGAATGTGAAACCTTGCGTGAAGAGCTGAACGAAACCAACTCTGAAACCAAGCGTAAGAAGCTGACCAAGCGTATTAAACTGCTGGAAGCCTTCATTCAGTCCGGTAACAAACCAGAGTGGATGGTTCTGACCGTTCTGCCAGTTCTGCCACCGGATCTGCGTCCACTGGTTCCACTGGATGGCGGCCGTTTCGCAACCTCAGACCTGAATGATCTGTATCGTCGTGTTATTAACCGTAACAACCGTCTGAAACGCCTGTTGGATCTGGCCGCGCCGGATATCATTGTACGTAACGAAAAACGGATGTTGCAGGAAGCGGTTGATGCACTGCTGGACAACGGCCGTCGCGGTCGCGCGATTACCGGTTCCAACAAACGTCCTCTGAAATCCTTGGCAGACATGATCAAGGGTAAACAAGGTCGTTTCCGTCAGAACCTGCTGGGTAAACGTGTTGACTACTCAGGCCGTTCTGTTATTACCGTAGGTCCATACTTGCGCCTGCATCAGTGCGGTCTGCCTAAGAAGATGGCACTGGAACTGTTCAAGCCATTCATTTACGGCAAGCTGGAACTGCGTGGTCTGGCGACGACCATCAAAGCAGCCAAGAAAATGGTTGAGCGTGAAGAAGCCGTTGTATGGGATATCCTGGATGAAGTTATCCGTGAGCACCCAGTTCTGCTGAACCGTGCACCAACCCTTCACCGTCTGGGTATTCAGGCTTTTGAACCGGTTCTGATCGAAGGTAAAGCCATTCAGTTGCACCCGCTGGTGTGTGCGGCGTATAACGCCGACTTCGACGGTGACCAGATGGCTGTTCACGTACCGTTGACACTGGAAGCCCAGTTGGAAGCGCGTGCGCTGATGATGTCTACCAACAACATCCTGTCTCCAGCGAGTGGTGAGCCTATCATCGTTCCATCTCAGGACGTTGTATTGGGTCTGTACTACATGACCCGTGACTGTGTTAACGCGAAAGGCGAAGGCATGGTTCTGACCGGCCCTAAAGAAGCAGAGCGCGTCTATCGTGCTGGTCTGGCTTCTCTGCACGCCCGTGTCAAAGTTCGCATCACTGAAGAAGTGAGGGATGGCGAAGGCAATGTTACCGTTAATACAGGTCTGGTTGATACCACCATCGGTCGTGCCATCCTGTGGATGATCGTACCGCGAGGCCTGCCATACTCACTGATTAACCAAGCGCTGGGTAAAAAAGCCATTTCCAGAATGCTGAACACCTGTTACCGCATACTGGGCCTGAAGCCAACGGTTATCTTAGCTGACCAGACCATGTATACCGGTTTTGCTTACGCTGCTCGTTCAGGGGTATCCGTAGGTATTGATGACATGGTGATCCCTGAGAAGAAAGAAGGCATCATCGCGGAAGCGGAAGCGGAAGTGGCCGAAATTCAGGAACAGTTCCAGTCAGGTCTGGTTACTGCGGGCGAACGCTATAACAAAGTTATCGATATCTGGGCGGCGGCGAACGAACGTGTTGCTAAGGCGATGATGGAAAACCTGTCTTCTGAAACCGTGATTAACCGTAACGGTGAAGAAGAACAGCAGGTTTCTTTCAACAACATCTTTATGATGGCCGACTCCGGTGCGCGTGGTTCTGCGGCTCAGATCCGTCAGTTGGCGGGTATGCGTGGTCTGATGGCAACGCCAGATGGCTCCATCATCGAAACCCCAATTACCGCGAACTTCCGTGAAGGTCTGAACGTACTTCAGTACTTCATCTCAACCCACGGTGCGCGTAAAGGTCTTGCGGATACCGCATTGAAAACGGCGAACTCCGGTTACCTGACCCGTCGTCTGGTTGACGTTGCCCAAGACTTGGTCGTGACTGAAGATGACTGTGGTACTCACGATGGTATCCTGATGACGCCGGTTATCGAGGGTGGTGATGTTAAAGAGCCACTGCGTGAGCGTGTATTGGGTCGTGTGACGGCGGAAGACGTCCTGAAACCAGGTACAGCGGACATTCTGGTTCAACGTAACACGTTGCTGAACGAAAAATGGTGTGATCTGTTAGAAGAAAACTCCGTTGACAGCGTGAAAGTACGCTCCGTAGTAAGTTGTGAAACTGACTTTGGTGTTTGTGCGAATTGTTACGGTCGTGATCTGGCTCGTGGTCACCTGATCAACAAAGGTGAAGCGATTGGTGTTATCGCGGCACAGTCAATCGGTGAACCCGGTACACAGTTGACGATGCGTACGTTCCACATCGGTGGTGCGGCATCTCGTGCGGCAGCAGAATCCAGCATTCAGGTACGTAACAAAGGTCATCTGAAACTGACCAACGCGAAATTCGTGACGAACTCAACAGGCAAACTGGTTATTACCTCTCGTAATACCGAATTGCGCTTGATCGACGATTTCGGCCGTACCAAAGAGAGCTATAAAGTCCCTTACGGTTCGGTATTGGCGAAAGGTGATGGTGAGGTAGTGACCGGCGGTGAAACCGTTGCGAACTGGGATCCACATACCATGCCAGTCGTGAGTGAAGTCTCCGGTATTATCCAGTTCTCCGACATGGTTGATGGTCAAACCATTACCCGTCAGACGGATGAACTGACTGGCCTGTCTTCACTGGTGGTTCTGGATAGCGCCGAGCGTACCGGTAGCGGTAAAGACCTGCGTCCAGCACTGAAAATCGTAGACGCCCAAGGTAACGACGTTCTGATCTCAGGTACAGATATGCCTGCTCAGTACTTCCTGCCGGGTAAAGCGATTGTTCAGTTGGAAGATGGTATGTCCATCTCTGCGGGTGATACATTGGCGCGTATTCCTCAGGAATCTGGCGGTACTAAAGATATCACCGGTGGTCTGCCACGCGTTGCGGATCTGTTCGAAGCCCGTCGTCCGAAAGAGCCTGCTATCCTGGCAGAAATCAGCGGTATCGTTTCCTTCGGTAAAGAAACCAAAGGTAAACGCCGTCTGGTCATCAGCCCACTGGATGGTAGCGATGCTTACGAAGAGATGATCCCTAAATGGCGTCAGCTCAACGTGTTCGAAGGTGAGGTTGTTGAACGTGGTGATGTGATCTCCGATGGTCCAGAATCTCCACATGACATCCTGCGCCTGCGTGGTGTCCATGCGGTTGCTCGTTACATCACTAACGAAGTACAGGAAGTTTACCGTCTGCAAGGCGTTAAGATTAACGATAAACACATTGAAGTTATCGTTCGTCAGATGCTGCGTAAAGCGACTATCGCGAGTACGGGTAGCTCTGAATTCCTTGAAGGTGAACAGGTCGAATACGCACGCGTTAAAGTTGCAAACCGTAAGCTGGAGCAGGACGGTAAAGTTGCAGCGACCTTCCAGCGTGACCTGTTGGGTATCACCAAGGCATCACTGGCAACAGAATCCTTCATCTCTGCGGCGTCGTTCCAGGAAACAACCCGCGTTCTGACTGAGGCGGCTGTTGCAGGTAAACGTGATGAACTGCGTGGCCTGAAAGAGAACGTCATCGTTGGTCGTCTGATCCCTGCGGGTACAGGTTATGCTTACCATCAGGATCGCATCCGTCGTCGTCACGAAAACGAAGTGGTTACAGCACCACAAGTCAGCGTTGACGAAGCCAGTGCAAACCTTGCTGAATTGTTGAATGCAGGGTTTGGTAGCAGCAGCGATAACGATTAATATCGTGATGCGTAGCATATGCTATATAGCTAAAGACATAGCTAAATATAGATACCGCTAATCGTGAAATGCCCTCTCTTGGTAGAGGGCATTTTTTATTGTATGGAAAATTAAAATGAGACGAATTGTTGATGTTATTGCAATGGTTTTCTCTGCGTTGTTGATGGGTTTTTCCCATTCAGCTTTATCGCAATACCATGATTTTCCGCATTATCGCTACATGGAGATGACGAAAGACAGTGAAATTTATTCTTGGGTAGGTGAGCACGTCATCAAGGTAGCCGTATTAAAAAAAGGGCAAGCCTTTAAAATTATTGAAGAAGAGGCTGAGAGTGACTATTATGCGCTCCATTTTGGTAATGGTACAGGTTATATCGCC
>NZ_JAQRFK010000079.1 GCF_028598745.1 Xenorhabdus sp. IM139775
TTAGTCTTACATTTTTTTATTTAACAAAAAATAAACAAAATAAAAACAAAGAATAAATAAATTTAACTATATGATAGATTTATAATTTTTACTCATAATGAAATGGACAGTGCGCTGGCCGGATAAAGCCATACTGATCTTATAGGTGAAAGTCCTACCGTAGAAAGGACAGGCCAGACCACTACACCACGCCCTGATTTATCATGCCTGCCGTATCCCTCATCCGTGCCCCAACCCACATTAGTCCCCCAGCCAGACCATCGGCAGGATAATAAACAGCGTGCCCATCATCAAAATGTCAGAAGTGTTTTGAAATTCCGCCAGATTAAACAAACGATGGGTCTCTGAACCGTACAGGGCTTCCAACAAAAAACTATCCAATCAACGGACTGTTTCCCATCAGACGGTGAGAAAGTTCAGCGTGGATAAAACCGTGACAACAGTCAGCAATCCATTGATTTTCTGAAAATCAAAAAAAGAAGACCTTTACGATTTCTTTATCGATCAGATTTTTCCCAAACAGCGGCAAAGGTGATATCACATTGATTAAATTCATCATTAAACCAATAAAATAACATCCCGAATTGACCTACTAACATAATTTGTAATGAATTTAATGAAAAACATGCCGATAGAATATTAAGCAACCCAGCATAATGAGAAAAAGGACGAGCAGGCAGAGCGTGCTTTGCCTGTACATCTGGCCTGAACGCGGTGAAGCCTGTCCGGAGGCCGGACTGCGTACAGAAATCCAGTGGGGAAACAACATTGAAGGCAACAATGAAAATAAGGAAACCACACAATGTCAATAAAAAAACACATGGCGAAGTTGCAGAAGGGGCAATCCCTGCTGAAACAGGGAGAGCAGGTGACGGGACTCGCAAAACAGGCAGCCGGCCTTGGGGGTAAGGGCAGCCTGATGACCCCCGGTGGTTTTGCCGGTCCACTCGGCGGCAGTCAAAGTCTGGCACAGCAAGCGGCAGCCGGTCACAGCGGCGCGGCCAAGGCGCTGCAACAGGCCGGCGCTGGCCTGTCAATCAGTGGTGCAGCACCGAGCGGCCTGCAATTTACCCTGACGGCGGGCGGCCTGCCGCCACAGACCTTTGTGGTGACCGACTTCGCCCTGACGGAAGGCTTTTCCCGGCCGTTCAGCCTGAATGTGGGGCTGGCCAGTGCCGACCCGGCCATCAACTTTCCGGCGATGCTGGATCGGGCGGCGACCCTGACCATTTTGCAGGACGGTGTCGAGCAGCGCAGCCTCACCGGGATGGTGGCGCGCTTTGAACAGGGCAACACCGGGTTGCACCAGACCACCTACCGGATGACCATTTACCCGGATTTATGGCGCACCACGCTGCGCCAGAACTCGCGCATCTTCCAGCAGCAGGACATCGCCGCCATCGTCAGCACGATTTTGAAAGAGCACGGTATCCGTGACGTGGTGTTCAGCCTGCGCCACCCGCACCCGGCACGGGAATTCTGCGTCCAGTATCAGGAAAGCGACTTTGCCTTCCTGCAACGGCTGACGGCGGAAGAGGGCATCTTCTACTTCTTTGAGTGCGGCAACGGGCGCAACACGCTGGTGTTTGCCGATGACGCCGGCTCGGTGCCGCCGGGGCTCATCCTGCCGTACCAGCCGGGGGAGGCCAGCACCACGGGGGCACCGTCGGTGACCCACCTGACCAGCAGCGCGCAGGTACGCCCGGCGCAGGTGGAGCTCAAGGATTACACCTTCAAGAATCCGGCCTGGCCGGCGGAGTTCCGGGCGCAGATGAAGGATGAGCAGTTGCAGGAAACCTATTACGAGCACTACGACTACCCCGGCCGGTTTAAGGATGAACCCCACGGCAAGGCCTTTACCCGCTACCGGCTGGAGGCGTTGCGCAGTGACGCGCTGACCGGGCAGGGCCGCGGCCACGCCATCGCGGTGCAACCGGGCAAGCTGTTCACCCTGATAAACCACCCGCGCCCCGACCTGAACCAGTCATGGCAGGTGGTGAGCACGACCCACAGCGGCAGCCAGCCGGGTGCGCTGGAAACGGCGGGCGGCGGCGAGAGCGGCACCACGTTGCACAGCGAGTTCAGTTTTATCCGCCATAACCAGCACTGGCGGCCGGCGCTGCTGGCCAAACCGGTGATTGACGGCCCGCAGATTGCCAAGGTGGTGGGGCCGGCGGGGGAGGAAATCTTCTGTGACCAGTACGGCCGCGTGCGCCTGCAATTCCCGTGGGACCGGTACGGCAAGTCCGACGACCACAGCTCGTGCTGGATACGGGTGACGCAGCCGTGGGCCGGGCAGGGCTGGGGCATGCTGGCCATCCCGCGCATCGGCCAGGAAGTGGTGGTGGATTTCCTGCACGGCGACCCGGACCAGCCGATAGTGACTGGCCGCACTTACCATGCCAGCAATATCCCGCCGGGCAAACTGCCGGGCAGCAAGACCCAGATGGCGTTCCGCTCCAAGACCCACAAGGGCGAGGGCTATAACGAGCTGCTGTTTGAGGATGCGAAGGGCAGTGAACGGCTGTCGCTGCATGCGCAGAAGGACATGCACACGACGGTGCTCAATGACCGCAGTACCCGCGTGATGCACGACCATACCGAAAGCGTCGGCAACAATCAGGTCATCACCGTGCGGGCCGACCGCCATAAAGAAGTGGTCGGCATGGAAGTGAGCAGCATCGGAACACGGCAGGTCACCGTGGAAAAAACCAGCGTACTCAGTGCCAAAGGGCAAATCACCGTGCAGTCCACCGAGAGCGGCATCACTATCGGCAATACCAAAGGGAGTATCTCGATTGATAAAGACGGCAATATCCATATTACCGGTAATGCCGTGATTGTTAACGGGAAAGAGGTCATCACCCTGAACTGATACCGCACAGCCCCATCACCCTATTAAAACCGGCTCAGCAGGATTTTTCTGCTATGGGCTGAACCAATGCGATAAATAAAGAGCGAAAAGGAAAACGAAAAACCATGAGCGCACACCCTTACCAGATGAATGAAGGCACCCTGAATATCCCCGCTGGCTGGCGTGATGAATCGATGCACGTGTTTGTGCTGCCGGATGACAGCGGGGTCAATCTGGTGATTAACCGCACCCCGGTCCCCCTAGGCACGGACCCCGCCGCCTATTATGAACAAACCCTGACACAGTTTGCGACCCACCTGCCGGGGTATCAGGAGCACCAGCGGCTACAACTTGAACTCAGCGGCGACATGGCGTGGCGGCTGGATTACCAGTGGCAAAGCCCGGAAGGAGAAATGCACCAGACGGTGGTGCTGCAAATCCGGGGCAGCCAGCTGCTGGCGTTTAACCTGACCTCGCCGCAGCCGTTTAATGCCGGACAGCGGGAAGCCTTGCTGGCGGTGGTAACCAGTTTTCAAGCGGCATAACGGAGGCCGAGATGGGATTAGGTGACGAAATTATTACCCGGATTGCACGGGTCGGGGCTACTCATGCCCGGCCGCCCCTGCCGCCCGCAGGCGGAGCCAGGGGGCCGGCGGCAGCACGCAAAGGCGACCCCATCCAGCATAAGAGTTTCTTTGGTGCCCTGATGGGTGCAGTGGCCGGTGCACTGATTGGGGCGGCGATTTTTGGCGCCGTGGGGTTACTGGTGGCCGGTACCGGGGGATTAGGGGCTACCCTCGTTGTGGCGGCTGTCGGCAGCGGCTTAACCTATCTGGCCAGCGATGCCATCGCGGCGGCCAGTTCTGCCGTCACGAATTTCATTGACAGCTTCGGCTCGCCGGACGGGATGCTGGACAGTGGCTCCGGTGACGTCATGATTGAGGGAAAACCGGCCGCGCGGGCGACGGTGGACATCGCCATGTGCAGCAAACATCCGACGCCACCGCTGATAGCCCAGGGCAGTGAGTCGGTGTTTATCAACGGCCAGCCAGCGGCGCGGGTCGGTGACAAACTGGTATGTGGAGCCGCCATCAAAGGAGGTGCCGGCACGGTCTTTATCGGCTCCGGTCAGGGGACTTACCTGGAAATTGAAGAGGAATTCTCCGGCTGGCAGCGGGCGTTGCTGGTGGCGGTCGAATTTCTGGTGCCGCCCTCGCGGGGCTTGATGAAAGGCGTCGGCAAACTGATGACCAAAACTGGCCGGCAGGCGGTGTTGGCCGGGGCAAAGTTGGGCGCCAGAAAAGTCGGCCATGTCCTGAGGGGCAAAACGCTGGTGTGTGCCAAAACGGCGTTTCAGGCTAACAAAGGGGTCAAACGTTACACGCAGGCGACCAAAAAATTCTTCTCCGGCGACCCGATAGACGTGACCACCGGCAGCCTGTTTGACCAGCGTACCGAGCTTGAGCTGGGACAAACGATACCGCTGACCTTCACCCGTAGCTGGTCGCCGGGGTTACGGGGCCTGCTGGGCGAAAATTGGCTGGACAACTTTTCAGAGGCGGCCATTGTCACCGGCGACCGGGTGGAAATCCTGACGCTGGAAGGGGCTTCCCTGCACTTCGCCCTGCCCCCAGGCGTTGACCACAGCATCAACCCGGAACATCCCGAATTTACCCTGAGCCGGCAGAAACAGGGCTTCATGCTGACCGAGCGCAACCAGCCGGTCAGAAAATATTTTACCCGGCTGGGCTTCTCAGCCACCGCCGGCACACAGCGCTGGCAACTGGCGGCATTGCGTGACCGCAACGGCAACACCGTCGATTTTCACTACAACGAACAGCACCGGCCAAACCGGGTCACCCACAGCGACGGCCCTGAATTGGTATTGCTGTACCGCGAAGACGGGTTGCTGACCGAAATCCGCCGCTGCGACCGTGGCCTCAATGACGTGATGGTGCGCTATGGCTATCACGACAATAACCGACTAGCGGAAGCGGACAGTACCCAGCAATTCCACCTGTTCTATGAATACAATGAACAGGGACTGATTAGCCGCTGGTCAGACGGTGACCAGACTGCCGTGGATTATGGATATGATGCGCAGGGGCGCTGTATTGAAAGCGTCGGCAGTGGCGGTTATTACCCCGTCCGGCTGACTTATGACCCCGGCATCACCCGCTCAACCACGCCGCAGGGCCATACCACGACGTGGCATCACAATGACCAGCAGCAGGTCACCCAGATAGAAACCCCGTGCGGTCATATCACCCGTTATGAATACGATGAATGGGGCAACCTGCGGCAGCAGATTTTACCGCAAGGGCAGGTATTGCAGCTGGATTATCTGGCAGATACGGGATTGGTCACGGCATTGACCGAGGCCGGCGGTGCCGTGTGGCAGTATCACTACGATGATGACGACCGGCTGGCCAGCATGACCGACCCGCTGGGACGGGTCTGGTGGCAGCAATATGATGATAAGGGCAATGCCGAGGACTTTATCGCCCCGGACGGCAGCAAAACCACCTTAACCCGCAATGCGTTCGGGCTGGTGACGAAAGCCGAAGACGGGGAAGGCAACCAGCGGACCTGGGAATATGATGACCATCAGCGGCTGACAAAACTGTTTGATGAAGAGAACCGCAGCCTGCGGCTGGGTTACGACAGCCATGACCGGTTGCAGCGGCTGGCATCGGGCGGCGGCGCCTTATGGGTGTGGGAATATGACCGCCATCACCGCCTCGCGTTAAGTGACCGGCCCAATAACAGCCTGGAGCGCTTCCGCCATGACCGCCACGGCAACCTGACGGAGTGGACAGACGCGCGCGGGGTGAAATGGCATAATGGCATATCGAATACGGGCCGTTTGACCTGCCGGTTGCGCGGGTGGATGGGGAAGGCCACCGCTGGCAGTACCGTTATGACCTTGACAGCCTGCAACTGCTTGAAGTCATCAACCCGCAGGAGGAAAGTTACCGTTATACCCTCGATGCGGACGGGCGGGTGGTGACAGAAACCGACTACGCCGGCACACAGTGGCATTATGCGTATGACGGCAACGGCAACTGCACTGAAAAACGCGATGCGCTGAATCAGGTCACCCGTTACGAATATGATGCCGCCGGCCGGATGACGGCGATGCACACGCCGGAAGGCACGACAACCTACCGTTACGATATTCTCGGCCGTTTGCTGGAAGTCGCGGCACCAGACAGTGAGCCGCTGACGTTTGAATATGACGACAAAGACCGCCTGATTAAAGAAGTTCAGCCCCACGGCGAAATCACGCGTGATTATCCGGATAATGTGACGGCAGAAAGAATCCTCCACACCCCGGATGGCCGTTACTGGCAGGCAGGCACCCAAGCCAACCATGTAGGTGAACTCAAACTGCTCAACCTCCACGGCGGGCACCGGCTCACGCTTGAACGGGACGAAGACGGGCACGAATGCGACCGCCGGTCGGACAAGGGCTTTATCCTGCGTCAGGAGCATACCCTGATGGGACAACTGCGCGGGCAACGCGCGGGCCGCAATACCAGCCCGGAATTCTTCGCCGCCGGTGATGTGGCCGATATCCCGCAGCCGACGCTCGCGGGCTTGGATCGGGAATATCACTACGATGCCGCCCTCAATCTGGTGGCTGCCAACGATGAACGGCAGTGGCTGCGCTATGTGGTCAACGGCAATGGGCAAGTGACGTCGGTCAGTGACGGTGAACGCTTGCGGGAGCATTATCAGTATGATGCATCAGGTTACCCTGCCCGCCGTTTTGACGGCCTCAATGAGATAAACGGGGAACGGCTGTACCAGCAAGGGCACCGCCTGAGACAGGCCGGCCAGCACCTGTTCGAATACGACGAAGCGGGGCGGATGACCGCCATGCAGCTGTGGCAGGAAGGTCACCGGCCTCAGCTCACGAAGTTCCGCTGGAACAGCCAGAACCAGCTGGTCGGCGTGCAGACGCCGGGTGGCCAGCACTGGGAGTACCGCTACGATGCCTTCGGTCGGCGCACGGAGAAAGTGTGTGAACAGGCGGGCAGCCGCACCACGTATCTCTGGGATGGCGATGTACCAGCGGAAATTCGCGAATACCGGCATAATCGGTTGTACAGCATCCGGCATTTGGTGTTTGACGGCTGGCAGTTGCTGGCGCAGCAGGTGCAGTTCTTTACACCCAACCCGGAAAACCGCCCTGAACTGATGGCAGGGCACGTGCAGACACACTATGCTGTCTGTGCGCCGACGGGCGAACCGCTGGCGTTGTTTGATCCACAAGGTCACCGCGTCTGGCGTCAGCCGTCGCAGAGCCTGTACGGAATACGGCTGAAAACAGGGAACGAAAACGCCCAGTTCGATCCGGGACAAAAGTTTGCCGGTCAGTGGTTCGATGACGAGAGCGGTTTAGTCTATAATCGGTTTCGGTATTACTCGGCGGTGGCGGGTGTGTACCTGACGCCCGACCCCATTGGGCTGTTGGGCGGGATGAATCATTATGCGTATGTGGAAAATCCGACATCTTGGATAGATCCGCTGGGTTTGAAACAAGACGAAATCATACGGTACATGGGTAAATTAGAAGCTCAGCGTGTAATGGCTGCTAGAAGTGGAAAAGGTGGACTTATTCCTCATAAAGATGGTGAAAAAGCTGTTTGGGTAAATCATAATGACAATCCGGGGCGAAATCCTGGAAATGAAAAATATCGTGCCATTATTACTGTCAAAAAAGATGGTGTAGATATACTTAACAAACATACAGATATAACCAAATTTGATTATAAAGAAACAGGATTTAAAGATGGAGTTCTATCAAAGACTAATGAACCTAAAGCAAAAGGAATAGGTTTTAGAATTTTGGATAAATTCAACGAAACTATTAAATCAATCCAAATAGAAACTAGAGGAAAAGATGGTAAGTGGAAAAAATGTCCGAAACCATAAAATAAATATTTGCGATATATTCTCGTACAAATTGGAAAACTTTCTTAATGTCAGAGCCTGTAAGAAAGAGTTTGATGATATCTTCTATATAGAAGATGAAAAAGATCTATTTCTGATTGCAGCAAGAAAAAGTAACGGCAATGCCGTTACTTTTACTCGCTGGCATGATCTTGTATCATTGAAAAGATTGAAGAAAAAATTCATTGAGAAAGGTTTCAATGAAAAGGATTTTGAATCCATTATTTTAATACTTTCTAGATTTTCTTATCTGCTTCAAATTAATAATAGGGAAAGGATGAATCAGGATATATTTATATTTTATTATGTCCTGCAATTAGCCTGTTGCAATAGTGATCATGACCATAGTATAGATGATGAAACAAAGAATTTTATGTTCCGTTTTCTTCTTTTTGAATTAAGTATGGATTATGACTCATATACGAGATTTAAAATTGAGGCGGATGATATATTCTTTTATTCTCATAGTGGGAAAAAAAACAAACTTTCCAGTATGATAAATTTCATATATAACACTTTACAGGAGGAAGAAAATAAAGAATTAAACTTACTTCTTTTGATTAAAGAATTTCAATTAGGTGTAATTGATTTGTTGACAAAACCAAGAGGTATAGAAGAGGTTGTGAAATTAAATGATCATAACTTACATTTAATAGACCCTTCTGTTTTTGTAAAGACTTATAAAAAAAACCATAGAAAAATAGTGTCGTCATTAGTGGAAGTGACAAATAAATGGCAATCTACAAATAATTTATTTATATCTAATATGATTCTTATGAATTATTCATATTATATCTTGAGAAATAATCCAAGTAATATCATGAGGATAAAGAGGATCATTAAAGATGATAAAATATTCTCAGATATTTTAACGGCAATAGTAAAAAGGAAATTTCATGTAAAAGAAGAGTTCTTGTTTAAAATGGAATTGCAAAAATATATTAAGAAGTCAACAAAAAACGAAGCCTTTTTTTATAATATAATATATAGTCAACAATAAATTTGTTTATTTTATGGCAAGCTTGTATAAAATAAAAGTATTTTAATTGTACTGGCCTGCCATTATTTTTATTAATCTGAAAATATTTTCATCATATTTTGGTTTTTTAATTAGTTACCAGTATTATAATTCCCCAATCAGTTCCCGCATTCTGAACTTAATCTCACTGAGCTGGTCTTGCTGGCGTTGATACTGCTGTTTTATGGTGCGTGTGTCGTCATTGTCAGGGATCAACACCAGACAGCCGTCCATGATCTTCACCGTGACCGAGCCGCCAATCTCAAACCCGGCGGCCTTAAGCCATTGCCCCTTAAGATGTATCGCGGGCGGTGCTGTGGCCTTGTCATTTTGCGGGACGTATCCCACGGTGTAATAACGTTCTGTTTTCGCGGCTTTATTTACCGCGCGGTTTTGCTTTGTAGTGGAAAAGGAATTCCGGACAATCTTGTGCAGGTTATCCGGTTGAATAATTTTTCAATCGAAGACTTTTCAGGCCAATAATACCGGCAGTTCAGCCCGCAATACAATCAAGCCATAGGCTGTTTCCAGCGTCACAGGGTGATCCAATAAGCCGCTTTCTGTCAGCCAGTCACCCGCCAGATAAAGCTCGCCATTTTTGCGTACCCAATCGATCCCCTGATAAGGGTGGTTTTCGGTATGGTGGATCAGGGTAGCGAGATCTGGATCGGTTTCTGGCTCAATCAGGGACAGGATCAAACCGTTGGCAAATTGTGTGATATGGAACAGCGCATCGGCAGAAAAACCAATCTGGTTGAGCGTATCGCCACTGATCACGCACTCCGGTAGTTCAGCAAGGTGAGATGAAAGATGGAGATCCATAAATAAATACATTCCTTGTGGGTTTTGAATTTGTTTTGCGGGCATAAATGCGAACCGCTTCCCAAAATGAAAAAATGGCAATACAGGGCAAGGAAACGGTTCATGTTTTTTATGGTGATTTTCTGTTTTTTAATTATAAAACAGAATATTAACGGGGTTTTCCCAGTGGTGTTTTCTTCAATTCACCGGGAAATTGCCGCAACCAATCAACGATGGCAATCTCATCCCATTCGCCTTGATTCATGCTTTTGAGACAGTGCCACAGGGTATGTAAGTTTTGGGCGGTGATGATTAAACATCCCGGCATCACCCTGATTTTTAACGGATCATTGACAGAAAATCCGGCTTCACTGAGCCAGTTACCACTTAAGTTAATGGCGGGAATGGTGCGGTTAGGGCCTTTCGGGCGGTAAACAACTTTCTGATACCGTTCAGGTTGGGAAATTTTGTAAATGCAGGTTTCTGCATTAGAATGCGCGTTAGCCATAATAACTATTCTCGTTAGTTGTTGCGGTTAGCGGTTTTATCGTGTTGGTCGCACGGTAAAGCCGCGTTCAGATTTCACCGCCTACTTTACGCCTGCCTGCACAACTTTCCATCATCAATAACTGCCTTTGCGAAGCCGCTCGCAAAATAAATACTGGATATACATCCATTTCAATGGAATGTGTTAACTCACTCAGTAAATTGTCTTTTTCACCGAAAATAGCCTCATTTTTACTTACAATGAGAACGTCTTTGGTATTTATTGCCATGTCATGCCCCTGAGCGAGTTTGACCGCTTCTTCCGGGCGGATGTGACCGGGCAGGGTCGCGGCCACACTATGCTGTTTGTGCGCCGACGGGGGAGCCGCTGGCATTGTTTGATCCGCAAGGCCACCGCGTCTGGCGTCAGCCACCACAGAGCCTGTACGGAATACGGCTGAAAACAGGAAACGAAAACGGCCAGTTCGATCCGGGACAAAAGTTCGCCGGCCAGTGGTTCGATGACGAGAGCGGTTTAGTCTATAATCGGTACAGATATTTCTCGCCGGAGGCGGGTGTGTACCTGACGCCCGATCCCTTAGGGTTGCTGGGAGGAACTAATCCCTATAGTTATGTTCATAATCCCACTGGTTGGATCGATCCGTTTGGATTGGTAGGGTGTTCGACCAAGTTAGGTAAAACATGATGGAAGATATGGGCTTGTCGCGTTCCACTAAATGGAGTGGCTATCAGGCTCATCATGTTATACCAAAAGAATTGGCAAATCATCCTGCGTTGAAAAAAATCAATTATGATATTGATGTTGCTGCCAACGGCATATTTTTGAGAAAAGCTGATAATGGAGTCAGTGCAATGGCAAGGCACCAAGGCAACCATCATGGATATACAGATGCAGTAAGGAACGCTTTAGATAGAATAGACCTTCAGCAATCCAAAGAGGCTATATCGAAGCAAGTAGCTAACATACAAGATATAGCCAAAAAAGGCATGATGGATGGGAATATAATTAGATCTAAAGATATGTATAACACGAAAATATTTGGTAAAGATGTTAACCAAATAGGAAGGCAAAGAGTGTTTGATCGTTGGAGTAGAATATTAGGGTGATATCAATGAATGAAACAATAGATTTTTATATGGAGCCAATGATATTTTTCAAAAGCTCTGATTTTCTTTCTGGCTCTTCTGATAAATTAGAAGGGTATGAAATTATAGAAGATAAAGAAGATGCTATAAAACTTCTTTTTGATCAGGATGTTCCTAGTCAATATACAATTTGGAGTGATTTTTTTTCCGATCTTATATCTGAGTTTTATCTTCATGAAGATTATAAAAAAGCAGATAAAGATATTCTTGGCAGAACAAAAGTATCAACTGAGGATTATGTAAAGGAAAACATTAGGAAAAGAAAGTTATATCTTATGAGAAAAAAGCAAGGATTAGCTGATAATGTAGAATATGACTCATTTTTAGAAGACGTTAGTGATGAATGTCACCACATGCTAAATATGGTTAGTATTTATCGATATTTATTTTCTTTTAATGAGAATTCTAAGTTAGAAGAGATATTCTCCATATTTAAAAAAGGTTTTATGCCATGTGGTGTTACTAAGGATAAAAAAATAGTCGTTTTTAATCCAATGGTATTAAAAACCAGTTGATATAGAAAACATATCATCATGAAAAAACTGGAAAGATCCTTGTGATCTTCCGGTTTTTTCAAGCATCAGCGCTGGATTAATACAATAAAGGGAAATAATATATGATAAGACAACCACAAGACACAATCACCTTTCCAAGAGGTTGGTTTCTTCTAATCAAAGGAGAGAGACCCTTTTATTGCGATAATGGATGTACTGTCGAGGATTTTGCGATTGCTGAAAATCTTATCGGTTATAACAAAAAAAACGGTATTTATTTCAAATTTTCCTATGAATCCACTGAAATAAGCGGGTGTGATCCTCAGCCGGGAATATATGTTCTGCTTATCAGAAAATATAATTACGATCACAATTCCCGTCATTATGGTTGCTGTGTTCATACTGAAGTTAAACAAACCCAATGCCCGAAAGAATTTAAAAAAATCATAACTGACATGGTAAAGATGGCAGAAGAACAGACCACTTTTGAAGAGATAAAACCGCCTAAAATACAAGGAGGAAAATCTACACCTCCAGGGCGAGAGCGCGAACGTTTTTTGAGCTTTAAATGTATGCTACGCAACCATAATTAGAATAAAGATCACTCAATCTGGTCTTGTTAAAGTATGAATTAGTGTTTTATTTACACGGTTTGTTCAAAAATTAGCCTTTCATGCTCTCACCCTGTCTACACCTCAACTGCATCAGTGCATTAATGAGTTCTTCACCAATATAAAGGAAGACCGCACCAAGGAAATTATGGCATTATTGAGATCGCCAATGTATGAAAAAGAACCAGAGGATATTCTTTATCTTCGTGAATGGTACTCTAAAGGTTCATTTGAAGGGATGAATATCATTGAAAATGAAATACATAAAAAAGTTGTATCGGAAATTCATAGTCACTTTGAATTACTCGATAAGACAAGAAAACTTGAGAACGGGCGGGATCTTTTCCCATTTCTCTTTAGATCAAAAAAATACAATATCAGCGCCTTTGTGCCTAAAAATGTTAGTTTATGTGAAATTTTCATGAACATGATACATATTCACGAAGACAACATCATGTGATAACTATCAAAAAAGCCGGAAGAATATTGGTCTTCCGGCTTAATCTGTTTTTATTGAAAAATCGGTCTAATAATATCGGACATTCAACCTGTAAAATCATCCCGCCTTGCATTGAAAGCGAAAATTCTCATTTTACTATTTTCCCTT
>NZ_JAQRFK010000008.1 GCF_028598745.1 Xenorhabdus sp. IM139775
TAACCCGTACCTGAAGATAAAACTGACGAGATACCAAATCCAACGAAATTTGCTAATAACGTGCTATTTAGGTCAAAAAACAATAATATTCCTGAGGTTAAGTTCGAAATGTACCAAAAAGAGTCTGTATTCGCGCGCAATTTATCAAAATCGCTGGCATAAAGTTTTCCCCAATAGCTTCCTGAACCCGGTGAATCTAATACACTCCCATGCCCGATAAATATAAAACCATTGCTCACGGCCAATTCCACATGAGTGTAAAAAACATAACTGGTCACATAAGGTCTTGATTTATAGGCATAACTCTCTTCACCTAAAAGAAATTTTTTGCATATTTCATCAATTTTATTTTGTTCTAACTTACCTTGCATTTCTTTAGAAAATACGCTTAGCGCTTGAATTTTAATGTCATTTTCATTAATCGCATCAATCATATTAGCCACCTTATTTAAAAAAAGGATATACCCAATAAATTTCAACACGGCAGCAAAGGCACAAATACCCAGAAAAATAGCCAACTTATGTTTAAAACCACATGATTTAAAACCATATAATTTAAAACCATATGTTCTATAACTATGTGACTAAGGTAAGTGCATGAAACCAATAAAGCAGTAACTTGAAAGATGGAGGGTATAAATAATGATTTTATCAATACTCACTTTCTACTTTCAGTTTTCAATTTTCAGATGGCGATAAAATTAAAAGAGTTTACGATAACTTGATTATAGTTTAACCATTTCATTGATATGGTTAATGGCTTTAAATCCCGAACCAATCTTTAACGTAACAAATTAAAACATAAGCATTTAAAAACAGAATTAGCCTATATATAAAAATATAGTACACGTTGTTATATTTTCAAGATAAAAATATCAATTAACTAAACTTTCTGGGTGAAATAGTCTTGTTTACAGGTAAATGACTAAATAAAGAAGAGATCACACCGTTTATAATGTAACCTCATAAATCAATAAGTTAACTCTAGTATTTCGATTAATGGAGAAAACCGACGATACCGTTAAGCATAAAGAATGCCCCTCTTCCACTGAACTGAAATTTCCTCGTTATCCAGCAAACCCTGCCCTTCTTTAGTAATAAAAACGCCCAACGCGGCAATTAGCGTTTCATTGTAATAGAGCAAAGGGGTTCTCTCTCTAAGCCAAGGCGCAACGCCCAACTCTTGCCATAATTTCTTACTGTGGCGGGAATGTTGCCGTCCCACAATACGGATATTGCCCTGAACACCAAAACGAACCGTCACTTGCTCATGACTGTTTGGTTTTCTCACGGTCATACAGTTTTCAATACTGTTTTCTTTAGCGCAGAGCAGCGTCCCTAACCCATCCGGTAACGTCAATTTCTGCTGTAAATCCCATTCAAGCATAGAGTCCGTCAGATTCTGGTATTGGGGCACCAGCCAAAGTTGCTGCCGGTAACGGCGAATATCATGTTGTCCTAATCTAAAGCGAGGCTCTGCATCTTGCCGAGCGAGTGCCACTTCTGACCAAATTCGTTGGAGCTGCTCCCGTGCCGGCATTTTTATGCCACACTGATGAAGCCACCGTCGCAACAACGCATTCCGTTTTGCTTCAGAACTGTTTTCCAAAGGAGGAATAGCGATTGCACCTTCCGATGTAACCAATGAATACAAAGATTCTTGCAGCAATTCATCCAACAATTGTTCTTGTTCCCCACATAAGCTGGCACTACGGGAAACCGCTTGCGGAAAATGAGGCCAGCGCTGATTGAGTAACGGCATGATATTCAGGCGCAAAAAATTACGGTCATAGCGATCATCTTGATTACTATCATCCTCAACCCATTGTAATTTTTGTGCCTGTGCATAGGCTTCCAATTCTGCACGGCTGACATCGAGTAATGGACGAATCAATGTCGTTCCCGCAAACGGCATTCTGGGTGGCATGGAAGATAATCCCGCCGGACCACTGCCCCGTTTCAATGCCAATAAAAACGTTTCTGCCTGATCATCAAGATGTTGCGCCGTCATTAAAACTTCATCCTGCTGTAGCTCATGTTGGAAAGCGTGATAACGCGCATTTCGTGCTGCGGCTTCAATTCCATTCTGGCGGGTATTCAGCTCGACTTGTTCAGTCCGGAAATCAATCTGCCAATCAGCGCAAACCTGACGACAATGTTCGACCCATAAATCGGCCTTTGGGTTTAAACCATGATGAATATGAATTGCCCTTAATGCCATTCGCTCACGATCCAATTGATGTGATTGAGTTCGCAAACGAACAAGCAAATGCAGCAATACGGTGGAATCTAATCCACCGCTAAATCCGACCAAAATCTTTTTATGCTGACCAATCTGTTCTGCCAACGTGGTAAGCAGAAAATCATAAGAACTTGCCATTATGGAGCCATAACCTTTCTTTTTTATTGACCAGATCAATCCTCAATCAGATCATCTGTCATTTTATTTTGTTCAGGCGTTTTTCTCTGATTACTGATACACAGCAACCCAGAAATAATCACCAGCGCTAATCCAAACACATACGCAGGCACAAACGCATCACCAAAAAACAGGATAATCCACATCATCGACAAAACGGGGGATAAGAACAGGATTGAGGCAATCTTATGAGAATCAGGGGCGTTCATGGCCTTAAACCAAATAATATACGAGACGCCATTCAGTATGATGCCGTTAAGCAACGTTGGCATCAGTGAATCACCGTCAGGTAAGTTAATGCTGCTGAAAGCAAACATAAATATCGCAGAGACTAAGGTAGAACAGGTGAATACCCAGAATGTACTAATATAAGGATCAATAGCAAATTGCCTCGATAATACCGACATTAATGCAAAACAAAATGCCCCGCTAAATACCAGTAACAATGCTTGGGGATGTTCTACCGCAATCTCGGTAATATTTCCTTTCGTGAAAGTAATCACAACGGCCATAAAGCCCATCGCAATGCCGATCATCTGCTTGATCGACAATTTTTCTTTAAACAGAAAAAATGACAATCCAATAATCATTAACGGCCAGCTATATTGGATCACCAAAACAGCAACCCCATTCTCAATGGAATAACCATAGTAAAGCAGTAAATAGAAGAAACAATCCAAAGCACCTAAGATAAGCACCTTAAGCATGACGGGAAACGGAATGAATAAAATTTTTTTCCAACTTCTCCCCATCATCAACGCGACAACAAATACCGCCAAAACAGACAAAATGTTTGACCAGAATAAGTATTGGAAGTGATCCATCGTTTTCTGACCAAAACGCGATATAGAAGGAATAAAGCTCCAGATAAACACGCAAGAAAATGCATAAATAATATATTTATATTTGGCCATAGAAAACTCAACTTATTTATTTTAAAGCTCAGCCTATGAGGCACCTATCCCATTCCTATAAATAGCAAAACAGGTGGAAATACTCGGGAATTATCACTCCTCAATACTTTCCACCTGATAAGTTTTCCATCTGCTATTCGCGATATTCAAAATAACGCCGTATTATGTGAAAGCCATCATATCAATAACAACCAGCTTCCAGAATTGACTTGCAGACCTTTTTAATTGTCGATCTTTTTATGCAGACTTAGCAGTAACCGTACTGCATCAAGCGCTCATAACGACGGTTAACTAACTCTTCACTCTCCAGCTCACTTAACTCAGAAAGATCAGCCAACAATTGAACTTTCAATGCTTCAGCCATTTTTTCATAGTTGCGGTGCGCACCACCCAGGGGTTCTGCAATAACCGTATCAATCAGATTCAACTCTTTCAGACGCGGTGCGGTATTTCCCATGGCTTCGGCCGCCAATGGTGCTTTTTCAGCGCTTTTCCACAAAATGGAAGCACAGCCTTCCGGGGAGATGGTGGAGAAGGTGCTGTATTGCAACATATTAATTTTATCACCCACACTCAGCGCCAACGCCCCACCAGAGCCACCTTCGCCAATCACCGTACAGATAACCGGTACGGAAAGGCGAGACATTTCACGCAGGTTACGTGCTATCGCTTCTGACTGACCCCGCTCTTCTGCACCGACACCAGGATATGCGCCAGGAGTATCAATGAAAGTCATGATTGGCAATTTGAAACGTTCTGCCATTTCCATCAATCTCAATGCCTTGCGATAACCTTCCGGTGATGGCATACCAAAGTTACGGCGGATCTTTTCTTTCGTTTCACGCCCTTTCTGATGGCCAATCACCATCACTGGATGACCATCAATACGTGCCAATCCGCCCACTATCGCTTTGTCATCAGCATAGGCGCGATCACCCGCTAATTCTTCAAAGTCAGTAAAGATGAGTTTAATATAATCCAGCGTATAGGGACGCAGTGGATGACGCGATAGCTGAGAAATTTGCCATGCCCCTAAATCAGCGAAAATTTTGCGAGTCAGCTCTAGGCTTTTTTCCCGCAGACGCTGGACTTCTTCATCCAGATTGATATCTAGCTTTTCATCTTGACGGCTAACTGCGGTGAGCGAATCGATTTTCGCTTCCAGCTCGGCAATCGGCTGTTCAAAATCCAGAAAATTCAGACTCATAACGTTCCTATTCTAGTCAAATTCTAATTCTACCTGCTCATTACCCAGCAGAGTTCGCAGATCTGTCAAAAGGGTGTCTGTCGGCGTTACCCGCCATGTTGCACCGAATCGTAAACGGGCGCGGGCATCTACCCGCTGATAATAAAGATGAACCGGTATCGTTCCTGAACGGTGTGGCTCCAATGCACCACGCAGGCGGTTCAATAATTGTTCATCAATTTGCCTGTCTGATAGCGAGATAGCAAGCCCACGTGCAAATTTTTCACGGGCCTCACTGATATCCATTAGCTCACGCACTGTCATTTTAAGCCCACCGCTGAAGTCATCAAAGCTGACTTGTCCGGTCGCAATCAAAATCTTGTCCTGTTCCAATAAATGCTGATACCTTTCCAACGCATCAGAGAACAGCATGATCTCCAGACGTCCTGAACGATCGTCCAACGTACTGATCCCAATCCGGTTTCCCCGTTTAGTCGTCATTATTTTGGCAGCTAACACCAAACCTACCACAGTTGTGACTTGACCACGAGGTGTCGGGTTCACATCTTTTAGACGCAATCCATTGGTATATCGTTCAATCTCTTTTAAATAGCTGGTGATCGGGTGTCCGGTTAAATACAAGCCCAGAGTTTCCCGCTCACCATCCAAGACCACCTGATCTGGCCATTTTGGCGTACTGGCATAGGAACGCTCAACCTGTTCGGGTTCTTCAGCCAACACACCAAACATATCCGTTTGACCCGTCGCTTCCGCTTTGGCATGTTGATCTGCGGCTTTCAGTGCGCCTTCCAGCGAGGACATCAGTGCCGCACGGTGTGGCCCCAGCCGGTCAAAGGCACCGGACATAATCAGTTTTTCCATCACACGGCGGTTGATTTTTTTAATATCAACGCGGGCGCACAGGTCGAACAGCTCCTTGAAATGGCCTTCTTCCTGCCGGGCTTCGAGCATCGCTTCAATCGGCCCTTCACCCACACCTTTAATCGCACCGATACCGTAAACGATTTCTCCGTCATCATTGACGTGGAAATGATACAAGCCGCTATTGATATCCGGGGGCAACACTTTCAGCCCCATGCGCCAGCATTCATCCACCAGCCCAACGACTTTTTCGGTGTTATCCATATCCGCGGTCATCACGGCAGCCATAAATTCAGCCGGATAGTGCGCTTTCAGCCATAAAGTCTGATAAGAAACCAGTGCATAAGCGGCAGAGTGCGATTTGTTAAAGCCATAACCCGCGAATTTCTCCACCAAATCGAAGATCTTCATCGAGAGTTCGCCATCAATGCCCTGTTTTGTCGCGCCCTCTTCAAATACTGACCGCTGTTTAGCCATCTCCTCTGGTTTTTTCTTCCCCATTGCACGGCGCAGCATATCTGCACCGCCAAGGGTATAACCCGCCAACACCTGTGCAATCTGCATCACCTGTTCCTGATACAGAATGATACCGTAAGTCGGCTCCAAGACGGGTTTCAGGGATTCATGCTGCCATTCAACGTCAGGGTAAGATAGCTCTTCCCGCCCATGTTTACGGTCGATAAAGTTATCTACCATGCCTGATTGCAACGGCCCCGGCCGGAATAGTGCCACCAATGCGATCATGTCTTCAAAACAGTCGGGACGCAGGCGTTTGATCAAATCCTTCATCCCGCGGGATTCAAGCTGGAACACGGCCGTAGTTTCAGAGCGTTGCAGCATATCGAAACTTTTCTTGTCATCCAGTGGAATCGCGGCGATATCAATCGGCTCCAGCCCCTGCCTGGCACGGCGGGCATTCACCATCTCAAGCGCCCAGTTGATGATGGTCAGGGTTCTCAGGCCAAGGAAGTCAAACTTCACCAGACCCGCATATTCCACATCGTTTTTGTCAAACTGGGTAACCGGGTTTTGCCCTTCCGGATCACAGTAAATCGGGGCAAAGTCGGTAATCTTGGTGGGTGCAATAACCACGCCACCAGCATGCTTACCGGCGTTACGCGTGACACCTTCCAGTTTGCGCGCCATGTCTATCAGCGCCTTAACTTCTTCATCCGCTTCGTAAATTTCAGGTAGCTGTGGCTCGGCTGCAAAGGCTTTTTCCAGCGTCATGCCGGGATCAGGAGGCACTAATTTTGATATTCGATCAACAAACCCATAAGGGTGCCCAAGCACGCGCCCAACATCGCGGATAACCGCTTTCGCCGCCATCGTACCAAACGTGATAATCTGCGATACCGCATCCCGCCCGTACATCTCTGCAACATGGTCGATAACCTGATCACGTTTTTCCATACAGAAATCGACGTCAAAGTCAGGCATCGATACACGTTCAGGGTTCAGGAAACGTTCAAACAGCAGATCGAATTCCAGCGGATCGAGATCGGTAATGTTTAATGCGTAAGCCACAAGGGAACCGGCACCAGAGCCTCGCCCCGGACCAACGGGGACACCGTTGTCTTTCGACCACTGGATAAATTCCATCACGATCAGGAAGTAACCTGGGAATCCCATTTGGTTGATAACGTTCAGCTCAATATCAAGGCGTTCATCATAGGGCAGACGTTTCTGCGCCCTGATTTCCGGATCGGGATAGAGAAACGCCAAACGATCTTCCAGCCCTTGTTTGGATTTTTCAACGAGAAAATCTTCAGTGCTCATTTCTCCTGTCGGGAATTGCGGCAGGAAATACTCACCAAGACGAATGGTGACATTACAGCGTTTAGCAATTTCTACGCTATTTTGTAGCGCTTCAGGAATGTCTGAGAAAAGCTCACACATCTCCTGTTCACTGCGTAGATATTGCTGAGGGCTGTAATTTTTAGGCCGTTTCGGATCAGACAGCGTATAACCATCATGGATAGCAACCCGGATCTCGTGGGCATCGAAATCTTCGCTTTCCAGAAAGCAGACATCATTGGTTGCCACCACGGGAAGATTTTTTTCTGCTGCCAGCGCCACAACCTCGTGAAGATAATTTTCTTCATCCTGACGCCCGGTACGGATCAACTCAAAGTAATAGCTGTCAGGGAAATGTGCCTGATAAAAATCGAGGCATTGTTCCGCCATCACCTGATTGCCACGCAGCAGGAATTTACCCACATCGCCCATGCGTCCACCCGACAGCAGGATCAGGCCTGTTTTATATTTTACCAACCATTCCCGCTTGATGGTGGGGCCGATCGCACCATATCCTTTTTGGTAAGCCTCTGAGATCAGCAAGGTCAGATTTTGATAACCCTCATTATTGCGGGCAAGGATCGTCAGATGGGCATATTCATCGCCCAACAAATCGCTTTCCACATAAAAATCTGCCCCGATAATGGGCTTGATACCGGCACCGTGGGCGCTGCCATAGAACTTCACCAACCCACATAAGTTGGTAAAATCCGTGATTGCCAAAGCGGGCATCCCCAATTTGGCCACTTTTTTCACCAACGGGCCGGTCTTAGCCAAGCCATCAATCATTGAATAATCGCTGTGAACACGTAAGTGTACAAAACGTGGTTCTGTCATAATCTGTCCAGATTTTTATCCAAGACCTAGCGCCCGTTTGACTGGCGCAAAACTTTTACGATGATGTTCCGTCGCCCCTAGAGAAGCCAGTTTTTCCAGATGCAGGGCGGTAGGATAGCCTTTATGTTGCGCAAAGCCGTAGCCAGGAAACTGTTTATCCAGTTCGGCCATTTCTCTGTCTCGGGTCACTTTGGCAAGAATGGAGGCGGCGCTGATTTCTGCAACCAGACTATCCCCCTTCACGATGGCTTGGGCTGGCATGGTTAATGCCGGGCAACGATTGCCATCGATGAGAACATAATCTGGGGTGACTGCCAACCCTTCAACCGCCCTTTGCATAGCAAGCATGGTGGCGTGGAGGATGTTGAGCTGGTCGATCTCTTCCGGCTCTGCACGGCCGAGACTCCAGCACAAGGCTTTCTCTTTTATTTCCAAATAGAGTGCTTCACGGCGTTTTTCCGTGAGTTTTTTCGAATCCGCTAAGCCTGCAATGGGTTTCGCCGGATCAAGAATCACTGCCGCCGTGACGACAGCCCCGACTAATGGGCCACGCCCGACTTCATCAACACCAGCAATCAAATTCGCCTGTGGATAAACAAAATCCATTATCTTCTCGCTAATTCCAAAACGGCTTGTGCGGCCTGTTCATCGGCATCACAGCGAATGCGTTTATGCAGATGCAAAAACGTTTGTTTTAACGCTGCCACATCCGCACCACCTTGCAAAAGAGGCAACAACGCCTCTGACAACGCTTTTGGTGTGCATTCATCCTGTAGTAATTCTTTAACTAATTCTTTGCCTGCCAACAGGTTAGGCAAGGAGAAATAGGGTGTTTTCACCAAACGTTTTGCCAGCCAGAATGTAAAAGGTTTCACTCTATAGCCCACCACCATCGGGCACTTGGCCAGCATACACTCCAGCGCTGCCGTACCGGATGCAAGTAACGCGGCATCACTGGCAATCATGGCTTCACGCGCTTTACCCTCCAATAAATGGAGCCGCAAATCCGGTGCTGCCTCGTTTTTAATACGCTGAAACTGTTCACGCCGTTTGGCATTAACCAAAGGCACCAATATATGCAGATCGGGGAATTTCTCCCGCAATAATTGGGCGGTTTTTAAGAAGTCAGCACTTAGCATCTCGACTTCAGCATGGCGGCTACCGGGCAAGATCGCCAGACAGTGAGCAGTCAGTGGAATATCCAACATTTTTCTGGCGGCGGCTTTATCTGTTTGCAAAGGCATGGCATCTGCCATCGTGTGCCCAATAAACCGACATGGAACGTTAAACCGATCGTAGAAGGCTTTTTCAAAGGGTAAAAATGCCAATACCAAATCCGTTGACCGCCCAATTTTAAACACGCGTTTCTGGCGCCACGCCCAGACAGATGGGCTAACGTAATGGATCGTTTTAATTCCCTGCTGCTTAAGCCGACCTTCCAAGGTAATGTTAAAGTCAGGTGCATCAATGCCAATAAACACATCAGGCTTCAACGCGGTAAAACGCGCGGTTAAATCCCTGCGTATTTTCAGCAAACGGGGCAAACGTCCCAGAACTTCAACGATCCCCATGACGGCCAGCTCTTCCATCTCATACCAGGTTTCACAACCTTCAGCCTGCATAAGAGGGCCGGCAACGCCCACAAAGCGGGCGTGCGGAATTTTTGCTTTCAATGCGCGAATCAACCCTGCCCCAAGAATATCACCGGATGTTTCTCCGGCGACCAAACCAATTGTCAGCGGGCGCTGATTATCAACAGAAGACAAGGTAGTCAAAGGAGTATCCTTCATCTACTTAACGAATAATGCCACGGCTGGATTTTACGGAATTTTCCAGAAAATCGCTGAATACTTTCACATGCGGGTTATTTTCTGCCTGAAGATCAATGTCTTGTCTGGCTTCGTCTAACGTTTTTCCGCTGCGATAAAGCGTCTTATAGGCGTGACGAATGGCATGCAGCGATTCTTTGTCAAACCCACGGCGTTTCAGACCTTCGATATTCAATCCGAAAGGTGTTGCATGGTTTCCCTGCGCGATGATGTAAGGAGGAACATCCTGAGCAACGCCGGAACAGCCGCCGACCATCACATGGGAACCAATTTGGCAGAATTGATGCACCGCCGTCATTCCACCGATAATGACATGGTCACCCAGAATAACATGCCCGCCCAACGTGCCGTTGTTCGCAATAATACAACGATCACCCACGATGCAGTCATGGGCGATATGGACGTTGATCATCAGCAAATTATCATTGCCGACTTGAGTTACCCCGCCCCCCTGAACCGTGCCCCGGTGGATAGAAACACTTTCACGAATGCGATTACGGTCACCAATTTCAACGCGGGTGGGTTCACCCTGATATTTGAGATCTTGATTTACCTCACCGATGGAGGCAAATTGATAAATCTGGTTATCACGACCAATCTTCGTTATCCCATTAACCACAACATGGGATTTCAATTCAGTCCCTTCACCAATCTCAACTTGAGCGCCGATATAACAAAATGGGCCAATGCGAACATTGGCACCAATAACAGCACCCTCTTCAACAATAGAAGAGGGATGAATAACAGCGGTTTGATCAATCATGGATTAAGCCTCACGACGGCGCGCGCACATCATTTCAGCTTCGCAAGCCACTTCTCCATCGACTTTCGCTACGCCCCTGAAACGCGCAACACCGCGACGTTCTTTAATAAATTCTACTTCCATGATCATTTGATCACCCGGCAGAACCGGACGCTTGAATCGAGCGCCATCAATCGCTGCAAAGTAATACAATTCACCTGGCTCCAGTGATCCAACACTTTTAAACGCCAGAATACCGGTCGCCTGAGCCATTGCTTCAAGGATTAAGACACCGGGGAAAATCGGTCTACCAGGGAAATGCCCCTGAAAGAATGGTTCATTAAATGATACATTCTTGACTGCGCGCAGAAATTTACCTGCCTCAAAATCTAAGACGCGATCTACCAACAAAAATGGGTAGCGGTGAGGCAGTAAATCTAAAATCTCTTCAATTTGCAGAGTATGATTATCACTCATCTAAATACTCTTCCTGTCATATAAGGATCATAATACTAACGACACGGCCTGCGTTAACCCTAAATTCAGAGTTATCAGGCAGGCCGCAAAATCAAAAGCACAACCAAAAATGCTAATTAAAAACGTTTAATCAAAAATGTCTATCCAAGATTCGGGTATGATTACTCGTTTTCACCTTCCAGTTGACGTTCAACTGACTTCAAGCGCTTATTCATTTCATTGATATTCATGACTAAAGCGGCAGTCTTACGCCAAGCCCTGTTCGGTTGTGACGGGAAACCCGATGAGTATACACCAGGCTCTGTAATCGAGCGTATCACCATACTCATACCCGTTATGGTTACTTTATCACAGATTTCCATGTGCCCATTAATGACACTGGCTCCGCCGATCATACAGTAACGGCCGACTTTCAAACTCCCGGCCATAATGACACCACCCGCTATTGCGGTGTTGTCTCCAATCGTCACGTTGTGAGCGATTTGGCATTGGTTGTCTATGATAACACCATTACCGATAACAGTGTTATCTAACGCGCCGCGATCAATGGTCGTGCTAGCGCCGATTTCAACGCGATCCCCGATAATGACGGTGCCTAATTGTGGAATTTTAACCCAATTTCCACGCTCATTAGCATAACCAAAACCATCGGAACCTATAACAGTTCCTGATTGGATCAGGCACGACTCACCAATTTCAACATAATGGTATATCGATACATTGGCCCAAAGGCGGGTTCCGACACCAATTTGCGCATTTTTCCCAATAAAACACCCGGCACCAACGATCACATTATCACCCAGCACAACACCGGATTCGATCACCGCATTGGCACCAACGGCCACATTTTCGCCCAGTACGGCTTCAGGGGAGATCACGGCTGACGGGTGGATATCCTGTGCAGGTTTCGGGGTCGTATCCATAATTTGCGCCATGCGTGCATAGGCGAGGTAAGGATCATTAACCACCAACGCGGCAACCTTGCAGTGAGGGAGGTCGGCTTCGCGCAGCACAACAGCCGCAGCCTGACAGCTAGCAAGTTTGTCAGTATAACGACTGTCGGATAAAAAGGTAATTTGCTCGTTATTAGCTGAATACATCGGCGCAATACCGGTGATGACGATATCGCCATCACCATGCAATTGCGCATTCAACTGCTGAGCGAGATCAGCTAATCGAATTGAAACCATCTACTTACTTAACCTGTTTCAGTACTTCTGCGGTGATATCTTTACTTGATGCAGAATACACAGCGGTATTCGCATCCAGCACAAGATCGTAACCTTCTTTGCCTGCAACCACTTTAACGGCATCCTGAATGCGGTTCAGGATCTTATTGCGTTCTTCCGTACTACGACGACGGTTGTCGTTTTCAAAGTTCTGCGCTTTCTGAGCAAAATCATCACGTTTTGCCATCACTTCTTTTTCCAATTTTTCGCGTTCACTGGCCTTCATCGTTGAACCATCACGCTGCAACTTCTGGATTTTGGTTTGTAGCTCAGATTCCATACGCTGTAATTCGGTTGCGCGGCCTTTAAACTCACTTTCCAACTGTTTTGCCACAGTTTCACGGGCAGGTAACTGTTGGAACACTTCAGCAACGTTCACTAAAGCAATTTTATCTGCCGCTTGCGCACCCGCAGAGAACGCTAATGCCATACCCAAACTTGCTGCACACAATATTTTCTTCACTATAAACTCCTTTGACCTACGCTATGTTACCTATCTAATAATAGGGCGATTTTCACCAAAAATGGTTAATAATTACCAAACCCCGCCAATATTGAACTGGAACTGCTCAGCTCTATCACCCGCATATTCCTTAATTGGCTTCGCATAAGAGAAGCTCAGTGGCCCTAACGGTGACATCCATTGCAGAGAAATACCCGCCGAAACACGGATGTTATTTGGCTTACTGTAGTCTGGCAACCCAGCGTCAGTCTTATTCCAGTTGGTATCCCACACCGTTCCCGCATCAACAAACAGCGAAGTCCGCAAGGAGTTGGCATATTTAGCATCCAAGAACGGGGTCGGGGTAATCAGTTCGAAACTGGCAACCCCCGTCGCATTCCCCCCCACTGCATCACGGGATGGGCTCTTATCTTTATCAGTTCCATCTAAATAAACCGCTTTCGGGCCAATATTATTTGAGCGGAAGCCGCGAACACTGTTGGAACCACCGGCATAGAAGTTTTCATAGAAGGGCATCTCTTTGCCACCAAAACCACCGCCATATCCCAGACGTGTACGCCCCATCAGCACCCATGCGTGATTATTATCCAGTGGGTAATAACCCGTTACGTTCCAAGTGACTTTATAGAACTGGTTATCTGAGCCGGGAATGGTCACCTTCGTATCCAGAGAAGATTTCAGGCCAGAAGTAGGGAAGAAACCACGGTCAAGATTGTTGTAAACCCATCCCATGGTGATTGAGAAGTCATTGGTATCAAACTTAGCCTTGTCTTTAAAGTTTGGATGGTCACCCATTTTATTCAAATAACGCCACATCGCGACTTGTGGGCGCATGTTAGACAGCGAGTTATGGATATAACCCAGTCTCAACGACAACCCGTTATTTTCATTCAGCGGGAAACCGAGCGAACCCTCAGTACCGTAGGCTTTATTGGTATAATTCGACAGGTCAGCATCATCGGCGCGGAAGTCGTTATAGAACAAACGCCCCCCCAAACTGACACCATCAACCGTAAAGTAAGGGTTGGTCATGGAGATATCAGCTGACGTTGAATAGTCATTTTTACTGGCGTTAATACTGACGGAGTTACCGGTTCCCAACCAGTTGGCTTGTTGAAGGCCAACCTGAAAACCCATGCCACTCTCTGTACCGAAACTCACCCCAAAGTTCATGGAGCCCGTATTGCGTTCTTTGACCTTGTAAACGATATCCACTTGATCCGGGCTGCCGGGTACACGTTCAGTTTCTACATCAACCGAGTCAAAATACCCCAATCGATTGAGGCGATCTTTACCCTGTTCAACCAAATCACTTCCCAGCCATGAGCCTTCCATCTGACGCATTTCACGGCGCAATACTGAATCTTTACTCACGTCGTTGCCTGAAAAACGGATTTTACGCACGTAGAAGCGATTACCAGAATCCACATTCACATGCAGTTTAACCGTTTTATCGGTGTCGTTAATTTCAGGTTGGGTCATTACGCGAGGATAGGCATAACCATGACGACCAAGCAGATTTTTGATCGCGGTTTCCATCTGGGTCACTTCTGCACCGTTATACAGCGAGCCAGGTTCGATCTTCGTTAATTCCTCGATTTGAGGCTGATAACCCGCCAAATTACCATTCAGATCAACACCCGCGATTTTGTACTGATCGCCTTCGGTGATATTGACCGTGATATAAATACCTTTCTTATCTGGCGTCAGGTTAACTTGGGTCGAATCAATATTGAAACGGGCATAGCCTCGGTCAAGATAGAAACTGCGCAAGGTTTCAAGGTCGCCGGCCAATTTTTGTTTCTGGTATTTCTGGTCAGCCGTCATGTTCCACCAAGGAACATCATCCCTGAGTTGGAAATGGTTAAGCAGCTCATTGGTTGAAAAGGCTTTATTGCCAACAATATTAATTTGTTGGATCTTGGCAGAAACCCCTTCAGAAAAAACGAGTTTCAAATCAACACGGTTACGGGGCAGAGGTGTGACAACCGCTTTTACTGTTGCGTTATATTTACCAACACTGTAGTAGAAATCTTCCAGCCCTTTCTCAATGCTGGATAGCATAGTGCGGTCAAGGGCTTCACCAACACGAACACGAGAGGCTTCAAGATTTTGCTTGAGCATGTCATCTTTCACCGATTTATTGCCGGTGAAAGTAATGCTGGCGATGGTTGGCCGTTCTTTTACCTGAACAACAAGTGAGTTGCCATCACGTAAGACACGAACATCTTCAAAGTTTCCCGTTGCAAACAATGAATGAATCGCGCGGCTAATATCTTCATCACTAACCGTATCACCTACCCGAACTGGCATGTTCAGTAATGCTGCACCAACGGTGACGCGTTGAAGACCCTCAAAATGAATGTCCCGAACCACGAATCCGTCTGAACTGTATGCAGTGGCGCTGCCGAACAGCAGCGACGCTATGAGCAACTTTTTCATCGCCATCGTTGTTATGCGTTTTCCTAACTGGTCCCCCACCTTAAAAGCGGGAGAAATCATTGAAAAGTGCAAGCCCCATTAATAACACCAGTAATATAGCACCAATGCGATAACTGAAGTCTTGTACACGCTCGGAGACTGGCCCTCCCTTGATCTTTTCGATCGCGAGGAAAAGCAAGTGTCCACCATCTAGTACAGGTAATGGGAACAAATTAATGATCCCAAGATTGACGCTAATTAGCGCCAAAAACATTAAATAATACACCAAGCCAGAATCTGCCGATACTCCGGCACCTTTGGCAATGGAAATCGGGCCGCTCAGGTTATTCAGTTTTACATCGCCCACAATCAATTTGCCGATCATATTGACCGTCAGCTTCATTAATTGCCAAGTCTTGTCTCCTGCCTCATAAATGGCAGAAAAAGGTCCATATTGCTGAATAACCTTGTATTCATCCGCCAATGGAATGATTTTCAGTTCGACGCCAGCAAATCCCTCCTCACGGCCATTGGATAACTTTCTGACTTCGGGGGTCAGAGACAGGGAAATCATTCCGCCTGCTCTTGCAACGTCCAATTTTAGAGGAATATTCGGATTCTTCCTGACAAAAGATGAAAAAGTGTGCCATACATCCACATCTTGACCATTGACTTTAACGATCCTATCCCCACTTTGTAAACCCGCTTTTTCAGCGGCTGAAGCAGGATAAACTTTTTCTACTTGTGAACTCAGCCGTGGTACAACAGGCATAATGCCTAGAGACAGTAAAACATCCTGCTTGGCGGGGTCGAAGGTCCATTTACGCAAATCCAGTGTTTTTTGAACACTGTTTTCTTGAAAACCACCAATCGTATTCAGGGGTAAAGCATCCACCGATACGGATGTCGCACCGACGTTGCCGACCATCGCAAGGCGTACTGCATTCCAATCAGAAGTTTCGATACCATTAACGGCTTTTAGTTCCATTCCGGGCAAAATTTTTGCCTGGGCAGCAATCGAGTTTGGCTTAACATCCAATACGACAGGGCGCACGGATGGCACGCCTATCACAAAAACCAGCCAATAAGCGAACACCGCCAGAATGAAGTTTGCGATTGGCCCAGCGCTGACAACAGCCGCGCGCTGGCCAATCGTTTTGTTGTTGAATGCCATATGACGACGTTCGGCAGCAACTTCGCCTACCCGCTCGTCGAGCATTTTGACATATCCACCAAGGGGGATCAGCGCGATAACGTATTCAGTTCCCTGTTTATCTGTCCGACGCCAAAGTACTTTGCCAAATCCGATGGAAAAGCGTTCAACGTAGATACCGCATCGTCTGGCAACCCAAAAATGGCCAAACTCATGCACTGTGATGAGAACACCCAAAGCAACAATAAATGCAGCCAGATTCCAGAGAATATCCATTACGTACCTTCAGAGAGTAAATCCAGAAGAAATCAACATCACCAATCCGGCAAACACCGGAACTGCCGCAGTCAGGCTATCAACCCGATCCATGACACCGCCGTGCCCTGGAATCAATTGACTACTGTCTTTAATCCCAGATTCCCGCTTGAACATACTTTCAGTCAAATCACCAAAGACCGAGGCAATCACCACCACCGCAGAAATCAGCAACAGATGTTCCGGCATCGCGGGGACAGGGGCAAATTGACTGAACAACCACGAAATCAACGCGGCCGTCAATAACCCGCCAACCAGCCCTTCAAGGGTTTTGCCGGGTGATACTTTGGGCGCCATTTTATGCCTGCCCATGGTCCGGCCAAAAATATACGCGCCTGAATCAGCAGCCCAGACCAACAGCATGACGTACAACAACCACCATGCGCCATCATAGGGATTATTCTCATAGCCTTGGGTACGCAGCACCATCATTCCACAATAAAATGGCACGATAGTCAGCACCCCGAATAGCAGACGCCAGACAACTGACGATTGCCAGACGGAAGCAGAAGCCGGATAAGTCACCACCAATAAAATTGCGGCTATCCACCAAAGCATGCCAGCCCATAATAGATAGACAATTTGTGGTTTATCAATGAGATGAGAAAAATCCGACAACGAGTATTGCAAGGCCAGTAACCCTACAGCACATAACACAGCCAGCGTAATACGTTTAGCTTGAGTGAAAAGACCTGCAAATTGCCCCCATTCCCATGCCGCCAGTGCTGAAACAGCAATGACAACCAGCCCAAACCCGGATGGGGGGAGGAAAAACAGCGCTACAATAACAAGTGGAATCAATATCAACGTAGTTAAAAGACGGTACTTCAGCAAGTTCTCCTCCTATGATCCCACTTTGGCATCGTCTGGTATTGTTCCGCCAAATCGGCGTTCTCGTTTAGCAAAGGCATTAATCGCACCTTCAAAAACAGTTTCATCAAAATCAGGCCAAAGTATATCGGTAAAATACAATTCTGCATAAGCGATCTGCCATAACAGGAAATTACTGATGCGATGTTCGCCCCCCGTCCTGATCACCAGATCGACTTCAGGCTGCTGACTTAAATTGATGAAGTGACCCACTGTCGCTTCGGTAATCTCTTCGGGAACCAGTTCATCGGCTTTAATCTTTTCAGCGATTTGTTTAAAACTTTGAATCAGATCCCAACGACCACCATAGTTAGCCGCAATATTAAGGTGCAAACCGGTATTGCCTGCGGTCAATTCAACTGAACGACGAATACGTTCCTGCAACCGTGAGCTGAAACGACTAATATCGCCAATAACAGACAATTTCACATTGTGTTTATGCAGGCTTTTGACTTCATTATCGAGAGCAAAAACAAACAGCTCCATCAATGAACTGACTTCCTGCTGTGGGCGATTCCAGTTTTCGCTGCTAAAAGCATATAGCGTCAGTGATTCAATGTGGTGTTTCACTGAAAAACTCACGGCATTCCGCACGGCTTTGATCCCTGCACGGTGGCCAAAAACTCTTAATTTGCCGCGTTTTTTTGCCCAGCGACCATTACCATCCATAATGATGGCAACATGTCTGGGTAACGCTGGCAATGAGTCACTATCACTGGGAGATATCACTCAAAATAATCCTTAAATAACTAAGCTGACCTTCTGGTAAACGCAATCACTTCCAAACATGAAAAAGCCGTGTCACGTGTCAATAATCACCACGGATATCACGGCTATTTTTCTGGTACAACCTGAATGAAAGCCTTTATCTTTGATATGATTACACGCTTATCGATGATTAGAATGTAGGCACCAGATAATTGAAACGGCTATTATAGCAACTATAATTTACCCGCGAACTATATCACTTGCCAAAACGCAAACCTATACCTATTAATAAAATTGGCTATTTGGCGAAGGTGCTGATGGCTTCTCTCGCTAAAACCCTTGCCATGTTATCGATTTCCAAGACCTCTTCGATACTTTGAGGTTCAGATAAATTGACTTTTTCAACGACCCATCGATTGATGGCCGCAATATCAGTGAAACGGATGCCACCTTGCAAAAAAACATCAACGGCTTCTTCATTGGCGGCATTCAACGCCGTTGTTGCCGCCTGTCCTTGATGACAAGCCTCAATAGCCAATTTCAGACAAGGATAACGCTGATAATCCAGGGATTCAAAAGTGAGCATACTCAATTCGGTAAAATCCAATGGCTTTGCACCCGATGGAATGCGGTTAGGATAAGCCATCGCATAAGCGATAGGGGTACACATATCCTGTGTTCCCAATTGTGCAATGATGCTGCCATCCTGATAACGAACCATGGAATGGATAACCGATTGGGGATGCAGTAATACTTCCATTTCATCGGCGGAAGCATTGAACAGGTAACGCGCTTCGATATATTCCAGACCCTTGTTCATCATGGTCGCGGAATCAACCGAAATTTTACGTCCCATTGACCAGATAGGATGGGCACATGCTTCATCTGGCGTCACATCAGGCAGTTTATCCAAAGATGTCTGGCGAAACGGCCCGCCTGATCCCGTCAGAATAATGCTGGAAATACCGTGCTCTTTTAGACTGACATTGCCAAGATTGTGCTGCACCTCTTCCGGCAGGCATTGGAAAATGGCATTGTGTTCGCTATCAATGGGCAGCAATTGCGCTTGATATTGGGCAACCGCATCCATAAACAGGCGACCACTGGTAATCAAAGATTCTTTGTTAGCCAGCAGCACTTGTTTGCCTTGGCGGATCGCGGCCAACGTCGGCAATAAACCGGCAACGCCAACAATGGCCGACATGACTTGATCGACGTTTTCCAATGCCGCTAAATCACAAATGGCCTCTTTACCGGACAGCACTTCGGTTTGGCTTCCCTGCACCTGCAATAACTGGCGCAGCGCTTTTGCTGACGACTCATCTACCATGGCGGCATATTGCGGGTGAAACTCCAGACATTGCTGTGCCATGACTTCAATATTTTTCCCAGCCACCAGTGCAACGACACTGAATTTCCCCGGGTTATTTCGGACAACAGAAAGCGTACTTTTCCCAATCGAACCCGTTGAGCCAAGAATAGTTAACCGTTTCATTTTTATACTCTAAGTATGCTACTGATATAAAATCGCAATGGAAAATTGCAACAGAGAACCGTCATAGTTTGAGCGGTGCGGATAGCTATGTCCATCGCTTGAGAAAGAAATGTGATACGAAGTGTCATATCCGAGATAAGAACAACGCCGCAAAAGTGGCGGCGTTGTCGGCATGAAATGGCAATTAGAAATCCATCAACTCAGTTTCTTTATTTGCCAGCGCTTCATCAACTTTCTTAATGAAGCTGTCAGTCAGTTTCTGAATTTCGTCTTGTGAGCGACGCTCTTCATCTTCACTGATTTCTTTGTCTTTCAGCAGAGCTTTAACTTTCTCATTCGCATCACGGCGGATGTTACGGATGGAGACACGGCCTTGCTCCGCTTCTCCACGCACAACTTTAATGAGATCTTTACGACGCTCTTCTGTCAGTGCTGGCAATGGAACACGAATAATGGTTCCAGCAGAAGAGGGGTTCAGGCCCAGATCAGAAGCCATAATGGCTTTTTCAACCGCCGCAGTCATGGAACGATCAAATACCGTGATCGCCAAAGTACGGGCATCTTCTGCAACGACGTTGGCAATCTGGCGCAGTGGCGTTGCAGAGCCATAATATTCAATGCTGATGCCATCCAACAGACTTGGAGAAGCACGGCCAGTACGGATCTTGTTAATTTGGTTTTTCAGTACTTCGACGCTTTTTTCCATGCGGTCTTGTGCGTCTTTTTTGATTTCATTAATCACGTTACAAACCCTTGGGAGATGGTTATTTTTTAGGCCACACTGCGTAATCCACAGATACGTGAGTCAAATACGCTAAGGCGCATGTGGCCCTGTGTCATTAAATTTGGCGCATCAGGACGTGATCATACCGTCAAATTTCACCGATGTCTCTGAGTAAGAGCGGTGAAAAATCAGCCGTGAGAAATCAACGTACCTTCACTTTCCCCCATCACAACACGACGAAGTGCGCCTGGTTTGTTCATATTAAAGACACGAATTGGCAGGTTATGGTCACGCGCCAGCGTAAAGGCGGCCAGATCCATCACTTTCAATTCACGCTCCAATACGTCCTGATAAGTGAGCTTATTGTAGAGAACAGCTTCAGGATCTTTTGCCGGATCAGCAGAATAGACGCCATCAACTTTGGTTGCTTTTAACACAACATCCGCTTCAATTTCAATGCCACGCAGACATGCAGCGGAATCTGTTGTAAAGAACGGGTTACCCGTACCCGCAGAGAAAATAACAACCCGACCGTGACGCAATAAACTGATCGCCTCAGCCCAGCTATAATTGTCACACACGCCATTTAGCGGGATAGCGGACATCAAACGCGCGTTCACATAGGCACGGTGCAAAGCATCACGCATTGCCAGACCATTCATCATCGTTGCCAGCATGCCCATGTGGTCGCCGACGACACGGTTCATTCCTGCTTCTGCCAAACCGGCACCACGAAACAGGTTGCCTCCTCCAATAACGACACCGACCTGAATACCCAGTTCAACCAGTTCTTTGACTTCCTGAGCCATGCGGTCTAAGACGCTGGCGTCGATACCAAAACCTTCTGCGCCTTGCAAGGCTTCTCCACTGAGCTTAAGCAGGATTCTCTGATATACGGGTTTTGCATTGGTTGCCATGGTGTTCAGTCCTAAGCAGATAAGGATATTGGGGATTGATTACGATTCACTCAACTACGACACATCCACGCTATGTAGCCCAGATGTCAAAATTCATCATGAGATAAAACAGAACCGCCAATCGGCGGCTCCGTTCAAGAAAATTAAGACTGTTTGCTCATTGCAGCAACTTCTGCTGCAAAATCAGCTTCAACTTTCTCAATACCTTCACCCACTTCAAAGCGGATGAAGTTGATCACTTTAGCATTGTTTTCTTTCAGCAGATCGCCAACCGATTTGCTTGGGTCCATCACGAAGTTCTGACCCGTCAGAGAGATTTCACCGGTGAATTTGTTCATGCGGCCAGAAACCATTTTCTCTGCGATTTCGCGAGGCTTACCAGACTGCATTGCGATGTCCAACTGGATCTGATGCTCACGCTCAACCACGTCAACAGGGACGTCAGTTGGGTTAACATATTCCGGCTTGCTTGCAGCAACGTGCATGGCGATATGCTTGATCAGCTCTTCGCCTGCGCTTTCAGCCGCAACCAGAACACCGATACGCGCGCCGTGCAGGTAAGAACCCACAGCTTCACCTTCCAGGATAGCAACGCGACGAATGTTGATGTTTTCACCAATCTTCGCAACCAGATTAGCGCGCTGTTCTTCGAACTTCGCTTTCAGTGCGTCGATGTCAGCGTTTTTGTCTGCCATAACGGAAGCGATAACTTCTTTACCGAATGCCAGGAAGCCCGCATCTTTGGCAACGAAGTCAGTTTCACAGTTCAGTTCAACGATAGCTGCGAATTTAGCATCAGCCGCAACTTCAACCAGGATAACACCTTCAGCAGCAACACGGCCTGCTTTCTTAGCCGCTTTTGCTTGCCCTGATTTACGCATGTTATCGATAGCCAGTTCGATATCACCATTTGCTTCAACCAGTGCTTTTTTACATTCCATCATGCCTGCGCCAGTACGCTCACGCAGTTCTTTTACCAGAGCAGCGGTAATGTCAGCCATTTGTTTTATTCCTCGATGTGTCTCGCGGGAAGATAATATTCCGCGTGGAAAGTTCTATATCAGATAATAGTTCTATATCAGATAGTTAAAGGGGGCCGTGACCGGCCCCCTAACCAATATATTTCAATACCTGGTCAATAAGGGCTCAAACAAAAATGAGCTGGCCTTATTATTCAGCGTCTACCAGACCTTCTTCAGCCTGAACAGCCAGATCTTGAGAACGACCTTCACGAACAGCGGTAGCTGCGGCGGTCAGGTACAGTTTAACTGCACGGATTGCGTCGTCGTTACCAGGAATGATGAAGTCAACACCGTCTGGATCAGAGTTGGTATCAACGATAGAGAATACAGGGATACCCAAGTTATTGGCTTCTTTGATAGCGATGTGTTCATGTTCTGCATCGATAACAAACAGAGCATCAGGCAGGCCGCCCATGTCTTTGATACCGCCCAGGCTGTTTTCCAGTTTGCCAAGCTCACGAGTACGCATCAGCGCTTCTTTTTTGGTCAGCTTGTCAAAAGTACCGTCCTGAGACTGAGATTCCAGATCTTTCAAACGCTTGATTGACTGACGAACAGTTTTCCAGTTAGTCAGCATACCACCTAACCAACGGTGGTTAACGAAGTATTGGTCACAGCCCAATGCTGCTTCTTTTACTGCTTCGCTGGCAGCACGCTTGGTACCAACAAACAGGATTTTACCTTTACGGGAAGCAATCTTGTTCAGCTCTGCCAATGCATCGTTGAACATTGGAACAGTTTTTTCCAGATTGATGATATGAACTTTGTTACGAGCACCAAAGATGAAAGGTTTCATTTTTGGGTTCCAGTAACGAGTCTGGTGACCGAAGTGAACGCCAGCTTGCAGCATATCGCGCATGGAAACAGTTGCCATTTTAAACCTCTAAAAAGTTAATTGGGGTTATGCCTCCACAGATCCCATGACACCGACTCTTTAACTGCTGGCTATTCGTAAAAGACCTTCTCACAGGAAGGCCATTCACATGCATGAATTAACCGCATGAGAGCACCCCGGTGTATGTGTCGATCCGTGTGTGTTATTTACACAAAATGAGTTATTTAGTATCTCTGGCAAATTGCATCAAATCAGAAACAATTACCCAGAACACCGGCGCGCTTTATACCATAAATCGCCGCCAGACTCCAACATTTGTTACAACTACATGGGCCACGATTGAAAGGTGCGGGTGATATTGGCATCCATTCGGTGGGCTGATACCATTACCGACAACACTTCCTTTAATTAATATCAAATAGTCGGTAATTTTCTGACTTAAATGGACCCATTTCATGGCTATTTCTATCAAAACAGAAGAAGACATTCAGAAGATGCGGGTTGCCGGACGTCTGGCCGCCGAAGTTCTGGAAATGATTGAGCCTTATGTTAAGGCGGGTGTCACCACAGGTGAACTTGATCGTCTCTGCCACGAGCACATCACAGAAAAACAGCAGGCCATTTCAGCGTGCCTGGGCTACCACGGCTTTCCCAAATCCGTGTGCATATCTGTCAATGATGTGGTTTGCCACGGCATTCCCAGCGATGACAAGGCGTTGAAAGAAGGTGATATCGTCAATATTGACGTGACGGTCATCAAAGAGGAATTCCACGGTGATACATCCAAAATGTTCATTGTTGGCAAGCCAACCATTCAGGGCGAGCGCCTGTGTCTCGTCACACAAGAAAGCCTGTACCTCGCCCTGAAAATGGTCAAGCCCGGCATCCGCCTGCGTGCCATTGGCAAGGCCATCCAGCAATTTGTGGAGAGCCACGATTATTCGGTTGTCCGTGAATACTGCGGCCACGGTATCGGTAAAGGCTTCCACGAAGAACCGCACGTTCTGCATTATGATGCTGATGATGGCGGTGTTGTCTTGCAAAAAGGCATGGCCTTCACCATTGAGCCAATGGTCAACGCTGGTGATTTCCGTATCCGCAGCATGAAAGATGGCTGGACAGTGAAAACCAAGGATCGCGGTTGGTCTGCACAGTACGAACACACCCTTGTTGTTACCGATAATGGTTGTGAAATCATGACATGGCGCAAAGAGGAAGAAGCGCATATCCCTGCGGTATTAGTGAACGCGTAATTCCCCGCTGGCGCAATTGATTAAGGCTTCCTGACAACTCACAGGGAGCCTTAATCTCTGTCAATAATGCCTGTTCATCCTGTCATTTTCTCAGTAATCTGGTCATCGTGGTCTGTTTCCTCATGAGCTTTCTCATAATAGGTTTCTGCATATGCCAGTCGATATCTCCTTAGCACAAGCACCCGTTCCTCCCCTTTCACCTGTGGAGTTTTCCCACGATGATCTGCAATTTCCCGCCCTTAAACAGCATATTGATGAATTCCGGCTATGGCTTGAACAGGCATTCAAGGCAGGTATTTCACCGGATGCCCTGATTTACACCCGCAGTGATTATATTGATCAACTGTTAAAGCGACTCTGGCAGGAACAGGGGTTTGATCAGATAGATTCCCTTGCACTGATTGCTGTCGGGGGCTATGGCCGCCGCGAATTGCATCCTCTCTCTGACATTGACCTATTGATTCTGAGTGAATCGCCATTGGCTGAGGAGCAATCGGCTCGTCTCGGGCAGCTTATTGCCCTGCTTTGGGATATCCGCCTTGAAGTCGGCCACAGTGTCAGGACATTCGAAGAGTGTCAGCAAAAGGGGCTTTCCGACCCCACTATCGCAACTAACCTCATAGAATCCCGCCTGATTTGTGGGGATTTACCGCTATTTCTGCGATTGCAGAAATATATTTTCAGTGATGATTTCTGGCCGTCCGCCAAATTTTTCGCTGCCAAAATTGCGGAACAACAAGAACGCCATCAACGCTATCACAGCACCAGTTACAATCTGGAACCTGATATCAAAAGCAGTCCGGGTGGACTACGCGATATTCACACCTTACTTTGGGTCGCTCACCGCCATTTTGGCGCGACCTCCTTAGATGAAATGGTCAATTTTGGTTTCCTGACCCAAGAGGAACGCAATGAGCTGAACGAATGCCAGCATTTTCTCTGGCGCATCCGTTTTGCGCTTCATCTGGTTGTTAACCGTTATGATAACCGGCTGCTGTTTGAGCGCCAGTTCAGTGTCGCCCAACTGCTCGGCTATGAAGGGGAAAGAAATCAGCCTGTCGAGCGCATGATGAAAGATTTTTATCGCATGACCCGTCGCGTCAGTGAGCTGAATAACATGCTGCTGCAACTGTTTGATGAAGCCATTTTGGCATTGCAGCCCCATGAGAAACCCCGTCCCCTGAACAGCGAGTTTCAATTGCGGGGAAACCTGATCGACCTCATTGATGAAACACTGTTCAGCCGTGATCCCACGTCAATATTGCGCATGTTTTATCACATGGCTGAACATCGTGAAATTCAGGGGATCTATTCGACGACATTGCGCCAACTTCGTTATGCCCGCAGAAACCTGAGCACACCTTTGTGTGAACTCCCCGCCGCCCGGAAAATTTTTATGGCTATCCTGCGCCATCCCCATGCGGTTGCCGGAGCGTTACTCCCCATGCACCGGCATAGTGTATTAGGCGCTTATATGCCATTTTGGAGCAACATTGTCGGCCAGATGCAGTTTGACCTTTTTCATGCTTATACGGTTGACGAGCACACCATCCGCGTACTGCAAAAACTGGAAAGTTTTGCCGATGAAAACAACCGTGTTATCCACCCGCTGTGTGTTGAACTTTATCCGCGTCTTCCTCAACCAGAGCTATTGCGGCTGGCGGCTTTTTTCCATGATATTGCCAAAGGGCGCAATGGTGATCATTCTGAGCTTGGTGCCAAAGATGCCTTCGTCTTCGCACAACAGCATGGCCTGACCAACCATGAAGCAGAATTAGTGGAATGGCTGGTTCGCGACCATTTACTGATGTCAGTAACTGCGCAGCGGCGGGATATCCAAGATCCCGACGTCATCCAGCAATTTGCCGGTCAGGTTAAAAACCAAAACCGTCTTAATTATTTAGCCTGCCTCACCGTCGCCGATATTTGTGCGACCAACGCCAAACTCTGGAATAGCTGGAAACAGAGCCTGATACGTGAACTCTATTTCGCCACGGAAACCCAATTGCGCCAAGGGATTCAAAATACCCCTGATTTACGGGAACGCCTCCGTAATAATCGCTTGCAGGCATTGACGCTTCTGCAACAAGAAAATATCGACGAGCAGCGGTTACACCATATCTGGAACCGTTGCCATGCGGATTACTTCCTGCGTCATACCCCTGACCAATTAGCGTGGCACGCCAGCCACTTAATCCACCACACGATCTACCACACGATCCACCAAACTTCTCTGGAACCCATGGTGCTCATCAGCACCGCGTTTTCTCACGGCGGAACAGAAATTTTTATCTGGTGCCAAGATCGGCCTTCGCTTTTTGCGGCCGTCGTTGGAGAATTGGACAAGCGTAATTTGAGTGTCCACGATGCCCAAATCTTCACGAACCGTGATGAAATGGCGATGGATACCTTTGTTGTCTTGGAGCCTAACGGCCATCCCCTGGCATTTGATCGCCACGAACCTATCCGCCGTGCCTTGCTGAAAGTCGTGAATGATCCTCATCTTAACGTGCCAAAGGCACGCAATCTGCCTGCCAAACTGCGTCATTTTAACGTTCCAACCAAGGTTAACTTTTTACCAAGCAAAAATGCTCGCCGTACTTATATGGAATTGATCGCGTTGGATCAGCCCGGATTATTGGCACGGGTGGGGAATATTTTCGCTGAATTGGGTATTTCCCTGCACGGCGCCCGCATTACGACCATCGGTGAGCGTGTCGAAGACTTTTTTGTCTTAGCGGATAAAGATCAAAACGCATTACATAAAAAAATAAGGGATGAATTATCAGAAAGGTTGACAGAAGCCCTCGACACACGGGATAAACTATAACAAGACTCTCTTAACAGAAATTAGGAACCGCATACTTATGCAGCAATTACAAACGACTATCGAAACTGCGTTTGAAAACCGTGTAAACATCACGCCAACGACGGTTGATGATGCAACCCGCGATGCAATTAATCAGGTTATTCAAATGCTGGACAGCGGCAAACTGCGTGTCGCTGAAAAAATCGACGGAAAGTGGGTAACGCATCAATGGCTGAAAAAAGCGGTACTGCTTTCCTTCCGCATTAATGACAATCAGGTGATGGAAGGCGCTGAAAGCCGCTATTTTGATAAAGTACCGATGAAATTTGCTGACTATGATCAGGCTCGTTTCGAAAAAGAAGGATTCCGTGTCGTGCCGCCTGCGGCTGTTCGCCAAGGTGCCTATATCGCCCGCAATACCGTCTTGATGCCATCTTACGTCAACCTCGGTGCTTACGTGGATGAAGGCAGCATGGTAGACACTTGGGCAACCGTCGGTTCCTGTGCCCAGATTGGTAAAAATGTTCACTTATCCGGTGGCGTTGGTATTGGTGGTGTTCTGGAGCCATTGCAGGCCAACCCAACCATTATCGAAGACAACTGCTTTATCGGCGCACGCTCTGAGATTGTTGAAGGCGTTATCGTCGAAGAAGGCTCGGTGATCTCAATGGGTGTTTATATCGGCCAAAGCACCAAAATCTATGATCGCGAAACCGGTGAAATCCATTATGGCCGTGTCCCTGCGGGTTCGGTCGTCGTCTCCGGTAATCTTCCGTCAAAAGATGGCAGTTACAGCCTGTATTGCGCCGTTATTGTGAAAAAGGTGGATGCCAAGACCCGTGGCAAGGTGGGAATTAATGAACTGCTGAGAAATATTGATTAAATTTTTAAAATAGCGGAGCCACCCAAATGGGTGCCTCTGCCCCTGCGCAATCTTGATTTCAAAGTCTGTAAATAAAGTAATGGGTTTGACATTTTTTCCATTCTTTTCCAATCGCACAAAGCCATGCCGATTAAATGTTTTAAACCCCATTAACCCATTGACTTTTAACGATTACGACATGGATAATAAATCCACTGTTTTTTTGCCTTTTCCATTTCATTTAGGTGACTAGGTGGCGCGCTATGTACGATAATCTGAAAAGTTTGGGGATCACGCATCCTGAAGATATTGATCGCTATAGCCTCCGTCAGGAAGCGAATAACGATACTCTGAAGATTTATTTCCGTAAAGATAAGGGCGAATTCTTCGCCAAGAGCGTTAAATTTAAGTATCCACGCCAGTTAAAAACCATCTCTGACGATCACTCAAGCCAAGGCTACAAAGAAATCAAGGAGATTAACACCAACCTGCGTTATGTGATTGAAGAGTTGGATCAGATTTGCAAGCGTGATCAGATTGAAGTGGATTTGAAACACAAGATCCTCGACGATTTACGTCATCTCGAACATGTCGTTGCAAATAAGATAGCAGAAATTGAAGCAGATTTGGAAAAGCTGACCCGTAAATAATTGTAACAGCTTGTCATACACCGCTTATCCGCCCAAATTCCCGAAGCCAATAAAGGCATAAGCGGTGTAAATCAGCCCGTTGTTTACAACCTTACCGACAACAACGTTCCCCACTCCTTAATCCAGCCTTGGGCAAAGACTTCAGGTTCAGCGACCTCAATCGCATCAATCTGCAATACCCCGCCGATGCGTTTAGCGCCCTGTTCCTGTAACATTTCATCAAACGTGCAGCCACCACCACAGAAAGTGTCGTAACTACTGTCGCCCAACGCGATCACGCCATAGCTCAGATCAGGCTGATAGCCCAACTTATCATTCAATTCGGTATACAGCGGCTGGATATTGTCAGGCAGATCGCCTTGCCCCGTGGTCGAAGTGACCACTAACACCACTTGCTGCAAATACTTTTGCCATTGCACTAAAGTTGCATCTTCAAAAATTTCAACCTCATGCCCTTGCTGCTCAAGTATCTGCTGCGCTTCTTCCGCAACGGCCAGCGCATTGCCATAAACTGTACCAACGAAAACACCAATTTTTGCCATAAATATTGATCTCTTTAAATCAGTTTTCATCATAGTGGGAGTTCGCAATCTTGTCCCACGCGGTGCGCGGGGCAAAATTGACTCCTATCATTTTGAAACACTATTTAACCGGTTTGATACTGCGTTCATTCATGCCTAGTGAGACATTCCAGCTCAGGCATAATGCCCTGCCAGCCAAACTGTTCAAGCAAACGCTGCCATGATGGATCCCAGCGCGCAGTCAGAAGAAGGTTCTCCCCTGTCACAGGGTGCTTGAGTTGCAGGTGGCTGGCATGCAGCATTAACCTGCCAGTCTGATAATATTTAGCCACACCGCGATTTTGTCGCAAATCGCCGTGCGTGGTATCCCCAATGATCGGGTGTCGAATATGTGACATATGCCGCCGCAATTGATGCTTACGGCCGCTTTTTGGCATCAACGCCACCAAACTAAAACGTGATGTCGGATAACGGCCGATTTCAACCGGACACTCGACTTGTGCCAATGAACGGTAATATGTCACGGCGGGTTGCGCTGCCCTGTCTGTATCAGCAAATTTATCCGCAATTTTATCCAACTGCTCCATTAGGGCGTAGTCGATAATATCATCACCTTCAACATAACCCCGTACAACGGCATGATACGTTTTTTGTATATCGTGGCATTCAAATTGTTGTGACAGTGTTCTGGCGACGTCACTCGAAAGTGCCATTAACAGAACCCCGGATGTCGGCTTGTCCAGACGATGGACGGGAAAAACATGCTGTCCAATTTGATCACGCAATGTCTGCATCACAAAAACCGTCTCATGACGCGCCAGCCAGCTACGGTGAACCAACCATCCGGCAGGCTTATTGACGGCAACGATATGCTCATCCTGATAAATAATCTCCAGCATATCAAGCATCCTGCGTAAACAGATTGTCCAACGCCCGCAAATGTTCAAGCAGGGGGAAATAACGCTCGGCTTCTTCTTTGTAAACTTCTTCAAAATAGGGAGCGATGGCGAATGCCGTCGGCAAACAGGCTTGTTGCTCTATCAAGGCGCGCATTCTTGGGATTAGCACCCACTGGAGCCACTCCCCTGCTGATAAAGTATCAATGGAAAAAGGTTCCGTGCTTTCAAAGGCTTCGGGTTTAGGCGGATAATCTTGCCATATGCCCAGTGTTTTCAGGGTCGCTTCAATTAACTGTAATTTATGTAGAATTTGTGTCTCGATACTCATGATGTTTCGTCTGATGCTCAATCTGTTGCTCAGATGACAGAAACTGCCACCACGTCATTGGGACGTAAGAGTATCATTGATACGATTTCAGCGGAAAAATTACGGTAGGAAAAATTGCAGCAATCTAAATGGCAATCTAAATGAAGTAAGAGGAGAGATTTTACCTCTCCTCTTGAGTGGCTGTCATAGCAATCCTGCTACTTGGGGTACTTCCTGTTTATTTCCCTGACAAAATACATCCCTGTCAGATATCCTTTATTCAATCATTATACTGATAGTTTTTTAGCTTTCCTGCCTGTACCTAATCATCCTTGTACCATCTTCCCGATGGATTTATTCCCTGGTTATTGTTGTGCAGTGGTTCCTTGCGGAACAGTGAAAGGATCTACGATTCAGACGGTTGACACAAGCCACGGGATCAGCATCGCCAGAGAAATGATAAAATGTGCACTGAGATAAAATCACGCATTCTATTGATATAAAATAGAAATAATTTTATCAGATAATATTCACGCCATGATTAAAAGAGATATCTCACGCGAGATGTGAGATATCTCTTACAAAAAATCAGACCAATCTCTGCAATTAACTGCCCATGACAGGTGTGATAACCGCAAGGAAACTGGCTAAATCTGCGGCTAACGTACTCCTTTCATGGCTACCAAACTTTTCAAGGATCACTTGCCCGGTCAAATTACACACCGAAATTAACCCCATGTCGGTATCCGTCGTGCCAATAAATACGGTCGGCGAGAGTTTTAACCGCTTCTGGGTAACAAGGTGACCAATCAGGTTTTCCTGCAAACGGATAAAATCATCTTCACTCCATACCTGAATCAGGCTGAAATGTTGTCCGGCAAAACTGGCTGTCATATCACCCGCAAGCTGCATCGTATAGTAAGCATGGATAGCATCCTGCAAGCAGATCTCCAGCGCAGTTTCTACCTTATTGAGTTTTTCTTGCACAGAAAACGGCCGTGGAAGCCAATGCACCACGCTCTCACCCGTACGCTCAACACAGGGTGAAGGTACGCCATACAATTCGCTGCTGGCCGGCGGAAACCCCGTTTTCTGTTGCCAGAATTCAACATAACGTCGGGTAAAGTCAGAGAGTGCCTCTGTCACATTAAAGGTCATATGCTTATATCATTCCTATTTTCAGGCTCAGGCTTAATCACTTTCTATTCTATACCCAATGACCGGCAAATTGCAGCACAGTGACAAGAGAATGAATTCCGAAGAATAATTAGCTTAATAAAATATTTTTTAGTCTCTGCCCGTCATGGGAAAACATTCGAACTATAATAAAGATAATTCGGCGCATTTATTACGCGGCAATACTGACGTTCAGATAAATTAAAAACAGCAACCACTTCCATTAAACACATTAAATCATGCAAACAATAAAACATGACAAAATATAAATATATTTTTATCCCTGAAATAAAAATTATAAAGTAAGACCGATTGGGCAATCACATAATTGGTCACCTTTGATATTGAACGCCAAACAAGAGGCACCCCAAAATATTATGCTCATGGATCTGCGACCCCATTTCAGATTGCGCAATCCTCTCCCTGTGCCATCGTTACAGCACAAACCGGTGTATTGATGGAAGCACTCATGACGCAACTGGAAGAGCACGGCCTTGGCTTCACCACAACACCAGAGCCCGGCGATTTAACATTAGGCGGTGTTGCTGGCAATTGGCGGACATGGAACCGCCATCAAAGCGCGTGGGGAAGACAATCAGGCGGGTCACACTTACGGTTCTTTGAGCAATGCGATATTGTCGCTCTCTGCGGTCATCTGGGATAGAGTTTGTAACCTTGTCCCCCGCGTTGGGTCAGTTTCAGTCTTTCTATGCCGATCTTCTGCTGTCAACGTCGAGGAAAGATATCTGGGGTTGGAGTAAAAATGTATGCCCATCAATTTCTCCGCCAGTTTGAACAAAGGTTATGTAAGGAATTTAATGGTACTTACGCAGCAGTTCGCGTCGAATGGAGTAAAGGGTGAACCTACAGTGAAAATGCCGCATGGGAAGATGAAGATATCATAAAAAATAATATTCCCGCTTCATTCAATGATGGACAACCTGCTGATAATAATTGGACTGCGGTAATATCTTTATTAAATACCTATGACCCACATCACATATTCAGATCACCGTTATTGGAGAAATTGCTTTCTGTTGATAGCCAATAGGTTTCCGATTAAAAACAAAGGAAATAAAACATGCCATCATCAGACTTGCTTAAAAAAGAAAATAGTGACTTACAAAATGAAATAATTACTGAAATAGAATATCACTTATCTGACTTTCCCAAAGCGGTGAGTTGGAAGATGAACAATTTTAAAAATTGGTCAGGCGAAATTCGTGCCGATAATATCCCTTGCTGTATACCGAAAACAGCCGAAGAAATTATTTCCGTGGTGAATTGGGCATGGCAAGAAAATTATAAATTAAGACCCATCGGACAATCACATAATTGGTCACCACTGATATTGGCATCAGGGCAAAGTGGCAAAAATCGCATTATGTTGCTGGATCTTTCCGCTCATTTCACCCATGTCAATATCGAGCATCGTTCGACATTTTCCATCGTGACAGCGCAAACCGGGATATTAATGGAAACGTTACTGACCCAAATGGAAGAACAGGGCTTGGGCTTTACGGCAACACCCGCGCCCGGTGATTTAACACTCGGCGCGGTTCTCGCCATCGACGGGCATGGCACTGCCATTAAAGCGCTTGACGAAATCCGGCTTCCCGGGCATACATTCGGCTCTCTCAGTAATGCGATATTATCCTTGTCTGCCGTCGTATGGGATAAAGAAAGTCAGCAATATACCATTAGGCGTTTTGAGCGACATGATCCTGATTGCGCGCCGCTATTAACCCATATTGGTTGTTCGCTGATTTTGGAAGTGCAACTTCAGGCGGGGAAAAATCAACGCCTTCGCTGTCAGAGTTTCACCGATATTCCGGCAGATGAGTTATTTGCCCCGCCGGAAAGCACAAAAGAAAAGCGGACGTTCAGTGATTTTCTGGATAAAAGTGGTCGGGCGGAAATCATTTTATTCCCCTTCACACATGCACCGTGGCTAAAAGTCTGGAGTGTCGCCCCCACCAAGCCGGCTGCCAGCCTTGAAGTTAAGGCACCTTATAACTACCCCTTTTCCGATAATATTTCACCTACCCTATCGGATATCGCGGATAACCTTCTGGCCAATTTCCCGCTGATAACGCCTCTGGTGAGTGAAATGCAATATCAACTGACCCATGCCGCCTTGCAAAATAGTGGTAAAGATCTCTGGGGTTGGAGTAAAAACCTGCTGTTATATGTCAAACCCACCACATTGCGTGTTACCGCCAATGGTTATGCAGTATTAACGCAACGTAAAAATATCCAACTTGTATTGAATAAATTTTATACCCACTGGCAGCAATTAATACAACACTATGCAAACCAAGGGAAATATCCGATCAATGGCCCGCTTGAAGTTCGGGTAACCGGATTAGATGATCCCACTGAAGTGGTGTCTACAGGAGCGACCGTGCCTGCCCTATCCGCCATTCGCCCCCGACGGGATCGACCGGAATGGGATGTCGCAGTCTGGCTTGATGTCTTAACCTTTCCAGAAACCCCCTATGCCATTGAATTTTGCCAACAACTTGAACAGTGGCTATTCAACGAATTTGAGGGTTCTTATGCCTGCGCCCGTGTTGAATGGAGTAAAGGCTGGGCTTATGGTGCTAACCGCGCATGGGAGGATAAAGAGGTATTGACCAACATCATTCCGGCGTCATTGACTGACGGTTTGCCTGCTGATAACAACTGGGTTTCGGCCGTTTCAGCATTACATAAATACGATCCATATCACATCTTTAGATCGCCACTATTGGATAGATTGCTTCAGGCATAAACTTTCTCTATCCCCTATAAACTTCAAGTTGCAGCTCGTGAAACGAAGGCCGCTGATTATCTTCCCGCCCCGTGGGGAGATAATCAATGCACATTGAAGTATGGCGAGTATATGCAGATATCAACGCACAATAAAAATACGAACCATCAGGATTCCTTGATACACTACGGGCTTACCTTACCGTCTAAAGATAGTACAGCTTCAAGGAATCCTAATGTCTCTGTATCAAGATAATCAGGCACTCGCCCAACTCACCTTGGGTAAACCCACTCCCTACCGCGATAGCTACGATCCCGCATTATTACAAGCAGTTCCCCGCAGTCTGAACCGGGAACCGCTTGGGCTTTATCCTGACAATCTCCCTTTTCATGGGGCAGATATCTGGACAATGTACGAACTTTCCTGGCTCAACGCGCGTGGCGTTCCTCAAGTAGCCATCGGCCATGTCAGCCTGGATGCGGCCAGTGAGAACCTGATCGAATCGAAGAGTTTTAAACTTTATCTGAACAGTTTTAACCAAACTCGCTTTGCGGATTGGGAAACGGTACAAAAAACCTTGCAACACGATTTATCGGCTTGTGCCAATGGCGACATTGAAATTGTCCTGCATCCCCTCCATGATTTCAGCCAGCAGCCCATTGCCGGATTTGCAGGAGAATGTATCGATAATCAGGATATTGATATTGATGATTATCAATTCAATCGCGATTATCTTAACCATGCAGCAACCGGCCCTGTGGTTGAGGAAACCCTGATTAGCCATTTGCTGAAATCAAACTGCCTGATCACCCACCAGCCTGATTGGGGATCGGTGATGATCCGTTATAAAGGTGCGAAGATCGATCAGGAAAAACTGCTGCGCTACCTAGTGTCTTTCCGGCATCACAATGAATTTCATGAACAGTGTGTCGAGCGTATTTTCAATGACTTAATGGCGTTATGCGCACCGGAAACACTCACGGTTTATGCACGTTATACCCGTCGGGGGGGATTAGATATCAATCCGTGGCGCAGTAATGAAGCATTTATTCCAGCAACAGGAAGGTTAGCCCGCCAGTAATCATCGAACCCGCAAGGGGTAAAAGGAGTCACTCTTGATTACACATGTTAATCCATTAGGATCAATGAATTTACTCTCCCAGCTTGAAGTCGATATGCTTAAGCGTACCGCAAGCAGTGATTTGTACCGCCTTTTCCGTAATTGTTCACTTGCGGTTCTCAATTCAGGTAGTCAAACGGATAACAGCAAAGAATTACTGTCAAAATATCAAGATTTTGACATCAACGTACTGCGCAGGGAACGGGGCGTAAAACTGGAACTCGTCAATCCCCCGGAAGACGCCTTTGTTGATGGCAAAATCATCCGCTCCCTGCAAGCCAATCTTTTCGCCGTCTTACGCGATATTTTGTTTGTTCACGCGCAAATTGCCAGTGCACAGAAGGCGCATAATCTGAATATGGAAAATGGTATGCACATTACCAATACCATTTTCTCCATCCTGCGCAACGCCAAAGCCCTGCATATCTCAGAAGAACCCAATATGATTGTTTGTTGGGGCGGCCATTCCATCAATGAGAAAGAGTACTTGTACGGGCGCAAGGTCGGCAATGAGCTTGGACTGCGTGAACTCAATATCTGTACGGGTTGTGGGCCGGGGGCAATGGAAGCGCCGATGAAAGGTGCCGCCGTAGGACATGCCCAGCAGAATTACAGGAAAAGTCGTTTCATCGGCATTACCGAACCTTCCATTATTGCGGCAGAGCCACCCAATCCGCTGGTCAATGAACTGATCATCATGCCGGATATTGAAAAACGTCTGGAAGCCTTTGTCCGTATCGCCCACGGTATCATTATCTTCCCCGGCGGAGTCGGAACAGCAGAAGAGTTGCTGTATTTGCTGTCCATCCTGATGAATCACGAAAATAAAGATCAAGTTCTGCCACTGGTTTTGACCGGCCCCAAAGAGAGCGCCAATTACTTTCAGGTGCTGGATGAATTTATCGTTCATACACTGGGAAAACAGGCGCGCCATTACTATCGCATTATTGTGGATGCGCCGGCAGAAGTAGCACGCATTATGAAAAAAGCCATGCCGGACGTTCAGGAAAATCGCCGCTTAACCGGAGATGCCTATAGCTTCAACTGGTCACTGAAAATCCCCCCTGATCTCCAGTCCCCGTTTATTCCGTCCCACGAAAACATGGCTAACCTGAATTTATATCCAAATCAGCCACCGGAAAAACTGGCCTCAGCACTACGACGCGCATTTTCTGGTATTGTGGCAGGTAATGTCAAAGAAGCGGGGATTCATGCCATAGAAAAACGGGGGGTATTCAAGATCCACGGTGATGCGGACATCATGCGTCGCATGGATAATCTTCTGAAAGATTTTGTCGAGCAGGATCGCATGAAACTTCCCGGGGGGAGTACTTATAAGCCCTGTTATGACATAATCAAATAAATTGCAGATACCTCATCAATATTCAATGAGGCTGGTGCCAGGGGATCCATCCACGGACGGAAGATAACGACCATGATACACCTTTTGATTGTAGACGCCTTAAACCTGATCCGGCGCATCCATGCGGTACAGGGAAGCCCTTGCATTCCTGCCTGTGAACATGCGTTAAAGCAGTTAATCACCCACGCATCCCCTACCCATGTGGTGGCGGTATTTGATGAAGAGGGACGCAGCCATAGCTGGCGCCATCAACTTTTCCCCGATTACAAGGCGGGACGTGCTGCCATGCCGGATAACTTGCAGCAAGAAATGCCATTCATTAAGCAGGCATTCGATGTGTTGGGAGTGGCTTGCTGGCACATGGAAGGGCATGAAGCCGATGATTTGGCTGCAACACTGGCAACAAAAGTCGCCAATAGCGGGCACAGTGTCACGATCGTTTCAACTGATAAAGGCTACTGCCAGCTCCTGTCCCCCAATATCCAAATTCGTGATTACTTCCAAAAACGCTGGCTGGATTTACCCTTTATCCAGCAAGCGTTTGGGGTTGCACCTCACCAACTGCCTGATTATTGGGGGCTTGCTGGTATCAGCAGCAGTAAAATCCCCGGCGTTCAGGGGATTGGCCCCAAAACAGCCGCTACCCTGCTGCAACAAGCCGGCTCATTGGATAATTTATTCCAGCATTTGGATACCCAACCGGATAAATGGCGAAAAAAATTAGAATCTCACAAGGAAATGGCTTATATCAGCCGTGAAATTGCTACGCTAAGAACCGATTTGTTATTACAAGGAAATTTGCAGCAATTGCGGCTTACCAAGAGATAAGGGATCACCTCAGCCAAAATAATCCGCAATTAATTTAATATGTTCCCCCTTTAATTGGCCGGATTCATTTAACAACCCAATCCACGCTTTCATATAGTCATATTTGGCCTGAGACAGTTCACGACGGGCGGTATAGAGTTGTTGTTCGGCATTTAATATATCGACATTCACCCGCTGCCCCAGTGTCACACTTTTTTGCGTCGCTTTCACCTGTAATGCCGCCGCTTCCACCGCCATTTCATAAGCGCGTATCCGCTTTTCGCCATTCACGCAAGCGTTATAATGGCGTCTCAGTGCGTTGAGGATCTCCCCCGTCTGGGCATCCATTTCGAATTTTGTCTTGCCATAGTTTGCGGCGGATTGACGCACTGACGCCGCCGTCCCTCCGCCATTATAGAGATTCATGGAGACGCGCAATCCGATGGCATCCGTCCGGTATTTTTGGTCGATGCTGTTATCGCTGCTGGATTTATTTTCGCTGTGGGACGCATACAGCTCCAGTTTTGGCAAATACCCCGCCCGGCTGCGCGCAATATCGTGATGCGCCACATCCACTTTCTGGCGGGCAACGGCCAGTTGCGGATTCTGGCGTAATGCCCGTTGCTCCCAATCGGCGTAATGTGCCAAGTCCAGTCGGAGAGGGTTGAACCGTGGCGCGCCGGATAAACGATTAACCGGCAAATCCATTGGCAACGGGATGCCCACCAATAACTGCAAGTCACGAATGGCGGCATCCAGTTCGTCTTGTACCGTTAATTCATCCGCCAATACCTGACTGTAACGCGCCTGAGTTTCCGCGACATCGGTGCGGGTGCCTTCACCAGAAGAGAACAACTTTTGGTTACGTTCCAGTTGCGCCTCATAAGCGGCTCGTTGCTGGGCAACCTGCGCCAGCCGATCCTGCGCATAAGCGACAGCCATATAATGGGTCACCACCCTGACGGCCAGTTGCTGGCTGTCCGCCCTAAAACGGTTGTCACTCATCAGGGCATAAGCCTGACGGGTGCGATAACGCGCCCACACTTCGAAATCAATCAACGGCTGGGTCAGAATAACCGCCCCGCTATAGCTGTTATACTGCCGGTCACGGCGCTCCCTGACGATCCTGCCCCGTGGATCTAAAGATTGCGATTCCATCTGCTGCCAGTTTTTGGGCGCATTCTGGTAACTCAGGGATAACTTGGGCAACAATTCCGCCAGCCCAAGGTTCTCCTCCTCCTGACCCGCTTCCTGCGCTTTAATCGCCGCCTGAAAGGTCGGATCGTGCTGCAAGGCCAGCGCGTAGGTTTCCGTTAAGGAAAGGGCACTGGCAGAACGGGGAGATAACGCCGGCAGCAATACCGATAACAACAATACAGATAACAGCCGTACCGATAACAACCGTATCGGTAAAAACAAAGCAACACGGTGATACATCAACATCCCATTACTCCTCAATCAGCGAGGTAGACGCCCTGTCCATTAACGGCTTGAACAGATAACTCAACAATGAACGCGAACCAGTTTTGACGAACACTTCAACCGGCATCCCCGGTTTGATATTCAAGCCCGCCAGTTTCTCCATGCCTGCCGGCGTGACCCTCAACCGCATCTGGTAATAAGGCTCCCTTGTCCGTTCATCCAGCAAACGGTCGGCAGAAATCACCATCACTTTACCCGCCACTTTCGGCGTCCGGTTCTGATTGAATGCGGTAAACATCAAATCAACCTCCTGCCCCACGGCGACTTTATCAATCAGGTGCACCATCAAACGCGCCTCGACTTCCAGCGCCCCCCGGGTCGGCAGGATCTCCATTAATTTCTCACCGGAAGCCACCACACCGCCCTGCGTAAACACGGTTAACCCCACCACCGAGCCGTCTGCCGGCGCAATAATGGCCGTCTGTGACCGATCAAATTGGGCCGTTTCCAGCTTATTGCCCAGCTCATTTGCCAATACCTGCACATCAGCCAACTGGCTGCGTACTTCCCGTTGGTAATCAGCCTGACGCTGGATAACCCGCTGCTGCGTTTCCTGCCGCTGCTTTTCAAGCTGCCCCATTTTGCCGGTCATTTCGGCGATACTGCCGCTTAATTCACTTTGGCTGCGCAGTAATTCCAGATAGCGGTTACGGGGAAAATAGCCCTCTTCCGTCAGCGGTTGCAAATTCGTCACCTGTTCCTTGAGCGAAAGTTGCTGCTGCTGTTTACTCACCAACGCTGCCCTCAGCCCCTTGATTTGAAAATCCAGCCCCTCTTCGGCTTGCCGCATGCCCGCCAGATCACTGCGCAACATTTCACGACGGGATAAAAAGAGCTGTTTTTGTAAGGCCAGAATGTCGTGAACCCGTGGCTCTGATGCCTGATTCAGTCGCACAGGAAAAACAACCTCCTCCTGTCCTTGCTGCTCGGCCAACAGCCGGGCTTCGGTGGCTAAGGTGGTATAAAGCTGCTGTTTGAGGGAGTCAATTTGGGCATTCACCTGCACCTGACTGAGCTGAACCAATACCTGCCCGGCCTGCACATGTTCACCCTCTTTCACCTGAATGTGACGGATAATGCCATTCACCGGGGATTGGACGGTTTTGCGATTGCCATCCACCACGACCGTACCCGATGAAGCCACGCCTTTATCGAGTGGCGCAAATGCCGCCCAGATGAAAAAACCCAGAATGCCAATCCCAATCACCAGCCAACCTGTTCGCAGGTAACGATTGGCATCCAGCGGCAATAATTCCGCCACCTCGTGTTGGCTATCCTTTGCGTTAGTCTGATAGGACATCTTTACTCCCAAATATCATGTTACGAGGCACGTTCGACCGCGTTTAGCGGTGGCTGTGATGGAGACTGGGGTTGGGACAGCGCCGCCCTCACCTGTTGGGAAGGACCAAACATTTTCATTTTCCCCTGCACCAACAGCAAAATTTTGCTGGTTTGCGAGAGCAATGACGGCCTGTGGGTGATAACCACCACGGTTTTGCCCTGTTCCCGCAATTGGGCAATCGCATGGCTTAAGGCTTTTTCACCGATATCATCCAGATTCGAATTGGGTTCATCCAACACCACCAGCGATGGATTGCCATACAGTGCGCGCGCCAAACCGATCCGCTGTTTCTGTCCGCCGGACAACCCCATGCCGCCCGCGCCGATAACCGTGTCATACCCCTGTTCAAGATTGAGCACCAATTCATGGACACCGGCTTTTTTCGCTGCTTCAATGACTTTTTCCGGTTCAACCTCATTAAAGCGGGCAATATTCTCCGCGATCGTGCCACCGAACAGCTCAATATCCTGCGGCAGATAACCCACGGAGGCGCCCAGCTCATCTTTGTTCCATTGGTAGATATCCGCATCATCAAGCCGCACAACGCCGTCTTGCGCCGGCCATATCCCGACCAACAGGCGAGCCAGTGTTGATTTCCCTGACGCACTGGGGCCAATCACGCCCAGAACCTCACCGGCCTCCAGCGCAAAATGGATATCCTGCAAAACATAGTGGTTATTTTTACCCGGTGGCATGGCGGAGACGTTTTCCAGCAACAACGCGCCCTTCGGCGGCGGCAATGGCATACCACTTTTGCGCTTCGGTTGGGCTTTCAGCAGCTTGTCCAACCGTTGCCACGACAGGCGTGCCGCGCTCCAGCCCTTCCATGCCTGTATCAACTGTTCAATGGGGGATAACGCTCTGCCCATCAGGATGGAACCCGCAATCATCATCCCCGGGGTGATATGGCCTTCAATCGCCAACCAGCCGCCCAAGCCAAGGATCAGCGATTGCAAAGCCATGCGTACCGTTTTGGTCAATGCCATGATCGCGGCCGCACGTTCACTGGCAATACGCTGAAAATTGAGAAAACGCTGATGCAGGCCAAACCAGCGCTGACGCAATGCCGGCAACATGCCGAGCGCTTCAATCACTTCGGCATTACGCAAATTGGTACTGGCTAAGTTGGCGGAACGTAAAGAAAGATGGCTCGCTTCTGCCAAGGGCGCTTGGGACAGCCATTGGTTCAACACGGCCAGCGTGATCAAAATGATCGCCCCCACCAGCGCCAACAACCCCAAATACGGGCTGAACAGGAAAATAACGCCAAGATAGACCGGGAACCAAGGCGCATCAAAAAAGGCAAACAGGGCATTGCCCGTCAGGAACTGGCGGAGGGTCGCCAAGTCATTGAGCATCTGCCCGGCATCGGTGGAACCGTTTTTCAGGTTGGATTCACAGGAAGCGGTATAGACCCGCCGGTTCAGGCACATATCAAACTGACTGCCGATGCGGATTACCACCTGACTGCGGATATATTCCAGCCCGCCCATCATGGCAAACATCCCCAGTGTGATTAACGTCAGCATCAGCAGGGTCATTTCATTACCGGATGGCAGCACCCGGTCATAGACTTGCAGCATATAAATGGAGGGAACCAGCATCAGCAGATTGATGAATGCCGTAAATAATCCAAGCGTCCAGAAGACCTTGCTGCGTGCACGGATAACATCCGTGATTTCATCCTTCGGAAAGCGTAATTTCACTGCAATCCCTTCATCATTAACGGAAGCAAAATAAATGCGTTATCTATATGAGCCACGATGAACCACTGAATTAGCCATTGCGCGTCATGGCCAGTTCCCGACCGTCAACAAAATAAGCGATCCACTGTTCAGCTTCATGACTGAAAAAGGCCAGGCTGTTGCCATCATGATCGGTCAATGTGATGCCATCAGGCGACGGATACCACCCTTCAACCGGCTGCCCAATCAACTCAGCCACACAGGCATCGCCTTTTACCGCCCACATTGAACCTTCGGTTAAACGGGTATCCGTCAATTCAATACGGCACTGCTTATTCCCATCGGAGAGTTGCCATAACCCTTTCAACTCGCCAGCGGGGGGAAGTCTCAAACTACTCGCCATACATCCTCCTATAAAAAAGAGAGAGAAAATTATCGGTAAGATCAGGGTAGATAAAAACGATTTCACGCGATAAAACCGACAACCACAAAGCAAGGGTTCCATCATCTTTTATTTCCACAATATTGCCGTACCCTGAGTGGCATACGGCAATATTCTCTTAACGTGATAACCTCAATTAGACGATGAAATCGGCTTCAGTCAACGGCTGACCGATAACTTTCACCAGAAAATCATTGCCGGCCAGATCACCACCCAGACTAATTTCCAAATCGGTGACATCATTTGCTTCATCATAAGTGAACAGCACTTCGCCGGCCTTACCTGAGAACGAATCGACAAATTTGATATCACCAGTACCGCCGAAATTGAACTCAGACAGGTCAATCTTGTCTTCACCAGAGATAAAATCGTGGATCCAGTCTGGATTGTCTTTCAGTGATTCTTTGCCGTCCAAGTAAACAAACGTATCGTTTCCTTCACCGCCCCACAGATGATCACCGCCCAGACCGCCATAAATGACGTCATCGCCGGCACCGCCTTTCAGGATGTTGTCTGCGCTGTTACCGACCAGAATATCGTCACCGCTGCCGCCGATAGCGTTTTCAATCACGACACCACGGCCGATAGAAACGTTGCCTTTCAAACCGCCGACATCGGAGAAAGCGGCTTCATTCAGGTTGATACGCTGATTTTGGGTAAAGCCAGAGAAATCAAAGGTATCTTCACCACCGGCATCCCAGACACTGAAGACGAGTTTGCTGTCCGCATCAGTGGCGGTCATAAAATCGCGATCTGTATTGGAATTGAAACCATATACGGTATCACCCGCCCGGGTTTCCATATTCTCGCCATACAGATCCTGAATGGCGGAAATATCATTCAGCAACGGTGCCGATGAATAATTTGCTTTGAAATCCTGACCCGTGTTTTTTTCGCTGAAATAACTCATGACGGTATGAGCACGGGAATCTTCGAAATATTCCGCTGACCTGATATAGCTCGGACGTATTTTATCAGAAGCGTCATAATCGGCAGGATGTTCCAGCCCCAAGGCATGACCAATTTCATGCGTGAACGTCTGGCGGGCATAACCATTCACATCAATGTCATTGTCCACAAAAGTATGGCTGGTTGCATTATACCAACTATAAGCCGTTCTCTGACCCTGTGGCAGCGTTGCAAATGCGTAATCCTTGGTGGCGCTATAATCAAAGAAACCAAACGTGATATTGGCCTTATTAGGGCTGCTCACTTCGGTAAATTTAATATTGGCAACATCAGACCAAGATTGTAAAGAAAGTTTCGCGGCTTCTTTTTGATCTTCATTAAAAGCACTGAAATCAGCAATCTTCAATAATGGCATGATCGCTGGCGCCGATTTCAGGAAGTTATACGATAATTCCAATGTGCCGGATTTAACGTATTTATTGGCCCAGTGATAATTTCCACGCAAAAGCTCATCAGGCGCTTCATCGGCTAATACCTTATGTGCCACCCGAACACCGGGATCAGAATTTGGCACGTAGGCATTGAGCAGTGAGTTAACATCCTGAACAGAATGGGAATCAGATAACCCCGAATAGGTATATTTTTTCTTTGAGGCCATGTCAATCTCCTGTAACAACAAGATAAGTATCCTAAAATCCGAAATTTTTAAAATAACGGGAGTAAGAGTTTTAAATTCTTTCTAGGGCGCTCTTAGAAGTAAAACTCCAGAATAAAATAGCGTTAGTTAGGGTCTGTGTAAAAATAATTCATATATCTTTTTAGAATACATATTGAACAAATTTAATTTATGTAATTAATTATTCATTTCTCATTAAAAATTTTTTGATAATAAAGAAACAACATTATTTATTACTAAATAATGTTGTTTTTATCTGCTGGAAATTGATCTTAAGAAAGCATGATCTCTTTAGTTTTTTTTACTCAGGGTATAACTCAGTCTGATAGTCAGGTCGATATCTCACATTTTTAATATGGTTATTATGGGTGAAAATTATTATTTAAATATATTAAACGACAAATAAAAAACATAACCATCCACTTTAAAAAACACTACATTCATTAATGTAAAAAATCATCATTGCAATAAATGAAAAAAAATCATTACCACTATGTTTTAGTTTCAATAAAAACAATAACAAAACCAATATCCCACAATAAAATACATTTTAAGAAAAGGATTGACACCAGTGTAATTTATCGTTAACTTCCCTTCCTGACCTATTTTTACAAAAAATAAAATTAATAACTACATTCTTTACTTAATCATTTAATTTAAACCATTATTGAATAAATAGGAAATGAATGATGAAATACGATTTTATTGTTATTGGTTCAGGAGCAATAGGTAGTTCCATATCCTATGAGTTAGCAAATAGAGGATTTTCTGTTTGTAGAATCGGCAATACAGATAGAAGTCATTCTGCCTCTCAAGCAGCAGGAGCCATGAATGGTTGCTTTGGTGAGATCACACAAGGTTTATTGGCCAGTCGACACGGAAAGTTGAAGTTAGATATGGACTGTATTGCTAAAAAGCTTTGGCCAACATGGGAAAAAAGGCTATCTGATTCCTCCGGTAATGACAAACCATTATTCACAGCAGAAGGAACTCATATAATCCTTAATACTGCTGGAATGAAAGAAGTTGATAGCCTCAATTATGATGCTATTGAGCAATCGCTTATCCACTATTCAGTCCCTTATTCAACAATTGACCCACGAGAAATTCAATGGCTCAATCCTAATGATCTAGTCCGTCCACTTCGTGCCTTATATATTCCTGATGAGCATGCTGTAAATTCTGATTTATTACTTAAAAAGCTGGACGCAGCATTTATTGAAGAAGGTGGGATAATTATAGAAGAAAATGCTCAATGTGTGTTAGCTGAAAATGGTAAGGCTGTAGGCGTTAAGTTATTGAGTGGAGAATGCTTACAGGCAAACAAGGTTATAGTCGCAGCTGGAGTAAACTCATTAGAACTTCTATATAATTTACCTGAAATTTCCAAAAAAATTCCGCCAATATTTGCAGGTTATGGCGTATCAATTTTAGTCAGGGTTCCTGAAGGCAAAAAGTTGCCAACGTCGGTTATCCGTACCCCTAATAGGGCATTTGCATGTGGTCTACACTGTGTACCACGCGGGGAAAGAACTTTATATCTTGGTGCAACCAATATCTTGGCAGAAAAACCACGTAAACATGCCTTAATTTCTGATGTCCAATTTTTACTAGATTGTGCATTAGAACAGTTAGATATTAATCTTTATGATGCTGAAATTCTTTCAATTCAAGTCGGCAATAGGCCCATTCCTGCCGATGGTTTTCCATTAATAGGACCATGTGATGATACTAATATATGGCTTGTCACTGGAACATATCGCGATGGATTACACCAATCCCCTTTATTAGCGAATTATATTGCTAATTCTTTAACTGGAGTGGAAAACTCGCAAATTAACCTTGATGATTTTAACCCTATCCGCCCACCATTAGTTGGCCTACCTCGTGAATTAATAGTTAAAGAAACTGTTCAACAAATGTTTGCTACAGGATATGAATATCGTTGGGATATCAAACCCTATTGGCTACCATTGCTGGATAAGGGACTAAATGAAAACTATCAGGCTTTGATTGAATCTCTCCATCCTCATTTTACTCCTCCACCAGAATTAGTTGCATTTTCTTACCTTTATGAATCAATGCGTCAGAAATTGCATACTTATTATGGAGTGTGGTCATGAATTTTTCTCATGAATATCAAGTTTTCATTGATAATGCCAGGAAACTTTTATCGGAAGCTGGTATTTGGGATGTCGAATCAGATCTTGAATGTTTGATCGATCGTTATTTGGAAAGAAGTAATAAAGAACAAGCTTATAATGAATTTATGCTTGCAGTTTATGAACGCTGTAATCGCATACCGCTTGGGCATATTGTTAACTCTGTAAATTTTGATGGATTACCTTTAGTTGTTGGCTCTGGAGTATTTATTCCTCGTACTCATAGTCAACTTATTCATAAATGGATTAACAAAGAGAGTAACATTCCTTCTGGTTCAACTGTTTTAGATTTATGTTCAGGATGCGGCGCAATTGGTTTATCAATCGCTAAACGTCGTCCAGATTTAAATGTTGTTTGCGTAGAGTACGATACAGTGGCCTTTCAATATTTGGTAAGAAATATCAATAGATTATCTAATTTATCTATAAAGGCCCAAGCATTTCAAACTGATTTACGTGATCTTCAATCACTTGATAAATTTAAAAAATCAGTCTCATTAATTGTAGCTAATCCGCCATACATACCAGAAAAACACTCAATATTACCAGAATGGGAGAAACATCATCCTTATGTTTCAGTATATTCTGGAGATGATGGCCTGGATTTAATTCGTTCGATCATAATTCAATCCAAGCAATCTCTTAAAGCAAGTGGATGGCTGGTTATTGAACATCAAGAAAATCAACAAAATGCCGTCGGCAATCTATTTTTAAAAGAAGGTTTTTCCCAAGTTAGAACGATTATTGATAATGATTCTTCAGATACAACTGGTCTTTCAGTTATTACTATTGGTATAAATGATTTTTAATCTTCAGTAATTAATTTAGTAAATAACAAATTATAGGGGTAACAAAAATGAATCAGAGAAATGAACAAGATTGGATGACAATACGTAAATCACGTACAACCAGCATTTTGAGTCAAGCTATTAAAGAAGATTTAACTGGTTTCACAGTAACGGAGCGTATTGACAAAAAAATCACGACAGATAAAGGTAAAACTTTTACCGAATTTGTTTCGTGCTCTTATTTAGGTTTAGAAAACCACCCCGCTTTAATAGAAGCAGCTAAACAAGCAATGAACAAAACTGGAATTCATCTATCATCATCTCGTGGAGCTATGTGCCCACAATATCTACAACAATTAGAAGAATTGTTATCAGAGATTTACAGAGGGAATTCAGTTGTTGTTTTTACATCTACCAGTAATGTTCATCTTGGTGTACTACCATTATTAGGAAGTGGTTCTTTACCAAGTTATGCTATTACTCGCCCTGTACATTGGTTAATAGACAAAACAGCACATGCTTCTATGCAGATTTTACGCGGCATCCTTGAACAATTTGGATTAGTATCAAGAATTGATAGTAGTGATGAAGAATCTATACAACAAGCTTTACAGGACTGTAAAAGAAACAATCGCACTCCTATTCTATTGATTGATGGGATTGGTTCTATGACAGGAGTACTTCCGGTAGCAGAACTATCTAATAAGTTATCAGCTGCTGGAGGGTATGTATACGTAGATGATGCTCATGGTATTTCTATAGTTGGAAATCATGGTTCAGGTTATTGTTTCTCGTCCTTAGATCATCAATTACCAGAGAATCTTATAATTGCAAGCTCATTATCCAAAGCTTTTGGAGGCTCTGGTGGTTTTGTCGTAGTTAAAGATACAAAAGACGTTGAAGTGATCACTACGTTAGCAAATACTTTAGTTTTTGGTCATTCAATTATGGTTCCTATGCTAGCGGCTAATGTTGCTTCAGCAAAAATTCATCTTACAACTGAAATACAAACCAGACAAAAAAAATTATGGAAAAACATTAAGTTATTTGACTCATTAAGCCAAAACAGTCTAATGAATGCTGGTGCTATATCCCCAATTCGTGGCGCTATGTTTGAAAATGAAGCAGATGGTTTTGAAGCTGCACGTATACTACATAACAAGGGTATATTATTATTTCCAGTGTTTTATCCATTTATATCTGAAGGTAAAGCCATGCTTCGATTCGCCTTCTCTTGTGAACATAAAGAAATCGAAATAATACAACTATCCGAATCTCTGACTGAAATAAAAGATAAAGGATTAAGTTGGCTGAAACCAGAAGAAATTATTCCACAAGTTTAAAAAACCTGATTTAAAAGTAAACCCATATAAAAAGGAATGCTAATACCCATGAATCAGTTAACAAAGATAAACCATCAAAATATATTACAACCATATAGGGACTCATTAGACATTATTAATGTTAAAATTCTTACTCTTCTTTCTGAGCGTATGAGTGTCTGCATGAAAATAGCGGAAATAAAAGCAGAAAAAAATATTCCAATGATGCAACCTCAACGCATAAATTCATTAATGAAACTATTAAAAGAAAGGTCTCAAGAATTCAAATTAAGAGAAGAATATACAAAATCAATATTTAATTTAATTATTAATGAAACATGTTATCAAGAAAGTATCTTGATAGAAAACTTCTTAAACAATAAAGATAAATAAAGATGAAAATACTACTTATTGATAATTACGACTCTTTTACACAAAATATTGCTCAATACTTATACGAAGTTACTGGCGTGGAACCCGTTGTAGTGGCCAATTCTGTATCATATGACGAGTTATTTATAAATAATTATGATGCAATAGTTATTTCACCAGGCCCTGGTCATCCATCTGTATTTAATGATTTTGGAGTTTGCTCTAAAGTAATTCAAAATTCTAATATTCCTTTGTTGGGTATTTGTCTTGGTCATCAAGGCATTGTTTTATCCTTTGGTGGTTCTGTAAACCATGCACCTAAACCAGTGCATGGCTATCGCGACAGAATAAATCATACAAAAGATGGTTTGTTTTACAACTTACCTAAACGCTTTGAAGTTGTCAGGTACCACTCTTTAATATGCAATAATTTGCCAGATGATTTAAAATGTTCAGCTTGGACTGATGATGGTTTAGTCATGGCAGTGGAACACAAAACAAAACCTATTTTTGGAGTACAATTTCACCCTGAATCCATTTATTCTGAATATGGACATGAAATACTGGAAAACTTTATTGAAATAGCCAAAAAATATAATGAAAAAAAGAAAAAAGAACCTCGTTCAGTAATTGACTGTTATTTACTGACAGGAGGTAAAACTCATTATACTTTAAATGCCCGTGAATATGAAATAAAAATAGATCCTGAGCTATTTTTTATGCACAATTATAGTGGTGAAAATTACTCTTTTTGGCTTGACAGTGAAAAATCTGATAATCTAAAATCTCGATTTTCAATAATGGGTGGTAATGATTCTTCGCAATCCATTATTATACGTTACGACGTTCAAACAGAAACATTAAATATGATTGGCCCAGATGGTGAAAGCTGTATTCAAGGTGATTTTTTTTCGCAATTATCTATTTTATTAGAAAAAATTGAAATATCTTCACCTGAAGAACTTCCTTTTGGATTCAAAGGAGGTTTTATTGGCTATCTGGGATATGAACTAAAATCACTAACAATAGGAGAAAAAAAACACAAATCAGAATATCCAGATTCTTTATTGATATTCAATCCCCATTTTTTTGTTTTTGATCATTTTACAGAGAAAATTTACGAGTGTATTTTGCTACCTAATGGAGACTTTCCAAAATGGCCAACAAAAAACATCCCTATACATAATAAAGAAATAAATAAAGATATTCCAAACTTTTCCCCTGGGCCTGTAGAATACAATAAAATAGACCTTAAAGACTCTAGAGTAAAATATATAAATAAAATAGAAAAAACACTTCAGTATATTAAAGATGGAGAATCTTATGAAGTATGCTTAACTAATAGAGCAAAAATGGTTTATACCTATCCACCTTTTGATGCTTATAAAAAAATGCGTCGTATAAGCCCTGTTCCTTATGGTGCATATTTATCATGTGATGACTTTTATATACTAAGTGCTTCTCCAGAAACATTTTTATCTATTGATTCTGCTAGAAATATTGAATCTAGACCTATAAAAGGGACAAGAGCAAGAGGAAAAACAAAAGAGGAAGATCAATTACTATGGGATAATTTGAATAATTCTAAAAAAGATAGAGCTGAAAATTTAATGATTGTTGACCTTGTACGTCATGATCTCAATCAGGTATGTACTCCGGGAAGTGTACATGTTCCTGAACTATTCAAAATTGAAAGTTTCTCTTCTGTCCATCAACTAGTTTCAACAATACGTGGTCAATTGAAAGATAATATTCCTGTAATGGAAGCTGTTCGTGCATGCTTTCCCGGAGGCTCAATGACTGGAGCACCGAAGAAGCGTACAATGGAAATTATTGATTTTTTAGAATCTTCAGCTAGAGGAGTTTATTCCGGAGCTCTTGGATGGTTTTCTTTTAGCGGTGAAGTAGAACTAAGTATTATTATACGTACAGCAATATTACGCGATAAATGTGCAGAATTTGGTATAGGTGGCGCTATTGTCGCTGATTCTGATCCTTATGAAGAATTCGAAGAAACATTGGTTAAAGCTAGTGTGCCACACTTTTGTTTTAATGATATTAAGGAGAATATGTGAATAACCTTAAGATAGTCATTCTAGGTAGTAACGGTGCTATAGGTTCTTTTTTGGGACGTATTCTTTCTACTTCTGGTCATACTGTACATGGAATAGATAGGCAGCTTTCAGGAAATTATGTATCTTATTCCCAAATAGACTTATTAGACCCTAATTCAAATGTTGATGAAATATTCAATGGAGTAGATGCAATAATATTTTCTTTACCTGAAACAGTTGCAATTAAAGCATTACCATGGGTTTTATCAGCTATCGACAACGATGTATTGATAGTGTCAACTTGCTCTGTTCAAGAACCGTTTTACTCTTCATTAAAAAACATTTCTCCTCAACAACCTTTTGTTGGTATTAACCCTATGTTTTCTCCTTCCCTACAGGAGAAGAATCGTTCCGTAATTTTAATTGTAGAAAATAGACATAATGGACATGACTGGATTGAATTAGTATTGACAAAGTCCCAAATGCATATTACTAAAATGCTACCAAGAGAGCACGATAAAGTTATGGCACTATGTCAAGTGTTACCCCATGCACTGATATTAGCATTTGGTTTAGCATTAAAAGCAAATTCAATTGATATAAATGTGTTATATAATATTTCTCCACCTCCGATGCGTACAATGTTAGCTTTATTGTCAAGGCTATTGACTAATCCAAAGGAAATTTATTGGGATATTCAACATGAAAATTATATGGCTGTGGAAATTCGTAAAGATACATTAAATGAATTATCTTTGTTAGATTCAATGATCCAGTCTGGAGATAAGGCGGGATTTAATCATTCCTTAGATGAAATTAAACTAAAATTAGGGGGATGGCTCTATACTAGCTATACTGATTGTCAACACATTTTTCAAAGTTTAAATGAAGATAAGTAAGAAGGAGTGAAAGAGATGTCATTTAATGGCACTACCAAAACCAATGATCAAGCGGGACTTCGTAATTGGCTAGGACTATTAATATTAATGCTACCTGTTTTATTAGTAACTGTAGACAACACTATTTTGGGTTTTGCTTTGCCTAAAATAGCAAGTGCACTGGAACCAAGTGCGAACCAACAACTGTGGATAATTGACGCTTATGCATTGGTATTAGCAGGACTTTTAGTTTCTATGGGGAGCATTGGTGATCGTATTGGCCACCGTTTTTTATTATTATTTGGTTCATTGGGATTCACAATTGTTTCAGTTTTAACAGCACTGTCCACATCCCCAGAGCAATTGATTATCGGAAGAGCTGCGCTTGGTTTTTTCGGTGCAATGTTGATGCCATCAACTTTAGCATTAATCAGTTCTCTTTTTAAAAATCGTGAACAACGTCGTTTAGCTGTCGCAATTTGGGCAACAACATTAACTGTCGGTTCTGCTCTTGGTCCTGTTGTGGGCGGTGTTTTGTTACAATATTTTGATTGGAATTCTATTTTCTTATTAGCAGTACCTGTATTAATACCTTTACTAATTTTTGGTGCTATTCTATTACCTGAATCTGATAAAAATAATACGGGAACTATCGACATCTATAGCATTTTATTATCAATAATAGCAATGACTGGAATTGTATATGCCATTAAGCAGTTAGCTAGTAATGGATTCGAAATCAGTGTAGTCTTAGAATTTCTCATTGGTTTTATTGCTGGAGTTCTTTTTGTCCGTCGACAAAAAAAACTATTAACTCCTTTGATGGATATCTCTCTGTTTAGTAATGGAGTATTTACTGGTTCAATCATAGTTAATTTACTCAGTTTAGGTTTGCTAATTGGCTTTGTATTTTTTGCTACTCAATTTTTACAAATTGTGCTTGATATGAAACCAATATCTGCCAGTCTTGCTCTAGTTCCCGGTCAAATTATTGCAATTTTTGTTGGAATTTTAATTGTTCCTGTTGCACAAAGAGTCCCTACATATTGGCTAGTCCCAGTTTTGTTGGCACTCGCTGGTTCTGCATTTTTCTTAATTGCCTGTATAGGTACTTATTTAACTTCAATAGTTATCGCTTTTGCTTTATTGAACATAGGCGTAGGTGCAATCGCTTCTGTTTCTAATGACTTAGTTCTTTCATCTGTACCTTCTTCCAAAACCGGAGCAGCATCGGCAATCAGTGAAACGGCTTATGAGGTTGGTGTAGTTCTTGGTACAACAATTTTAGGGGGATTAATCACTGCTTTTTATCGTCTAAATTTGACTTTGCCAGATGGCGTTTCGATAGAACAAACAGGATTAGCTTTAGAAACTTTAGCTGGAGCTTATGTGGTCGCAGATTCACTAACAGAAAGCCAAGGGAGCCAATTAATTGAATCAGCCTCATATTCTTTTACAAACGCTATTAATACAACCAGTTGGTTAACGTCAATATTAACTATAATAGTAGTTTTTATTTCCTGGCATCTACTTAGAGCATCTAAGGTAAAATAAATATGTAGAAAAAACAACAACATTGTTGTGGCAGTTTAAAAGCAGCATTAAATTAAATAATTTAATGCTGCTTTATGAAAGCTCTATCGCCAATGTAAATTAGTCTTTAATTTTACCTAAGCTTTCCACTTTAAAGATATTTGAATTTTATTTATACTAAAGATATTCATTATGACCAATAACTTTATTTACACAAAAGATATCCATCAGTACCAATAAATACCTTTAAAAAACTTTTTAAAACTCATTAAAACCACAATAATATTCCAAAGGGGACTATTATGTTTAATTTAACAGGAAAAATAGCCTTTATTTCAGGAGGAACAAAAGGCATAGGGAAAGGAATCGCAAAAGTATTAAAAAAATCAGGTGCCATTCCTATTATTTCTGGAACTAATAGTATCAACGGCCAAAAAGTAGCAGAAGAGCTTGGAGTTGATTTTATTCCTCTTGATGTATCGGATCAAATTGCGTGCAAAAACGCTGTCAACCATATTGTAAAAAAATATAATCGACTAGATATCTTGTGTTCAAATGCAGGAATTTTTCCACAGCATCATATAAAAAAAATGACTGTTGAAGATTGGGACTATGTCCTAAACATAAATCTTAAAGGAACATTTTTTTTAGTGCAAGCAGCCCTAAACGTCATGGAAAAACAAAATAATGGAAGAATCATTATTACTTCATCAATTACGGGAGAAAAACTGGGTATTTCAGGTTCCAGTCATTATGGTGCTAGTAAAGCAGGACAATTGGGATTTATGAGAAGTGCAGCTCTCGAATACGCAGAAAAAAACATAACCATTAATGCCATTATGCCTGGTTATATATTGACAGAAGGATTGCAAGAATTCGGTAAAGATTATTTAAAACAGTTTAGAAATGAAATACCAACATGCAAATTGGGAACGCCTGAAGATGTTGGTTACACAGTTTGTTTTCTAGCATCAAATGAAGCAGAATATATTACTGGACAAACTATTGCAGTCGATGGTGGAGTAAGCATTCAGTAATTATTGAAATATCTATGTTTCAGAGTAACCATGATGACATAATAAATACTATACTTTCACAACAAGTGCTTATAAATTATTATATATGATTTTTAAGACACTTAAACCCATTGATAAACAATGGAAAACACTAAATTTTATTGTAAAAACAATCTGGGGTATATATGAATAATTTGAAAGGAAAGATAGTTTTAATTACGGGAGCAGCTCGTGGTATCGGCCGAGGCATTGCATTAAGATTAGCCAGAGAAGGATGCCACCTTTCTCTTGTTGACCTAAATATGGATGAACTAAAAAAAGTCAAAGAAGAAGTTGATAAATTAGGTTGTAAATCAGAAATTATAGTTTCTGATATTAGTCAAAGAAATGAAGTATATAAGGCTGTTGAATATACAGCTGATAAATTAGGTGGCCTTGATGTAATGATTAATAATGCGGGAATATCTCAAGTAAAAAAAATAGCAGATGTACTACCCGAAGATTTAAATAAAATATTAGATGTTAATATTGGTGGTGTCATTTGGGGTATTCAAGCTGCTGCCGAGCAATTTAAGAAACTTAATAATAAAGGGAAAATAATTAATGCAGCATCTATTGCTGCTTATGATGGTTTTGCCATGCTCGGCGTCTATTCTGCGACCAAATTTGCAGTTAGGGCATTGACTCAAACTGCTGCTAAGGAATACGCCAGTTTTGGCATTACTATAAATGCGTATTGCCCAGGAATTGTAGGAACTGATATGTGGATAGAGATTGACGAGCGTTTTTCAGAGATTACAGGAGTCCCAAAAGGCACAACATATAAAAAATTCATAGATGAGATTGCATTAGGAAGAGTACAAACTCCAGATGATGTTGCAGCGTTAGTCGCTTTTCTTTCTAGTAACGATTCTGACTATATTACAGGTCAATCAATTATTACTGATGGTGGTATTATTTATCGATAAAATTTGCAGGAACGATTTTAAGTTGAAAATAATGCTGCCAACACGGCAGCATTCTTAATTCTTAGCAATAAAGGAGAATAAAGGGTTAACTCAATAATCCCGCTCAGTGGCATACAAAGACCAGATACGACGAACGTGCACGGTGATCTCTTCACGATCGTGGTAGAGGTGTTTCGCCTGAATCTGTGCATTCACACCATTTTCTTGCAATTGCCGTTCTATTTTCTGCAAAATATGCGCCACTTCCTCATAACGCTTTTTCATCGGCAACTTAAGATTGAAGATCGCCTCACGACACCAGCTTTGTACCAGCCAATCCGTCATCAGTTGGGCAACCTTGGCGGGTTTTTCAACCATGTCACAAACCACCCAGTAGATGTTTTTCACGGGTGGCTCAAATTTAAAGCCATCCACACGGTAATGCTTTACTTGCCCCGTGTCCATCAGGCTGTCAGCCATCGGGCCGTTGTCTACCGCATGAACCAACATACTGCGTTTCACAAGCTGGTAAGTCCATCCGCCCGGACAAGCCCCGAGATCCACGGCATGAAGGCCACTATCCAGACGCTCTTCCCATTCGTCATAAGGAATGAAGACATGAAAGGCTTCTTCCAGTTTCAGCGTTGAACGGCTTGGCGCATCTGAAGGGAATTTCAGGCGAGGGATACCCATATAAAAACGGGAGTTATTGTTGCTGTAGGAATACCCGACGTAGCAGCAACCCGGCGCAATAAAAAAGACATGGATCACCGGGCGACTATTATTTTCCTTCGCCAGCAACAGTTTTTCCTGCCGCATGGCATTACGCAGCGGAACCGTAAACTTACGGCAAAATTTCATCAATTCCTTGCCTTCATTGGTATCCGGCACTTCCACACGCAGCTCACCCGCCCGTTCAACGACCCCCATCAACATGCCGGTAATCGGTGTAATGCGATCTTCCGGCGGCAAATTTTTCAGCAATTCGCCCACCAACAACATTTGACGGGCAAAAATCAATTCACTGAACGGAATTTCACGGATCAGACGATCCGCATCATCCGGCTGATAACACTCAAACAGCACATATCCACTGTTCTCTTTCACACGGGCAAAACCGTAAACTTCTTTTTTACCTGCTTTATCGGTAATTTCTGCCGCACACTCTTTTTCAAAACCCGGGCGGCAATATAAAACAACTTTATTCATGGCTAGGCGCCGATTTCCTTAGACGCAGAGCGCCAATTAATACACATAACCAACCAATGAGAAAACTGAACCCACCGATTGGCGTCAAATAAACCAGAAATTTTAGTGGTAAAAAGGCCAGACAATAAAGACTGCCACTAAACAGCACGATCCCTGCGGCGAAAAAAATCCCACTCCAACCCAATGGCGCCACGGGATGACGCATCGACAAAGCGGCCAGCGCCATCATGGCGAGGGTATGCAGCCCTTGATATTGCAGGCCGGTATGTATCCATTCCATCTGACGTGGTGTCAGGACAGGTGCCAACATATGTGCCCCCATCGCGCCCAATGCCACGTAGAAAAAGCCACTGATACCAACCCAAATAAGCATGGTTCGACTGCTCATCGCACAGCTCCTGTTTATCAGCTATCGGATATAGCCACTAAGCGTGTTGGGTGATAAACCCTAACCTTTCTTGCTCAGTCGCCGCTTGAGTCAGTATCCATTTACGGAAGGCGGCGATCTTGCCCAATTCTGCCTGATTATCGTGACAAACCAAATAAAATGCGTTCTTACTGACCAAAACATCATTGAACGGGCAGACAAGCCGCCCGGCATCAATTTCATTCTGAGCCATGACATTATTCGCCAGAGCAACGCCTTGACCGTGCACGGCCGCTTGGATCACCATCGCACTATGGCTGAATATCGGCCCCTGCTGCACATTGATCTGCTGCTGCATATCAAGCTGGCGGATATAGGCTTGCCAATCCCGCCGGGATGAATCGTGCAACAACGTATGCCGGGCGAGATCAGCGGGCGTTTTCAAGGGACGATCGCCCGTCAACAGCGAAGGAGAACAAACCGGCAACAGGTATTCAGGATAAAGGCGATCCGTCCGCAGCCCCGGCCAGTTGCCCCGTCCATAGAAAATCGCGACATCGACATCATCCGCCAGTTTATCTTCTTCCCGATCCACCGCCTGAATGCGAACGTCAATCCCCGGAAAACTCTGGTTAAAACCAGAAAGCCGGGGCACGAGCCACTGAATAGCAAAACTGGGGGATAAACTGACCGTTAGCGCACCCTTGGCACTGCGCGCCTGAAGTTTACGGGTCGCATCATTGATGGCGGTAAAAATTTCCTTGATATCGAGATAGTAACTTTGCCCATCTTCCGTTAACAATAACGAACGGTTACGACGACGAAAAAGTTTTAATCCCAGAAAATCTTCCAGACTTTTCATTTGATGGCTCACAGCGGCCTGAGTCACAAATAATTCTTCTGCCGCTTTAGTAAAACTTAAATGACGGGCTGCGGCATCAAAAACGCGTAACGCATTGAGTGGAGGTAAACGTTTAGACATGTTCGTTTCTTATGTAGTAGTGACGATACCGGTAACTCTTTTCATTCAGATATTAGTTTTTGTAATCCGAATCATTATAATTTGTCCATTGATGATATACCAGCAAATCCCTATAGTGTGCGCACTTCCTAAGCCGGAACGAAAAGTCTCTTTGTAACTATACACTGAAACTTTTGGCTTTGTGGTTGTGATGTTGTGTTTGCAAGTTGTCTGGGAAACCAGACTTTGTAGCGTAAGCTACTGTTTTTTTTCACTTCCTGTACATTTACCCTGTCTGTCCATAGTGATTTTTTTCATGCACCGCAGTTGCGGTGCTTTTTTTCCTGACTTTCTCCTGTAAAATTCCTCTCCTCTTAGTTAAAGAACATAGTTAAAGAAAAACTTATTCTTTATCACACAACGATTAAATTAGCACCGTTTATGAAAGCCTTTGACGCAGAAAAATTCCGCCGGCAATTTCCCGCCCTGCAACAATCCACCACATTTCTGGACAGTGCGGCCACGGCATTAAAGCCGGCCTGTATGATTGAGGCAACGGAACACTATTACCAAAACCACAGTGCAACCGTGCATCGCAGCCAACATGCCACAGCACAGGCCATCACCGCCCGTTATGAGCAAGCCCGTTCACGGGTGGCGGAATTGATCAATGCGCCATTGCCCGAAGATATCATCTGGACGAAAGGGGCAACGGAGTCCATCAATCTGGTCGCCCAAAGTTACTTTCGTCCGCGCCTGAATGTGGGTGATGAAATCATTGTCAGCGAGCAGGAACACCATGCTAACCTGCTGCCGTGGCTGATTCTGGCTGAACAGACCGGCGCTAAAATCGTTAAATGGCCGCTTGGCAATCAACGCCAGACAGAAATCGACACCCTTGCAAACCTGCTGAACCAGAAAAGCCGCTTGGTCGCCATCAGCCAAATGTCCAACGTGACGGGTGCCGCAGTGGATTTGGCGCAAGTCACGGCACTGGCCCATCAATATGATTGCCGCGTTCTGGTCGATGGTGCCCAAGGTATCGTGCACGCGCCTGTCAATGTGCAACAACTGGATATCGATTTTTACGCCTTCTCCGCCCATAAACTGTATGGGCCAAATGGCGTGGGAGTGTTATATGGCAAAAGTGAATGGCTGAATGCGATGTCTCCGTGGCATGGCGGCGGCAAGATGCTGACTCATGTCTCATTTGACGGTTTCACGCCGGAAGCCGTACCTTATCGCTTTGAAGCTGGAACCCCCAATGTTGCCGGTGTGGTCGGCTTTGCAGCAACTCTGGAATGGCTGAAAACCCTTGATATCCCACTGGCCGAATCCCATGCGATTGCCCTGACGGATTACACCGAGCGACAACTCAGCAAGCTGGCGGGTTTTACCAGTTACCGTGCGGCGGGTTCCAGCTTGCTGGCCTTCAATATCGCCGGCCTACACCACAGTGACTTAGCCACGCTGATTGCAGAGCAAAATATCGCCCTGCGTGCCGGCCAACACTGCGCCCAACCCTTGCTGGACGCCCTTGGGATCAGCGGCTGCCTGCGCGCTTCGTTTATGCCTTACAATAACCGGCAAGATGCGGACAGATTGATCAGCGCCGTCACGTTTGCGCTGTCGTTGTTGGGGGAGTGATATGCTTTATGACAGCCCCATCAATAAACGATAAACACCCAACAAGATAAATAACCCATGACACAACTTTCAGACACTCTTCTTGCGCCGCATCCATTCGGAACAGAAATCACGGAGCAGCAACTTATTGAAAATTTTCAGCAATGCAAATTGTGGGAAGATCGTTATCGGCAGCTAATCGGCCTGGCCAGAAAGCTGCCGCCGTTGGTGGATGAGCTAAGACAACCCAATATCGAAAGATCCGGCTGTGAAAACCGTGTCTGGCTGGGGTATCAACGGCTGGCAGACGGCCGGTTGCATTTTTATGGTGATAGCGAAGGCCGGATTGTCAAAGGATTATTGGCCATTCTGCTGACTGCCGTGGAAGGCAAAACACCAGAACAGGTTTTGCAAACACCTTTAACCGGGCTATTCCGACAACTCGGCCTTGAACAACAACTCAGTGGCTCAAGGCTCAATGGGGTGAAATCCCTGATCAATACTGTTCAGGAAATCGCTGGCACCCACGTTCATTAACGTTCGTTTACAACGTATTTTCCCGTTCCGCTTTTGCCACCATCTTTTTCAATGCGTGGGATACAGCAACAAAGCCAAAGGTCGCCGTAACCATCGTTGCGGCACCAAAACCCGAAGCGCAATCCATGCGTTTAGATCCCTCTGCCGTGCTTTTGGCCGCACAAACTGTACCGTCAGATTGCGGATAAACTAACTGTTCGGTGGAAAAAACACAGTCAATGCCCAATTTACCCTTGCCGTTTTTCACCACGCGGTAATCTGATTTTAAACGCTCTTTCAATTTCGCCGCTAAGGGATCTTGCACCGTTTTCGCCAAATCCACCACCTGAATCTGGGTCGGATCAAGCTGCCCGCCGGCTCCGCCTGTCGTCACAACCGGGATTTTATAGCGACGGCAATAGGCCAGTAACGCCGCCTTGGGTCGCACGCTATCAATGGCATCAATCACATAACTGAAATCTGTGGACATCAATTCCGCCACATTATCCGGGGTGACGAAATCATCAATGCAGGTGACCCGGCACTCAGGATTAATCGCGCGTATCCGCCCTGCGATAACTTCCGTTTTTGGCAAGCCCACATTCTGTACCAAGGTATGCAACTGGCGATTGGTGTTGGTAATACAAACATCGTCCATGTCAATCAGTGTAATCGCCCCGATACCAGTACGCGCCAGCGCTTCTGCTGCCCATGAACCCACGCCGCCAATGCCCACAACACAAACATGTGAACGGGCAAATAATGAAAGCGCTTTTTGACCATATAATCGAGCCGTACCCGCGAAACGCTGAAGATAAGCATCAGAGAGAGAAACTTGCATGGCTAAATAAATCCCGTATAAAAATAAATACCGCATAAAACCTACCCCTATTGAGATAGGTTATCGATTGATTGTTTAAACTGGAGGGGATCTTACTGGTTTGCCGCCAAAAAACCAGATGAGGCTCTCTTCAATACCCAAACCCGGCCATAGTGATTATAAAACCCCGCCATTTCCCCCGCTCTCTCACCAACACCGTGATAAATATCGAAATGATGCCCTTTAATCGCGCCACCGACATCCAGTGCTACCATCAGGCGCATCCGGTACTGGCCGGTAAATTTACCCAGCTCATTCAGCACAGGGACTTCCGCCAGCAACGCGGTTCCGGGCGGGATCAAGGATTTGTCAGACGCGACCGATGCTTTTGCCACCAGAGGTACTGCACTGGCTCCCCTGACGAGGGTGTGGGGTTCAGGTTTAAAGAAAACAAATGAAGGATTCTGTTCCAGCAACTCTTTCACTTTGGCTTCACTGTGCTGTTCCCCCCACTGGCGGATCGCTTTCATGGACATTTTCCCGCTCGGCACTTCGTCACGGTCGATCAGCACCTTGCCAATGCTGCGGTAGGGATGGCCATTTTTTCCCCCATAACCAAAAAAGGTCAGTGGGCGCCCATCGCCAAAATCGACATAGCCGCTCCCCTGAACTTCCATCATGAAATTATCCATCAAAGAATTACTGTATCCGATAATAAATTTCTGGTTCAGGGCGCCCCGGTATATCGCGGCACGGCTTGGCAAACGGGAACGTGAGGAAGCCGGCATACGATACAGTGGATATTTAAACTCACCTTGCCTGATATGCCGTGCCTGCAAAACCGGCGTGTAATAACCGGTAAACTTCACATTGCCATAGTTATCTTCACCTTCCATCTGATAGGCCTGCAAACCGAACCCATTTAAATCACGGGTATCCCCCCCGGACAGCATCCAGCTCTCAATCGCATCAAACAGTTCACGGTTATTGCTATAAAGGCGGGGCGAGGATTTGCTGATATAGTTAACCTGAGTGACAAAATCCTTGGCATTCACCGGCGAACCTTCGGCATTAGGGGTATTCACCAATTGGAGGTTTTGGGTAATGCGCCCATCCTTATACTGCTGTGCCTGATCAGTGGGTCGAAGATGACATCCCGCCAATAACGAAATGACACATCCAACTAAAAGATATTTACCCCAAACTCTCATACTAATGCCTTATCTCTCGCTATCACTTATTCGGAGCACGAACAATACCAAACACGCATAAATAATAAAATGTAGTTAAAGAAAATGGTTAGAAAAAAATAGCTTACCGTTTCAGCCAAGCCAATTGAGCAAAAACAAAACAATCTGGCCATTTTAAAATCAAAAACAAATAAATTTAGTAAATATCAATAAAAAAACTTGCAACTGCTTCGTTCCAGAGTATAGTGTGCCGACATCGAACGCGGGGTGGAGCAGCCTGGTAGCTCGTCGGGCTCATAACCCGAAGGTCGTCGGTTCAAATCCGGCCCCCGCAACCAGTTCGATAGATTATCAAGATTCGCAGTTAGACGGACGCGGGGTGGAGCAGCCTGGTAGCTCGTCGGGCTCATAACCCGAAGGTCGTCGGTTCAAATCCGGCCCCCGCAACCAATGCGATTGATAATCAAGATTTACAGATAGACGGACGCGGGGTGGAGCAGCCTGGTAGCTCGTCGGGCTCATAACCCGAAGGTCGTCGGTTCAAATCCGGCCCCCGCAACCAATCTTAATTTCTTATCTTAGCCTTTCAATTTCCTGCCTGATTGTTATCTCCCAGACTATTCTCTGATTTCAGCTTATCTTATAACCTCATTCCCGCTTATTTTAAAATTCGCATTTCAGTATTATTTAAAACCTGTTTATCACTCAAGGCGGATATTTCACCGCCGCGCCAATTCTGCCCCATTTTTGAAATACGCCTTAATGCCGGCAAAAATAGATTCCGCCATTTGTTGCTGGAATTTCGCGGTTTTCAGTTTGCGCTCTTCTTCCAGATTACTGATAAATGCCGTTTCTACCAAAATGGAAGGGATATCGGGGGCTTTCAAAACTGCAAATCCCGCCTGATCGACGCTATTTTTATGCAGTTTATTGATTTTGCCCATTCGTTTGAGCACTTCGCTACCGAATTTCAGACTATCATTGATCGTCGCGGTTTGAACCAAATCCAACATGGTATGATCCAAATATTTATCACCACTTTTGCTAACGCCACCAATCAAGTCAGCCTCGTTCTGAGTCTGTGCAAGAAAACGGGCGGAATTACTGGTCGCTCCCTTAGTTGAAAGTGCAAACACCGATGATCCTCTGGCAGAACGATTTGTAAAAGCATCGGCATGAATAGACACAAAGAGATCAGCCCGCATCTTACGGGCTTTCGCCACTCTCACCGTCAAAGGAATGAACACATCTTCATTACGCGTCATGTAAACTTTCATGCCCGGTTCACGCTTGATAAGCGCCTGTAAACGACGGGCAATTTGCAACACTATATCTTTTTCACGGGTTTTATATTTCCCAATCGCCCCGGAATCTTCACCGCCATGACCGGGATCGAGCATAATCACAATCGGCCGGTCTTTGCCCGCCTTGCCCGGTTTGCGTGTTTCCACCGGCAAATTCTGTTCCAGATCCCCTCTGTTGTACTCTTCGAGCAGAGCCAGTAAAGGATCATCAGCCGCATTAGCGGCCTTTTTGGGATACAGATCGAGTACCAAGCGGTGTTTAAACTTGGCAATTGGCGGCAGGGTAAAAATATGCGGAGCGACCGGCTGTTTGATTTCAAACACTAAACGCACCGTTTTAGGGTTAAATTGCCCTGCCCGCACCAGTTTTAAATAGGGATCACGTCGCTGAACCTGAGTCCCCATACTGTTCAAAATGCTATTAAGCTGAATACCCTGCAAATCAATGACGATACGATTAGGGTTGGTAAGCGAAAACTGACGATACTTAAGTGGAATATTAGACTCCAGCGTCACTCTGGTATAGCTTGATGCAGGCCAAATACGCACCGCAATGACTTTTGCAGTCGCTGCATAACCTATCGGACTGATACTTAACAACAATACAGCGGCTGCTCCTTTCAGCAGGTAGCGACGTGAAGCATTATGGTCTGAATGACTCATCGGTTATTCCATTTAAAAACAACTAAACGCAGTAATCTTTACCAAACATAATCGTTCGGCGGGGGGAGACTCTAATTAATTAGCGAACATCTGTCATCAAAAAAAGCATTTTTTGATCTTCTGGTTATTTATACCAATATAAGTAATAACGTTATTTTTATCCATATTTCCCCTTGCCATTTCCCCTCAAAAACAATAAAAATACAAAAAATACGAATAAATATTCAATCAGAGAGGGTTTCATGAAAGAACGCAGTACCGAATTGGTTGAAGTCTTCCGTCACTCGGTTCCGTATATCAATGCACATCGGGGCAAAACTTTTGTCGTTATGCTCGGCGGTGAAGCCATCGCCCATGATAATTTCGCCGATATCGTCAACGATATTGGATTACTGCATCATCTGGGTATTCGTTTAATTGTCGTTTATGGCGCACGCCCACAAATTGAACAGAATATTGCCGAGCATCACTATTCATCGGTTTACCACAAGCACACCAGAGTCACCGATGCCAAGACACTGGATTTAGTCAAACAGGCAGCCGGTTTATTACAACTGGAGATTACGGCGCGTCTTTCCATGAGCTTAAACAATACACCATTACAAGGCGCTAATATTAATGTTGTCAGCGGAAACTTTGTTATCGCCCAACCTTTGGGAATCGATGACGGCGTTGATTATTACCATAGTGGCAGGGTTCGCCGGATTGATGAGAAAGCGATCAACCAACAATTGGCTAATGGTGCTATCGTGCTGATTGGGCCAGTTGCGGTATCGGTGACAGGAGAAAGTTTCAATCTCACTGCCGAAGAAATTGCAACGCAGTTGGCGATCAAATTAAAAGCAGAAAAATTAATTGGATTTTGTTCATCCCAAGGTGTTCTTGACGTTAAAGGCAATACATTATCGGAGATGTTTCCCAATGAAGGCGAAGTTCACCTGCACGCATTGGAAAACGCCGGTGATTATCATTCAGGAACCGTGCGTTTTTTAAGGGGAGCGATCAAAGCCTGCCGCCGTGGTGTTCGCCGCAGCCATTTGATCAGTTATCAAGAAAATGGCTCGTTGGTACAAGAGTTATTTTCCCGTGAAGGCATCGGTACGCAAATCGTGATGGAGCGTTCCGAACAGATACGCCGTGCCAATATCAATGATATCGGTGGCATTCTGGCGCTTATTCGCCCATTGGAGCAACAAGGCATTTTGGTACGCCGTTCACGTGAACAACTGGAAATGGAAATTGACAACTTCACCCTGATAGAGCTTGATAACGTCACAATCGCCTGTGCTGCGCTATATTCCTATCCTGATGAAAAAATCGGGGAAATGGCCTGCGTTGCTGTGCACCCAGACTATCGAAGCTCTTCCCGCGGTGAAATACTGCTCAATGCCATTTCCAGTCAGGCCAAACAGGGTGGACTGGAAAAACTTTTCGTGCTCACGACGCGCAGTATTCACTGGTTTCAAGAGAAAGGTTTTGAGCCAGCAGAAATAGAGATGTTGCCCGTGGAAAAACAGGCGCTGTATAACTACCAGCGCCGCTCCAAGATCTTAATGCTGAATTTATAGGTTTATCAGCCTTAGCCACTTCGCCTTGTTATTGCGGCCTTGTTATTTCGGTCTTGTTATTGCGGGTTGAGCCACTCGGCCAGCCCGCTTCGCCGTTGTGTTGCTGTCGCCACAGCCTTATCCAAAACAGGCTTATGAGCATAAATCGTCAGTTTTTCCCGCGCCCGCGTCAGTGCGGTGTAGACCAATTCCCGACTGACTATCGGCGAGTATTGAGTCGGTAATACCAAAGCCGTATGCTCAAATTCAGACCCTTGAGATTTATGCACCGTCATCACATAAGCCGTCTCATGGTGAGGTAACCGACTTGGCTGGAAGCCTTTAATCTGTCCATCAGACAACTGGAAATAGGCTTTCAGCTCATTGTCCTGATTTCTGAGCATAATCCCGATATCGCCATTAAACAGTCCAAGCGTACTGTCATTACGCAGTATCATCACCGGACGCCCGACATACCCCCGGCTCTCCACGTTTTTGGGCAGCGTAATCACGCCCTTCCTGTGCAATAATTGTTCCACCCGCTGATTCAGCCCCGTCACACCAAACGGGCCTTCCCTTAACGCGCACAACAACCGGAAACGGTTAAACTCTGCCAAAATGGCTTTTTCCGTTGCCCGCTCATTGACCATTGCCAAATATTGGTAGTAACCCGCAGCGGTTTCAGCCAACAGGCGTTGATAATCTTCATCCCCTGAAAGCGGATAAAAAGTGACATCAGGAAAAGAGTGATTGAGTACCGCAGCGACCCCCGCGCGATCCCCCTGATTCACAGCCGAGGCCAATTGCCCAATACCGGACGCGGAATGGAAGCGATAACTTTTACGCAGCAGGCACAGGCAATCCCGCACGGCGGGCGCATTGTCACCGGAAGTGGAATAAGCCGTTAACTGGCATCCGGTCAATCGCCCCAGTTGTTCCGCACGTTTGGCGCTGTAACCCTGTTCAGCGAAACGACAAACATCCCCCAATACCGCTCCGGCTTCAACCGAGGCAAGCTGATCTTTATCCCCCAAGAAAATCACTTTCGCCTGCGGTGGCAACGCCTCAATCAAGTGAGCCATCATCGGTAAATCTACCATTGAGGCTTCATCGATGATCAAAATATCAAGGGATAGCGGATTATCACGACCGTAACGCAATTTCTGGCTATCAGGTTGTGCCCCCAGTAAGCGATGGAGCGTTTGCGCCTGTTCCGGAATGCTGCACCACTGTTCTGGCGTCAGATCAAGTTTCTTGACCGCTTCCCTCAGTGATTCAGTCAATCTTGCCGCTGCTTTGCCTGTTGGTGCCGCCAGTTGAATGCTTAATTTTTCCCCGTCATGCAATTTAATCAGGGCAGCCAATAACTTAGCCACTGTTGTCGTTTTTCCGGTTCCCGGCCCGCCAGAGATCACAGAAATACGGCTGGTGACCGCCACTGCCGCCGCCACTTTCTGCCAATCGATTTCTTCACCCACAGTGACACCAAAAAGATCGTCCAAGATGCGACGTAGCTGGATCTCATCAAAATCCCCGGTCAACGCCACAGCAGCAAAAAAATTCGCCACCCGCCGTTCACTTTGCCACATGCGTTGTAAATAGAGGCGGTAACCCGTTTCACCTTGATAAGTCAGGATTACCGGTGCCGGAGACTCCCCCGCGCTCACCGCCGGACATGTCTGCAAAACCGCCAGCATCTGCGCTTGATCGGGTTCCCCGACCAAAGACCAAAGTGCTGCCGCTAATTCAGGCTGCCGGCCATCAAAAAAATATTTCGGCGCAATCCGTTCCAATGACAAACAGACATGCCCCGCGCCTGATTCAGCACTTAACAGCGCCGTAATCAACAGTAACAGCGGGTTTTCATCCTCGACCATCGCATAAGCAAACTGCACATCCAAAGGACGCAGCAACTTCTGGCTCACCGCTTGTTGCAATAATGACATCATGGCATTCATGCGCTTTGTTCCTCATCAGCAGCACTAAAAAGCGCATCCAGTTGGTCAATAAATTCAACAGGAGGCAGATAGTGGTAAATACCATGCCCGGGGTTATCTTGATCAATGCCACGCAGAAACAGATAGATCACGCCCCCAAAATGCCGGCGGTAATCATAATCGGCCAGCCGGTGGCGCAAATAACGATGCAGAGCCAGAGTATAAAGCTGATACTGAAAATCATAGCGATGCTCGATCATGGCGCTTGCCATGGCTTCTTGCGTATATGACTGGCTGTTCTCCCCTAACCAGTTTGATTTGTAATCCACGACGTAAAACTTATCTTGCCAGCAAAAAACCAAGTCAATAAAACCTTTTAACATGCCCTTGACCTGATGAAAGGACAACGGTGCACATTGCGCAGACAGCGGATCATAACGACGAGTCAGCTTATCCAGTTCCTTTGCATGCAATAGCTTATCCACAGGCAGGTAAAACTGCATTTCACTTTGCTGGAGATGACGAGGCACACGGGCAAGTTGCATTCCCTGCTCATTCAGCCCTGCGCACAGGATATCATCCATCCACTGTGCCAATACGGGCGCCCAATTTTCATCGAATCCTGCCGTAGTCAGTTTTTCCGCCAACCACGCCTGATCCGGGGGATGAGCGAAATCCAGATCTTCTAAGATACTGTGCAGGAAGGTGCCCGCAGATGCCCCGCGTGGAAAAGTATGTGGCGTCATCTGTAATGCCTGTTCTCCCTGTTTTTCACCACGCGCATCAATATCCAGCTTCGGAGAAATAGATTGCACAATCACATCGACTGATTCGCCCAATGCACCCGCATAAGCAGGAGAAGTCGCGTGAGAAGCGGAATGTTGTAACCCCGAATAACTCGTCACCCGCCAGTCATCCCGAACGAAACGCCGCAATTTTCTGGCTTCCAGCGACAGACTATTTTCACCCTGTGAACGCCATTGTGAATCGGTGATCTCTCCTACCCGCTTGATCTCTATGCTGTCATCGCCGCTGTCATTGACAAGCTCATTCAGACTGTTAACCAATAGCACTGCATCACCTTGCTGCCCCTTTTGCAGCAGGTAACCAAGGGCAGACAGGTGCAAATCCGTCTCGCCGGCTTTCCCCCTATTCCCCTTGATAAGCGGTGCCACACCCACGCTACAGTGATAAACCGCCCGCGTTAATGCCACATAGAGCAAACGTAAATCTTCCGCCAGTCGCTCTTCATCCGCAAGTTCCAGGGCTTCTTTCAGCGTTTCATCGTCATGGGAAATATTGAGGTGCGCCTCAAAGTTATGGCGATCATGATAAACAGCGCGCTTTTGCTTTCTGTAACCACAAATAAAAGGTAAACAGACCAATGGATACTCCAGCCCTTTAGATTTATGGATGGTACAGATCTGCACCAGATGCCGATCACTTTCCAGCCGCAACTGCTGGTTTTCTGATTGCGGGTTAGGGCGTGAAATCTGTTGTGCCAGCCAGCGGGCAACGGCATGTTCGCTATCTAATTGCTGAGAGATCTCCTGCAATAATTCACCAATGTGCATCACATCGGTGAGCCGACGTTCACCGTCATCACCTGCCAGCAGATTTTCTGCTATCCGGTATTTCACCATGACCGCCCGCAGCATCGGTAATACGCCGCGGGTACGCCATAAACGGGCATAACCATCAAACTCATCAACCAGACGATCCCACGCCGTTTCGTCGTGATTCAACTGATCAATTTGTTGTGCACTCAAACCAAATAAACTGCTGGCTAATGCGCTTCTCAATTCACGCGCTTTTTCCGGCGCAAGGACGGCCTGCAACAACCACAGCAAATCTTTCGCTTCTGGCGTATCAAATACACTTTCCCGATTGGAAAGATAAACCGAGGGTATCTTCAGCGCATACAATTCCTTACGGATCAAGGCGGCTTCCCGGCGATCACGCACCAACACCGTGATATCTGCCGCCATAACCGGACGTGGTTTATCTTTGGCCTGATATAAAAACGCCTTTCCTTCCTGCCCTGCCTGCAACCAATCCTGTATTTGGGCGGCACACTGCCGGGCCATGATCTGTTCATATTCCCCTTTGGAAACACCTTCACCGGACTGTAACCAAAATCGTAAGGCAGTTTGGTCTTCCCCATGCAGGGAAAATCTCAGTCCATGATTTTTCCCTGCGGCATTAACGTTAATAAAGGGGATCTGTTCAAACAAAAATGGATGTTCCGGGCGGGAAAACAGTTTATTGACCGCTTGCACCATTGGGGCAGAAGAACGCCAGTTCGTTTCCAGCGTGTAATGAGCTTTAACGCTCGAACGGGCGCGAATGTAGGTGAAAATATCTGCCCCACGAAACGCATAAATCGCTTGTTTGGGATCACCAATAAACAGCAAGCCATTCTCTGATGATGGATCCTCTGGTGATTGATGCTCTGGTGATTGATCGCAATAGATGGCCTGAAAAATGCGATATTGCTGCGGGTCAGTATCCTGAAACTCATCGATCATGGCGACGGGATAGCGCTGGCGGATCGTTGCCGCAAGCTGCTCGCCTCCTGCCCGCTGCAAGGCACTGTCCAGACGGGTCAGCAGATCATCAAATCCCATGTAGCCACGCATCAGTTTCTCTTGATTCACGGACTGACGAACTTCCACGATCGCTTTGGCGATGATGATATCTTTCAAGGTCAGTGGCTGTTGATATAAACCCTCAATCGCTTCAAACAGGGGATGCCGCGGCGCTTCCCCTTTTTTGGTTTTTTCTGACAAGCGCGACTGACAAAATTTATCCAACTCTTTCGGTAACAGGTAATCTTGGGTGGGCGATTTAGCCCACACAGAAACACTATGCAGCCAATTAGGTAAATGCTTTTTGCTGTAGCTACGCTTATCAACACCAGAGTTAGTGATAAGTTCCTCTAATTCAGCAGCCGCATCATTCCAGCGACTCTTTAGCGAATCAATCTGTTCAATGATTTTCTGGTGGCGGCTAAACAGCGTTTCATCACTATCAGGTGCATTGACAATATATGGCATATCCCCGTGTAAATAGTCGGCAATCTCTTTCAACAAGACTTCCGGCCCACTCCATATCCGGCTGATTTCGGCCGCGATGGGCAATGGCAGGGGATAACAGTGACGCCGCCAAAAATCGGCACAGCCCTGTTTACGCAACTGACTTTCATCCTGAATTAACGTTTGATCGAACAGGACACCAGACTCAAACGCATTGTGTACCAACATGCGCTGGCAAAAACCGTGAATGGTGTAAATCGCCGCCTCATCCATCTGACGTTCTGCGGCTAATAACCAACCGGCCGCACTTTCCTTGTCAGGAATTTCATTCAGCAGTTGCTGATAGGTCGGATCGCTACCCGCAGTTTCTTCCCGAATACAAGCCAAGCGGAGCTGGTGGATGTTTTCGCGGATCCGTCCACGCAACTCACCCGTCGCCGCTTCCGTAAAAGTCACCACCAGAATCTCTTCGACATTCAGCGGCCGGGAAAAGGCGGCAGAGCCGCCCAATCCCAATAGCAGACGGAGATACAATACGCCTATCGTATATGTCTTTCCCGTCCCGGCCGAAGCCTCGATCAGCCGCTGACCATACAGCGGCAGGGTTAACGGGTTAAGTGTATCTTTGCTCACAGAGCATTCACCTTAACCGGTAATTGCTTCTGGAAATCGGACACATAATCGTAAGTTTTCCAGCCTTTCAGCTCCGCATATTGATGAGCCGTGCCTTTTTTTCCGGTAACTTGGGAAATCAGTGCTAATCCCTGACGTTTAATCACCGCCTTTTCATAAAACGCAATGAGCTGCGCTTTGGTGACGTTCTCCATCGCAGCAATGGTTTTCTCACGGGTATCAAATTTGAAGTTATTGAGCCCAAAGTCTCCCTCATAGCGCGCCACTTCTGAATAGAAAGTCTGTGGGGGTTCACGCATTTCTGTCAGCAGTGATTGTTTATACTGCTTAAACTCAGCATCAGACATCGCTTTCAGCTTTTTATCCGCATGTTGATAGAAGCTCTGATAACGTTGATGCAGGTAATCCGGTTGTTGACTGTTACTTTGCACCAGAAAACCCAGCCCAAATTGTTCACCTATTCCTGAGTTGGAGGCCGAAACCACGTAGCCAAGCTGTTCTGTCGTCCTCAACTGCTCAAAGAACCACGGTGACAAAATGCTACTCAACATATTGGAGTAAACATATCCCGTGATACGGTCATACCCCGTTGGAATATAGATTTCTGCCAGAGCGTTATCCGTACTGCTAGCCGTTCTTTTAAAATTAACCGCATAATGACGGTCAATGACAACGTGTTTGCCAGTCCACCATACCGTCCCTTGATTCGCGAGCTGCTTCTGTGCGGCCTGAATGATGTCAATACCCTGTTGCTCGGTGAGATTGCCGAAGACCATGGCCTGTAAAGCCGCCTGTTGGATCATTTCCCGGCGATATTTCACAATATCGTCAACAGTGAGGGTATCCAGCACTTTCAGTCTTTCAGACTGTTCAAAGTAAGGCACATTCGCCAGTTGGGAAATGGGCTGCACCGCCATTTGGAAGGCTTTGCTGTTATTGGCAACTTCAATTTGTTCCCGATACCATGATTTCGCCTGTTCCAGTTTCTCCTGAGTCGGCACAAATGAGAGGTACTGCTCTATGGCTGAGGTTAACAATTCGGGCAGATGTTGGGTAAAACCACCGGCCATTATTCTCAGCCCCTCAGCATAATCGGTTGAAACCCACATTCCTGCTACCGATGCCTGATAATTCAGTCGATCAAGGGCAGCAGCAGATAAATAGGCAAACAACGCATCAGCAAGCTGATCCTTAACGGTTTTCATACCATTGGGATTACGCATCTCCAATATGATGCTTCCCTTCGGTTCATCCGCAAAATATTGGCTTGGCATATACAGTGAGCGAACATTCGGCTTTTCCAAAAGCATTTTCGGCTGTTTTTGGCTACCCGATGTTTTCACCAAGGATAAATCATCAGGAATATAGGGATTCAACTCCGGCAAAGAGAAAAAATCTTCTTTTGCGAGCTTTTTCCATTCAGTCAATTGCTTTGGTGTAATTTTATTGACCTGATACGGTGCCTGTACAAAATAGGCCTCTTTGTTGTGCGGCTCTGTCGGGCTGATAAACCAGATACGCGCATTTTCAGGCGTTAATTCATTCAGCCGGCTGGCTATCGCTTTCGGGTCAAAGGCATCTGCAACATAACCTGCATCCAGGACATGGGAAACCGGCAATTGCAGCATGGCATCGGATAAGCCCTCAATATAGTTCATATTTCGCACGATTGACGCATACTGGAATGACAAATTAAAGACGTTTGTCATTTCATCGAAATAACGCTTATTGATGCCCTGTTTTTTTAGCAGGTTGATATAAGAAAAGATGGCGGCGATAACTTGATCACGCTGTTCAAGCCCCTTATCCGTCAGCGAAACATAAATATCAAATGTACCGGAGTTACCGTCAGTTTTGGGATTTGCCCCAGCGTTGATACTCTCAATTAATCCTTGTTTCAGTAACCAACCCGATAACGTATTTTGACTGTTATTACTACCAATCAAATACCCGACATAGGCGTCTGTTTTACTGCGAAAATCAGCAGTGTTGTCCGCAATGCTGAATTCCAGTCGCAATGTTTTATGCGGTTGTGCCGGCACATAATGGATAATGATGCCTTTTTCTTTATCTGTGGTTGCCGGCACCGTAATGGCAGGCACTAAAGCCTGTCGGTCTGGAATGCGTCCCAGCGTTTCTGCCGCAATCTGCGCCAATTTATCAATGGATTGATTACCATACACCACACCTTTCATCAAATTGGCTGAGTAATAACGCTGGTAAAAATCAACCAGTGCCGCCTGTAATTTGCTGCCGGGTTTGTCTTTGAGTGTTTCCAGATTTCCGCCGGCAAAACGCGCATTAGGGTGAGCCGGATTGATGGTTTCGGAACGGATCTGCCATATTCTATGCCCTTCACCTGCACGGGCGATGGTCATTTCATTGTCAACAGCATGGCGTTCACGATCAGCATTAACCGGATCCAGCAAGGGTTCAGCCAGTGCATCCGCAAGGCGATCCACCGCGCCGGCTAAGGCACCATTTTCAACTTCCAGATAGAATGCGGTACGGTTGGCGGTTGTGCTGGCGTTATGGCTTCCCCCATTTTTTTGCAAAAATTCAGTAAACCCGCCCGACTGTGGGTAGCGCTTGGAACCCATTAAGACCATGTGTTCAAGATAGTGAGCCAGACCAAGCTGATTATCTGGATTTTCCATATGCCCCACCGGAAGAGAAACGGCAGCCAAGGATTTAATGGCTTTCTCATCAGAAACCAGCAGAACTGTCATCCCATTTTGCAATTTAATCGCTTTATATTGACGAGGATCGCGATCACTTTTGTGGATCGTATCGGGTAGTGGCTGCCAAGGCGATTGTGCGTATACAGTAGCCCCAAGAAACAGCCCAAAGAGCATCATCATGATGCGGATAAGGTATTTAGGCATAACCTAATATTCTCCCTAATTATTTAAATAATGATCCATTGGAATAACGAACCATCGGCAGTAAATAGCGCTGAACTTCACGCTTCATTCGTTCCAAAAGGGATTGTTCAACTTGCCGGAAAGCCCGTTGTACGTAATGATCCGCACCTTCCCCTTTTCGGTCATGGGTTCCCAGCCATTGTTCCATTAATTTATTTTCAGCATGTTGTTGGCTCTCTTCGCTAAAATCGATGTCTCCTGTTTCCTTATCAAAACAGTCAACTAACCATGCCCAACCGCTTCGGCAAAACAGGGGGAGAGGCTCAGACATTCCTTGAAAATAGCCCTCGATCATCTGGTTCAGATAGTGTTTCGCTTCATCCTGTTCCAGTGGCAAGAAGCGATATTCTGAAATCTTTTTATCTTCCTTCTCTTTTTTCCCTTTTTTACTTGTTCCATACATGCGGCTTTCGCTGGTAACGCCTGAAAGACAACAGGCAAGATGTTCAATCCATAGTTGGATACCATCATTGGCCGTTAAGTTCGCAGGTCGCCAACGTAAAATTCCATCAGGCTGTACCCGATTAATTTTGCCGGTTAACATCACCGTGTCTAATTTCTCATACAGGTCAATGGAAGAAGACTCGGTTCTCTCTTCTCTCACCTTGGCGGCCAAGGGCTGCATGGATTCCAATTGATCCAGCCAATAAACTTCGCCAAAGGAACCATAGGGCAATCCTCCCGACGCCCTGAGATGGTAGAACAACGATTCAGGTGCCCCCTGTTCTATCAGGATGCTCAACAGTAGTTGGTTAAATTGGTAGCGTTGCAGGTTATCCAGTACAAAAGGTTCTTCTTCCGGCAGTTCCATCTCTTCAATGACAAAATGCACCTTCAATCGTTGCTGAAAAAAAGCCCGGACAGGATGTCGATAGAAACGGATCAATTCATCCAGAGCCACTTCTTTGACTTCACTGCGATCAAACGCAATCGGCTGACAAAAATCAGTAGCTGAAACACCCTGCTGTGTCGCGGCTGGCAACCATTCTGCGGCATAACTTTGTAAGGGGTGGTTAGGTAAGAAATTTTCTGACGCAAAAGGTACACGGGTATGTTGTGCCAGCAAATGCTTTCTGACATTTTTGGCACTGTCATCAACATTGCGCATTTCATCACCGGATAAGCAAAAACTCTGGCAGATATAATCCAGTAATTCGTTAACCAAAACGGATGGATTGCATTCCGTATCATCGCGAATCGATTTACCGATATAGCTAATATAAAGACATTGTTCCGCCGAAACTAACGCTTCCAGAAACAGATAGCGGTCATCGTCGCGCCGTTTCCTATCCCCGCGCTGCATTTTTTCGGCCATCAGATCAAATCCAAGGGGGGGAATGGTTCGCGGATAAACCCCGTCATTCATCCCCAACAGGCAAACCACCTTAAAAGGAATGGAACGCATCGGCATCAGGGTACAAAAATTGAGGGCGCCGGCAAGGAAGCGCTGGCTGATCTTCTCATCATCAAAACGCAGCGCCAGCTCATCGCGTAGCAGCACCAAAGGAATGCTTTCGTCGTAATGCGCATTCAGGCCATCATCAATCACTTTTTGCCATTGTTGCGTAATCAGCGCCAGAACCAGTTCAATGTCATCATCCGCGTCGAAAAAAGTGTCCAGCAGTTGCGGACATACCGTTAACCAATCCATCAGCCGCTGTTCTTCGCTCAAAATCTTACGCCAGCGATTCAGCTCCATTAAAAATTCCGCCAATTGTCCGGCTAATTCGGCAGCAAGGCCACTGGATTCATCATAAGGCAAAACATCATTCCACGGGCCAGCATCGCTATCCATCGCATAACCCAGTAGCATGCGGGTCAGGCCAAAGCGCCAAGTATTCTGCCCCGTGGCAGGCAAAGATAAGGCGGCAATATTGTCATCATCCAACCCCCAGCAAATGCCGGATTCTTTCACCCAACGCCGCAATAAACGCAACCCGTCTTCCTGAATCGCGAATTTGTTGGCTAAGGCCGGGACTTCCAATAACGCCAGCACCTGTTCTGCCGTAAATCGGCTCTGCGGCAAATCCAGCAGGGTAATGAATGCCTGTAAGACAGGATGCGCCTGACGAACCTTACGGTCAGAGATGGCAAAAGGGATATAGCGATCATCGGGGGCATTGCCAAAAACCGCCTGAATATAGGGAGCATAGTTATCGATATCGGCCATCATCACAATGATATCCCTCGGCGTCAGTGACGGATCATCATCCAACAAATGCAGGAGCTGATCTTGTAATACTTCGACCTCTCTTTGCGGGCTATGGCATGAATGGAAAGTCAGTGAGCGATCAGCACCATTAAATGGGCGCTTCTTGAGACTATGTTTAAAGGTATTTTCTGTCGAACCAATCTGGGCATGATCTTCAAGATTCAGGATATCTTGCTGGATTTGGTGCAAGACAGAATCGGGCTTTAATTCAACAAAAGCATGAATATCAGAATCCGGCTCTAATTGTGACAACTGGTAAAGGTGATCTATCCCCAATTTTCCCCAAGATGCCAGCAAGGGATTATTCAGCACCTGCTCCCCTTCTTCATTAAAGAGCGACGGGGCTTTTTCTGGCTCTTTAAATCTTTCCAGTAATTGATGGCTTTTATAATGTTTTGGCTTACGGCTCGCTAATTTGGCCAGAAAAGCATAACTCTGGATATCTCCCCAATAATATTGGCATGGGTTAGTGAACATAAGGTGAATATCAATATAGTTACCCAATACCTTGAGTACTTGCAGGTAAGCGGGAGGCAATACCGAGATACCGCAGATGAAAATGCGCGGGGGAAGACGCTTCAATGGAAAATCCCCTGCTTCCAACGTCGTGATAAATCGCTGATACAAATTGGCGCGGTGCCACAAAGGTTGTTGTAGCTGACGGGTATAGGCGGTCAGTTCAAGCCATAGCCTTTTTTGCCATAACTGGTTGCTGCTCAAGCCATCAATTAATTGACCATTTTCCCAGTTTTCTAACCACTGTGGTCGATAAACCAGGTATTGGTCAAACAGATCGGCAATCCGGCCAGCCAACTGGTGGATCTTGCGTTTATCAATATCCTGATCAAGATAGTGCCTGAGTGCTGAAAACTCCGGCTCCGTCAACAAATCCGGCAGCAGGGCCATTAATTTCCATTTCATGGCATCCTTACTGAAGGCACTTTCTTTGGGAATATCAGGCAACACATGAGTAAACATCTGCCAGATAAACGTGGCCGGCAGCGGGAACTCCATATTCGCAGCAATACCCAGTTTTTCTGCCAACTGAATTTGCAACCACTGTGACATCCCCGGGCTTTGCACCAAAATGACTTCTTTGCCAAACGGGTCAGACAGGGGATTCTCCCCGATCAATATCGCCATCAACTCCTTGAGAATATCGAGCTGATTTGAATGATAAACGCTAAACATCAATGCTCCCACTTGAATAGAACAACCCAGTCAACATATTGATATTAAATCATATTTTTAATCAGATTATGAAATCTATACAATTTTATATACAAATTAAATCATCGCTGGGGGATTTTCATCTTATATACTTTTCTAGGATAACATCACTCCTATAAATCATTACATATGGTGAAATATCATCCAAGAATAACCCTCTCTATAAACTATCCGTTATTTTGTCACGACTGCGTTTCAAACAACATCGTGATTTTTCACTACTGCGATTTAAAATATCAACAGTGGTTAATCAGCTCGCTGCAAACGTAATAATAGCAACCGGAAGATATTTTTCATCTGACAGGCAGCCTTCTTAAAGAGAAGAGTACTTTGCGGACGGTGAAGGGGTTGGGGTATATTTCGTCGAAAGCTATTGAGAGGACAGTTAGACTATAGTGTCACCTCATCAAGTGATAATTGATAGTACGGAAAGTGATTTGATGAAGTGACTATTTCCCTGATATTGCGGTATTAGAATAATTATTGATTTGATTCTTCTCGCGGTCTGCGATCAATAAAATTGCCGTCCATATCTACATAACGGCTAGGCCAAATTTCTGAAGGATGTATGCCGAGATAATTCGCAACAATCCATTCCCCTTTAGGCCACGGGCGGCTTAATGCGTTTGCTAATGTCGATGAACTGAGTCCAGCTTCACGGGAGACAGCCGCCAAGGTTGTACCACGTTTACGTAATGCAGCAATAATATCGGCTTGATGCCAGTCATTTCTAACGTTATTCATTCCTGCTACCCCTTCCATTAATTGAGAAAATTGATGGTGGTGATCCAGACAGGGTTCGCGGACCGGCTCTTATTCCGGCGAGGCATAGCCTCCCCGGCCTGAATCACCATTGAAAAGGTAACAGCAAGCTACACTGGTAAAAAATCTTACCAGTGTATAAGAGCACAAGGCCGCGACGCCTTGACCATTGGTATTTGCCAATGGCGGCATTACTTTAACTGATTGTTTTATCTAACTCAATAACTGAACTGCTAAGTTGAACGACTATAAACCCGCTCAACATAACGTCCGCGACCATCACCGTGCCCCAAATCCATTGAAACCAATGCCCTTGCCTCCTGACGGCTAAAGCCATTTTGTTGGTAAAACGCCAGTGCATCCTGCGCCCATGCATAGCGCAAGCTATGAGGTGAATGACTGCCCTTTAATCCAATTTTTGTGGTATGTGTTCGCCAGTAGTTCATGGCCTGTTTGAGATCTGGTTTATCAATCAACCTGCCGCCTCGCTGCTCTGCAACAGCAATGGCCTGATCTACAACCTCTTTCACCGCAATAACATCCAATACACGGGTTTGCCTTGGGCGGCCGCCTTTTGTACCGAAAACTACATGCAATTTTGGCTCTGGTTGTTCTAATTGTTTTCGCCAGCTTTTCAATGAAGCACTACACTGCACCGCTTCCTGAGAACGTAATCCCATCAAGCGGGCAAGTTTCAGTGTGACGGCAAATCCGGCATCCCGTTCAAGGGCTTTCTGATAAACAGTTTGAAACGT